>NZ_JBVVAJ010000009.1:0-179077 GCF_055792805.1 Microvirga sp. HS2
TTCAGGTGGAAGGTCCTGAGAACGCCGCGATCTTCAAAGACCACAACCCCGAGAAGTCGGCCATGTCGACCAGCGGTCACTGACCGAAGTGATCCGATCTGATGAAAAGTCCGGGCCTGACCCCCAGGCCCGGGCCTCATCCCGGGCCTTTTCCGCTTGAGCAGGATCAATTCGCAACAGGAGCAAACGGCGTATGGGTTTTCATTGAAAGTCCCGTCCGGGTTTCAGGCGGGCCTTCCAGCCATGCAGGAGAAAGCCCGTGCCTAGCATCGACCGCTCCCTCATCAAGGGACTGCCCTTGTTCTCCGGTCTGAGGGACGCCGACCTCGACACCCTGCTGTCCGAGGCCCGCTCTGTGCGTTATCCCAAGGGGACAGCGGTGTTCCAGCAGGACGAGGAGGCGCATTCCTTCTTTATCCTTCTGCATGGCCATCTGCGCGTCTTCAAGCTCACCCCCGATGGCCAGCAGGTCGTCGTCCGCTTCGTCGCGCCCGGCGAGGTCTTCGGCGTGGCCATGGCGATTGGGCGAAGCACGTATCCGGCGACCGCGATGGCGGTGGAGGACAGCGTCGCTCTGCTCTGGCCGTCCGCCGCGTGGCCGCGTCTCGTGGCCACGCACCCTGGACTGGCGATCAATACGCTTCAGACGGTGGGCAACCGGCTCCAGGACGCCCATACCCGGGTCGTTGAGATGTCGACGGAGCAGGTCGAGCGCCGCATCGCGCACGCGCTGCTCCGCCTCGCCCAGCAAGCCGGTCGGAAGGTCGAAGCAGGGGTCCAGATCGATTTTCCGATCACGCGCCAGGATGTGGCCGAGATGACTGGAGCCACGCTGCACACCGTAAGCCGTGTCCTGAGCGCCTGGGACAGTCAGGGGCTGGTTGAGGGGGGACGGCAAAGGATCGTCGTTCGCGAACCCCACAAACTGTTCATGCTCGCCGAGGGTTCGTCCGGCTAGCAGGCCCGGCACAACAACGGGTCCCGACTGTCCCGGCTGTCCGCTCTGCCGCCAGTCTCATGGAATTTTCCGGAACATTTGCGCAGGGGCAAAGAGGAATCCGGATCCGCAGGTGAAGGTCGAATCCTCTCAAGAGGGGAAAGTCATGACCCGATACCCAACCGGCATTCTGCCGCTCGATCCCGACATCCTGGATTGCCTCCAGGAGGTTATGGATCCAGAGGTTGGCCTGAGCGTGGTCGATCTCGGCCTCGTCTATCAGGCGACCCGCCACGCCAACGGCATCGAGGTGGCGCTCACCCTCACGACCAGAGCCTGTCCGCTCGGCGAGATCATCGCAGAAGACGCGCGCGAGCGTCTGGCACGCCGGTTTCAGGATGCGGCACGGATCGCCGTCACAATGGTGTGGAACCCACCCTGGAGCCCGGAGCGCATCACCGAACGGGGCTTGGAGCTCCTTGGCCGTCCTCCCCGAGAGGAGGCGCAATGAAAGGCGTCCCCGCCATCGGAGCCGTCTCCCGGCCCCGCATAGGTGTGCGCATCACTCTTCTGGCTCTCGGCGCCTTGGCCTTGATTGCCGGTTTGTGGGGTGCGGCGGGGCGGCTCGGCTGGACGCTGGCCCATGGCGCAGCCCTTGCCGCCCTGCATGGGCCGTTGATGATCTCCGGATTGTTCGGGACCCTGATCAGCCTGGAACGCGCGGTCGCGCTGGGCCAAAGATGGAGCTACGCCGCCCCAGCCTTCGCCGGGCTGGGAACGCTGGCTCTGATTGCCGGTGCGCCGGAGCCCATAGGGGCCGGAGCGTACACGGCCGCAGCCCTCATGCTGGCTGGCGGGTCGTTGCTGATCACGATCCAGCAGCCGGCCCTGTTTACGGGCATTCTCCTGCTTGGCGCGCTCGCGTGGCTGGCCGGAAATGTCCTATGGCTTGTGGGCAATTCGATATCGGACCTGGTGGGCTGGTGGCTGGCGTTCCTGATCCTGACCATCGTGGGTGAGCGCCTGGAACTCAGCCGCCTCATGCCGCGGCGGCGGGGTGGCGAGGTCCTGTTCCTGTTCGCCGTCAGCCTGCTCGTGATGGGTGCACAGAGGGGCATCATGACCGAAAGTGGCGCCATCCTGGTCGGATCTTCCCTGCTCGTCTCCACCCTTTGGCTCCTGCGGCACGACATCGCCCGCCTGAATGTCCGGCGGACGCGTCAGCCACGCTTCATGGGCTTCTGCATGCTGGCTGGCTATGCATGGCTGGGTGTGGCTGGAACGGTCCTGATCGCCTTTTCGGCCGGCGGTTTTGCCTACGGGTACGACATCGCCTTGCATGCCATCCTGATCGGATTCGTCCTCTCGATGGTGTTCGGACATGCGCTCATCATCCTGCCGGCTGTGGCGCGGATCCGGGTGGGTTAAGCCTCCTTCCTCTACATCCCCCTGCTCCTGCTGCACGCCTCCGTCGCTCTGCGGGTGGGCGCCGGGCTCGCCAGCTGGGAGGTCGGCCGACAAGGGAGTGGGATCATTACCGTTGTGGCTCTTGCCAGCTTTGCTGGTGGCGCGGCCATCGCGACATGGAACGCTCGCAGGAATCTCCGACCTGATGAAGACCAGCGTCCGTCCGCGACGAGCCCCTGGTTTCCCAGGCGCTCGATCAGGCCGAGAAGCCGTCCCGGAACGGATGAAAGATAACCGCATCGCCCTGCTGAACCGGGGCATGGAGCGGGTCGATGCGCACCAGCCCGTCGGCCAGCGCGAGCGGCTTCAGCCGTGCGGATCCCCCGCGCCCCAGGATTTCGACCGCCTGACCATCGGCGGTCTGAACAAGGCGGGCCGGCGCGAATTCGGTACGTCCGGGACGCCGTTCGAAAACATGTGCCAAAGGCAGGCGCAGGCCGGCCAGAGGCCGCACCTGACGGCCCTCCAGGACAGCGAGCACGGCCCCGCCCAGCAGCAGCCACGAGACCAGGGCGGCAACCGGATTTCCAGGTAATCCCAGGTAGACCGCCCGCCCTATCCGGCCAATTGCTGCGGGCTTACCGGGCTTCAGCGCGATCCGAAGCTGCTCGCCCGCGCCGCCTGCCATCGTGAGAGCCCGCTGGGAATAATCCTCGTCGCCAACCGAGACGCCGCCTGTGCTGACGATCAGGTCACATTCGGCAGCAAGCCGCCTGAGCGTCTGCACGATCAGCCGGGGATCGTCTCGGACGATGCCGCCGTCAACGATCAAAGCCCCAGCCTGACGGACCAGGGCGAGGATCATGGGCCGGTTCGAGTCGAAACAAGAGGCCTCGGACAGTGCCTCGTCCTGCGAGTGAAGTTCGTTGCCGGTCGAGAGCACCGCCACGCGCAGAGCTCGACGAACGCAAACCCGGTCATGCCCCTGAGCCGCCAGGAGCGCCACATGGCGTGGGTCGATGCGAACGCCGTCAGCGAGCAGAATCTCACCAGCCTGGACGTCCTCCCCGCGGCGGCGGATGTTGTCGCCAAACCGCGCCATGCGGGACAGAATGATCTTTCCTCCGGCCCGCGTCACGTTCTCCTGCATGACGACCGCGTCGGCGCCGGGCGGAATCATGGCGCCTGTCAGAATGCGCATGGCGGCCCCACGCGGCAGCGCCTGCATTCTGTCACCGGCGGCCATACGTCCGGTCACCGTGAGGACGGAACCCGCCGGGAGGCCATCCCCCGTGGCCAAGGCATAACCGTCCATGGCCGATTGGTCGAAGGGCGGCAGCGGCAGGCTTGCGGCAACAGGTCGAGCCACGATCCGCCCGAGGGCCTGACTGACGGCGACATCCTCGGTCTCCGCGACAGGTATCGCGCAAGCCGCCGCCCGAGTCCGGGCTTCCTCGATGGAGATCAGGCCGGCCGCCCCGTCACAAGGGGAGCGTTCCACCGCAAGGGCGTTCTGATGGTTCAAGGCTTGACGGCCTCGTGCATCTTTCGGGCTTCCGAGTGTTGCCGCTCCAAATCCGGGAGAGTTTGGGACGCGAAAGCTTTGACACCTTGATCTGCGCTCTGGCTCGCCGCCCGGTAGATCTCGATTTCCTGCTCCAGGGCTTGCACCTGCACCTCCGCGTAGCGCCGACTCAAGGCGAGATAATCGAGCGGCTCCAAGTTCTCGATGATGACCTGATGCTCAAACTCCTTCACGGATGGAAGCGGGATGCTCCGCTCCCGGGCGAAGGCTTCGATCCGCTGCAGGAGGTTGGCGCGAAAATCGGCCGCGGCGGCGGCGTATCCCTTAACTTCGGGTCTTGTGTCCCTGCCAGCGGCCAGCGTGGCGGCCTGGCTCTGAAGGGAGGCCGAGCTATAGGCGAGCCGCAGGAATTCCTGCGGCTCGACGGAGCGGGTCTGGGCAGCGGCGCCGGATGCCCCCTGGCTCTGCGCCGAAGCAGAGGAAACAACAGGGAGCGCGGCTCCGAGCGCGACGATGAGAACGATAGATCTGAAAGCATTCATGGGCTTACTGCCATCCGGGAACGCCCGACATATCGGGCAGACGATGCGCGATGCCCTTATGGCAGTCGATACAGGTTTTTTCACCCGTAAACAGGAAGCGCTCGTGCGCGGCAGCCGCGCGCGGGTTCTGTTTCGTTAGGTCCATCGACTCCGAGCTGTGGCAGTTACGGCACTCCAGGGAGTCGTTTGCCTTCATGCGCTCCCATTCCCGCTCGGCGAGATGCTTGCGCAGGGCGAGGAACTTCTCGCGGGTGTCGATCGATCCGAAGATGTGCCCCCACACCTCTTTTGAGGCCTGCATCTTGCGGGCGATCTTGTTGGTCCAGTTGTGCGGGACATGGCAATCCGGGCAGGTGGCGCGCACGCCCGAGCGGTTCGTGAAGTGGATCGTGCCCTTCAGCTCCTCGAAGACGTTGGTCTTCATCTCATGACAGCTGGTGCAGAACTTCTCGGTATTGGTGAGCTCCAGCGCCGTGTTGAAGGCGCCCCAGAAAATGACGCCGGCGACGAAGCCGCCGAGGGTGAGAAAGCCGAGGCTGAGATAGACCGGCGGCTTCAGTGCCGTCCTGACCCAGGGGTTTGCCCGAAACCAGCCCCATGCTCGCGTGATCCCCGCCGCCATCAGCGCCGCCCCCGTTCAGGCTGCCGCTCGGGCTCGGCGATGGCATCCATGTCAGTGAAGATATTCTCCACGAGGGGGTTCGCCATCGTCTGCGGGACATGGCACGACACGCAGACATAGCGCCGTGGCGCCAGTCCCCCGAGAGTATTCCCCGCCCTGTCCTGGTAGTGCGTCACGCTGATCATCGGCGCCTGGCTCTGCTCCGTGAACTTGCGGGCATGGCAGGACATGCACTTGTTGGCGTTCAGGTCGAGGGCGTAACCTTCGATTGCGTGCGGGATCACTGGAGGTTGGTCGGGATAGTTCCGGCGCACGCGGACATCGTCCGTGACCTGACGCTGCATGGGCGGAGCCGGGGTTTCCTTGGTGAAGGGGTCCGGCCCGCGCAGGCGGGGAGCATCCTGCGCCAGAAGGACACCCGCAGAGAGACAGGGCACGGCGCCGATAAGGAAGGCAAAGACGATCCGCTTCATGGCAGGCTCCCGGCATCCGCAGTCGCGGCCGCGACGACCTTCACGGCGCATTTCTTGAAGTCGGTCTGTTTCGAGATCGGGTCCGTTGCGTCGAGCGTGACCTTGTTGATGAGCTGACTGGCGTCGAAGAATGGAACGAAGACGACGCCAGGGGGCATCCTGTTGCGCCCGCGCGTCTCGACACGGGTGCGGATTTCCCCACGGCGGGAGACGAGCCGCACCTCCTGGCCGCGGCGCAGGTTGCGCTTGGCCGCATCGTCCGGATGCATGAACAGCACCGCCCCCGGGAATGCCTTGTAGAGCTCCGGCACGCGCAGGGTCATGGAGCCGGAATGCCAATGCTCCAGCACGCGGCCGGTGACGAGCCAGAGATCGTATTCGCCGTCGGGAGCCTCGGCCGGCGGCTCATAAGGTGCCCCGAGGATGTTGGCCTTCTTGTCCGGGTTGCCGTAGAATTGCAGGCCGCTGCCCTTCTCCACGTAAGGATCGTAGCCCTCCCGGTAGCGCCAGCGCGTTTCCTGGCCGTTGACGACGGGCCACCGGAGCCCCCTCACCTCGTGGTAGGTTTCGAAGGGCGCCAGATCGTGACCATGGCCGCGGCCGAAGCTGGCGTATTCCTCGAACAGACCCTTCTGAACGTAGAATCCGAAGGCCTTCGACTCGCGGTTCTCGTAGGCGGGGTCGATCTCCGACAGGGGGAACTTCTCGACATTGCCGTTTCTGAAGAGCACGTCGAACAGGCTCTTGCCCTTGAAGTCCGGATTGGCATCGAGAATCGCCTGCGGCCAGACCTCGTCCGTGGTGAAGCGCTTGGAGAACTCCATCAGCTGCCAGAGGTCGGAACGTGCCTCGCCGGGCGCGTTGACGAGCTGGTGCCAAAAATGGGTGCGCCTCTCCGCATTGCCGTAGGCTCCCTCCTTTTCCACCCACATGGCCGCGGGCAGGATCAGGTCCGCCGCCATGGCGGTGACGGTCGGATAGGCGTCGGAGACCACCACGAAATTCGCTGGGTTCCGGTATCCGGGATAGGTCTCGTTGTTGGTGTTCGGCGCCGTCTGGAGGTTGTTGTTGCACATGATCCAGTAGGCATTGAGCTTGCCGTCCTTGAGCATGCGGTCCTGCTGCACGGCATGGTAGCCGACCTTCTCCGGCAGCAATCCGTGCGGCAGCTTCCACAGCTCCTCCGCATGTTTGCGATGCTCGGGATTGTTGACCTGCATGTCGGCGGGCAGGCGGTGGCTGAAGGTGCCGACCTCACGAGCCGTGCCGCAGGCCGAAGGCTGGCCGGTGAGCGAGAACGGAGAGTTGCCCGGCTCGGAGATTTTCCCCGTGAGCAGGTGCAGATTATAGACCATGTGGTTGGCCCAGACGCCGCGCACATGCTGGTTGAATCCCATGGTCCAGAGCGACATGACCTTGGTCTTCGGGTCGGCATAGAGGCGCGCCAGAGCCTCAAGACGCTCCTTTGGTACACCGGACAGCTCGGAGGCCTTCTCGACGGTGTATTGGCTGACAAGCCTCGCGTAGTCGTCGAAGTTCGATGCTTGAGAGACCTGTGCATCGTTGGCGTGCTGAGCCCGTTGCTCCAGTACGTTGTCGGGCCGCAGGCCGTAGCCGATATCGGTATTGGCCAGGCGGAAGTTGCAGTGCTTCTCCACGAATTCGCGGTTCACCGCTCCGGTCTGGATGATGTAGTTGGCGATGTAGTTCAGGATTGCGAGGTCCGAGCCCGGCTTGAAGATCAGCGCCATGTCGGACAGATCCGTTGTGCGATGCTCGTAGGTGGAGAGCGTCGCGATCCGCACATGGGGATGGCTGAGGCGGCGGTCGGTCACCCGGGTCCAGAGGATCGGATGCATCTCCGCCATGTTCGAGCCCCAGAGCACGAAGGCATCCGCGTGCTCGAAGTCGTCGTAGCACCCCATCGGCTCGTCCATGCCGAAGGTGCGGATGAAGGTGACGGCGGCCGAGGCCATGCAGTGCCGGGCATTCGGATCGAGATTGTTGGTGCGAAAGCCCGCGCGCATGAGCTTGGAGGCCGCATAACCCTCCCAGATGGTCCATTGGCCGGAACCGAACATGCCGACGGCCTCGGGCCCTTTCTCCTTCAGCACGCGCTTCCACTGCCGGGCCATCTCGTCGAAGGCCTGATCCCACGAGACCGGCTGGAACTCACCATCCTTGGCGAATTGCCCGTTCCTCATGCGCATGAGCGGCTGGGTCAGGCGGTCCGATCCGTACATGATCTTCGACAGAAAGTACCCTTTCACGCAGTTGAGGCCGCGGTTGACCTCCGCCTGCATGTCGCCGTGGGTCGCAACGACCCGACCATCCTTTACCGCCACCATCACGCCGCAGCCTGTCCCGCAGAAACGGCAGGGCGCCTTTGACCATTGGAGCTGGATGTCCTCGCCAGCCGCGATGTTCTGGGCATCGGCCGGAAGGGCGACATTCGCGGCGGCTGCCGCCGCCGCGGCGGCTTGGGCCTTGAGAAGGGTGCGGCGTGTAAGATCCATGATTGCTTATTTCCGCTCTTGAACAGGCTCGAAGTGATGGAAGACGAGAGTGGCGGCGAGGACGCCTTCGAGAAGCTGAATCGCGTTGATGCGTTCGACGACCTGGTGCTCGGTCTCTGTTTCGAGCGTGACGATCAGCTTGCCTGTCTCCTGACCGCCATGAACCTCGGCACCCTCGACCCGGCTGAGACGCTCCACGATCATCGGAACGCAATCCGGACGGCTGTGGACCACGAGACTGGAAATATGGCATTCGCCGCTCATGAAACCTCCTCGAGGGCTGAGAGGTGAATGGCGTCCGCAGGACAGGCCCGGGAACAGTCACCGCAACCGGTACAATGGTCTGTTTCGACCCGTGGACGGGCGCCGCCAAGGGCAAGCTCGAAGCGCACGGCGCCTGACGGGCAGGCATCCCGACAACTCATGCAGGTCACCCCCTGAAACGCGAGACAGGACGGATCAATGGCAGCGGAGGAAGGATGTGCAGCCCTTGCGGGCGTAAGATGGCCGAGCAGGAAACGTCGGCGGCTTGGATCGGGAATGTCGGGCATGGCGGGCGTCCGTCATACCGGGCCCGGAGGACCAGTGAAAAGATAGTACATCCAGACGAGAAATCCCCACCCGGCAACGATCCCGACTGCGATGAAGGGCCAAATCAGGACTGCAAGGATGAAAAACGTCAGCGCCTCACGCCGCTTTTGGCTTGGTTCTAGAATTTCTGACCGCATGGCATAGGATTCTAAGCGTACCCCAATTTGGATCGAAACGTACAAGGGCCGAGGTTGTTCCACCATCGGGTATGGGACTGGACCTTCGTCGAGGAGCACACCGGCTTCCGGCAGCACCCCGCCAACAAGGGCACCGATCAATTTGGACTCCACAACAAGACGAGCAATGCAGACGCCAGCCTGCATGCTTTGTGGAATTCTAGCCCATTTGTTGGCGAAGTGGATTCGGTGCGCCGACAAAAAGCGCGGAAAACACAAAGAAAAATGATGATTTCACGCTGGGGGAAACCACTCGACGAGTACAACCCGTCTCAAATGAACCGCTGTATTCTGCCCGTCAGATCCAGCTAAGTCGTTGATTCATCGGCGACCGCCGGCCTCAACATGAAACGCAAGTCGGCACTTGAGCCAGAACCCGATTTGCAACCCACGATTCACAACAAAGATTGCAGGAATTGCAGCAGGTCGCGCACAAATCCGCCCGTTCTAAGCTCTTCAATCCGTGTCCTCATGAAAATCCCGCACGCGTTGTGACGGCGAAGTCACAGCCATCCTCATCCCAAAAATATCCTGCAAGCAAATCACGTGAGACTTGCTCGAGGACAGAGCTTCTGCTCCCGATCCCTGTCCCTCTGACTCTGACAGGTTCTGCCGGTGCAGGGGAGGCTTCCGCATCACTTCAGGGGTTATGCCGTCTTCTTCCGGAACGACTTCGAGCAGCGCCTCAACGTGAGCGCACACGGCATGTTCGTCGGCGCCGAAGCAACTTTTGATTTCAAGCCCGCATTCCTCGTCGATGTCTCGATTGAAGCTGGTGGAGCTTTCCTGCGTGAAGACGGCAGCGAGAGTGCCGATCTCGCACTGCGTTCCAGGTTCCCGGCAAGGACCAGCCCGATCCTGCGGCAGACTCCAGCCTTGAGGCGGGTTATCACATTGCCCGGAATTTCGGCCTGATAGTGACGGGCACCTGTCACTCCCTTGGACAGGTACAGACCGCCGCTGCGCCCGGTGGCATTGGTCTGAACCTGGATGAGCAATTCAAGGCAGACATCATTATATTCACAGTGTAGGGCGAACTGCGCTTCAAGATGTGAGCAAGATAAGTACGAAAGGAATGATTTCGCCATTCTACTTCTCGATCTCGCTAGAGCCTGATCCTTTGTGTTACTCCCTGAGGATGGTCGCGCGATCATTGCGGAGGGAGTAGGCCTTATCATCCAAATTCGGACCAATTTGCTTTTACGTTCTGCACGGAAACCCAAGGAACGTGCGCAAGGAACGTGCGATGGTCGGGAGCAAGGATGAGATCGAGGCGGTCGCCCGCGCTTTCTACAGCCTTCAGGATTGCGCGCGAGGCTGGGACCGAGAGCCTCGGCAGCTCAAGGAACAATGGCTGAACGATGCCAGGGCGGCCATTGCCGCTCTCGATGAACATCGGAGCAGTCTCAGGAGCGGTCCTGCTGTGAAGGACCCATGCCGCCTCCCGGATGAAGGCGGATCCCTTTCCGTGCGCAACATGTCGACGTTCTCCGCGCGCATCGACCTTCCAGGCAAGGGCAGGAAAGCGGACGGAGATCCACCGCTGGACAAGCTGTTCCAGGTCTGCTCCGGCGCCAGTCTCGCCGCCGCCATGCTCGTTGCCCAATCGAGGGAACAGGTCTCCCAAAGCAAGGCACGAATTGCTCAATCCATGGCGCTGCTCCAAAGCACCGAATCCGCCCTCTGACCTGGGCTCGCCTTCGATCGTTTCAATGTTGGAATGCGTAGTGTTCCGTTGATGACGGAGTGACGGCCCCAGCGCCAGACAGGAGGCCGCTCTGCGCGCTCATCCGGCTGGGTACGAGATCACCGCTCCGCAAGGACTGCCGAGTGCTCCGAAGTTCATGGAAGCTGGCATAGCGCTGCACATCCGACGCAGGGACGCGGGAGAACGTTTCCTTCGCACGTCCTCCAGGACTGCATCGAGGAACACGACACAATCGCCTCCGTCATCTCGCAACGCCTGGAAGCCTGGAGCTTTTTCGGCGAACCGGATCCACTTCGCCGAAAATGCTCTAGCCGGTCAGATGCCGGTCTCCGCTCCCGTTTCCGCCGTCTTGCGGGTTGAGCGGCTCGCCCAGTATCCAGCAAGGCTGGTTCCATCCCGCTCTCCCCACCCGTTGCGGCTTGCTTCGTCATAGACCGACAGAGCCCTTTCGACGACGGGGAGCGACAGGCCGAGCTCCTCGCCCTCGGCTACCATCGTGCGCAGATCCTTCCGGAATGAATCCACATCGAAGGTGACGGGCTGGGGATCGTCGCCGCGCATTCCTTTCGCAACCATGGCTCCGCGCGCCTTCAGAATGTTGGCGCCGCCGGATGTGTCGGAGAACAGGTCGATGATCCGTTCGGGCTCGATGCCGAGATGACGGCATAGCGAATATGCCTCGCCCAGCGCTTGGTAATAGACGATGAGCGGCAGGTTCACGGCAAGCTTCAGACTGGCCCCCGAACCGACCGGCCCCGCATGTTCGATGCGGCGGCAGAGTTGCTCGAGGATGGGGCGGGCCCGGGCGACATCCTCCGTCTCTCCGCCGACGAGTCCGATCAGCCGCCCCTCGCGAGCGGGGCCGGTGGAGCCGCTCACCGGGCATTCCACATAGGCTCCGCCCTTCGCTGCGACCCGCTCCGCCAGGGCGCGCTGGATCTTCGGCTGGACCGTGCTCATTTCGATGAAAAGTTTGCCTTTCACATCTGCGGACAGAATGCCTTGCTCGCCGCTGAAAACGGTCTCCAGCGCCTCCGCGTCCCGAAGGCAGGTGATGATTGCCTCGGTCTGCGCCACCAACGCGGCCGGCGTGTCACCGAGAACAGCGCCCGCATCGATCAGGCTCTTGGCCTTGTCGGGCGTGCGATTCCAAACCACGAGGTCGTGGCCGCAACTCTGGAGTCGTGTTGCGAGGGCCGCGCCCATGCGTCCAAGTCCAATGATCCCGATTTTCACTGAGGCCTCCTGATCCTTCGCACAACCTTAGTGGAGCGGCCTCTCGTCAGGAAAAGCCGCCCCTTGTCCTCCAGAGGCTCAGCCCTGCCCGCTCCAGCTCCTGACGAGTTGCTCCTGCTCGCCGAGGCCTTCGATCCCGAGCCGGACCCGGTTGCCGGGACGCAAGTAAACCGACGGCTTCTGGCCCATTCCGACGCCCGGTGGCGTACCCGTCGCGATGACGTCGCCCGGCTGGAGGCTCATGATCTGGCTCAGATAGCTCACGACGAAAGCGGCTCCATAGACCATGGTTTCGGTGCTGCCGTTCTGGAAACGCTTTCCGTCCACGTCGAGCCACATGCGCAGGTTCTGCGGATCGGGAACCTCATCCGGCGTGACGAGCCAGGGGCCGATCGGACCGAAGGTGTCCGCGCTCTTGCCCTTGGTCCACTGGCCGGAGCGTTCGGCCTGAAAGGTGCGCTCCGAGACGTCATTGATGACGCAGTATCCGGCGACATGGTCGAGCGCCCGTGCCTCGTCGACGTACTTGGCCGCCTTGCCGATCACGATGCCGAGCTCGACCTCCCAATCGGTTTTCTCGGACCCGCGCGGAATCTCGATGCCGTCGTTCGGACCGCAGATGGCGCTCGTCGCCTTCATGAAGATGATGGGCTCGGGCGGCACGGTCATGCCCGATTCCGCCGCATGGTCGGAATAGTTGAGGCCGATGCAGATGAACTTGCCGACCTGTCCGACGCAGGGGCCGATGCGCGGATTCCCCTCGACACGCGGCAGCGTAGAGGGATCGATGCTGCGCAGCCGCTCGATCCCCGCAGGAGTGAGGGCGTCACCGGCAATATCGGCGACGATGCCCGAAAGGTCTCGGATCTTACCATCTCGGTCAAGCATTCCAGGCTTCTCTTGACCGGGGGAACCATAGCGCAACAGCTTCATGGGATCTTCTTGCTCCTGTGAGTTTGAGACTTGGGGTTGACGAAACGGCGGGTGCCCTCACCTTCTCAGGCCGACGAGGGAGGATCGAGCCTGATCTTGGGCGAAGGCTGGATCTGTTCTTCAATGCGCCGGAGGGTGGTCTGGTAATGCTCCACGAGCAGCTCGACGGCGAGATCCATCCTGCGGTCGAGCGCCGCCTCCATGATTCCTCGATGCTCCTCCAAAGCATTCCGATAGGGGTGGCTCGAGGCCACGGAGATGAAACGGTATCGCTGCGCCTGGTCCATGAGGTCGCCGCAGATTCCGATCAGGATCGAGGAGCCGCACGCGACGATGAGGGCCAGGTGGAACGCGCGGTGCCTCTCCTCCCAGGCCGGGTTGGTGCTCGCATCCTCCTCGGACAGTTTCCAAGGCGTGCGGGACAGGTGGTGGAAGGCGACGACGATGCGCTCCTCCCAAGCCTGATCGCCGTTCCTGACGGATTCCTCAAGCGCCTTGCCCTCCAGCCAGCATCGGGTCTTCACCAGCTCACGCCAACCCTCGATGCTCACCGGCGGCACGAAGAAGCCGCGCTGATCCTTCCGCTCGACCAGCCCTTCCGACGACAGGCGGTTGAGAGCCTCGCGAACCGGGTTGAGGCCTGCGCCATAGCGCTCGGAGACGAAATCGATCAGGAGCTTCTGGCCCGGTCGCAACTCGCCGTTGAGGATGTCCTGGCGAAGCCTCTCATAGACCGAGGTTGCCGCAGTGATTTTTTCGATCTTGTTCATGACGCGACCAGCGCAAGGTTGAAGTCTGAGCGGAATGTCCCGGCAATGCGCGGAGGTCAACCGCCGGGACATGCGCCTTGTCGACCCTTATTGTGCGAGTGTCTCCTCTGCGACGCTCTCCTTGTGCCAGAAGACGAACCGGCGCTGCGCCCAGGCCACGATCCAGAACGTCGCCAGCCCCAGCAGGCTCAGATAGATGATCAGGGAGAACACGCGCGGCGTGTTGAGCTGGGCGGCCGCGACGCGGATGAGTTCGCCGAAGCCCTTGCCGCCGCCCAGGAATTCACCCACGACCGCGCCGACGACGACGAGGACGGCGGCGTTCTTCAGGCCCGAGAAGAAGTGAGGCATGCCGATGGGGAGCTTGAGCTGAACCAGGGTCTGCCAACGGCTCGCCCCCATGGTCTTGAACAGCATGCGGGCGTTCTGATCCGCCGCGTGCAGGCCAGCCGCCGTTCCCACGATCACCGGGAAGAAGGCGATGAAAGCCGCGAGCGCCACCTTGGATGCGATCCCGAATCCCAGCCAGGACACGAACAGCGGCGCGAACGCCACTTTCGGCATGGTGTTGATGGCTACGAGATAAGGCATGACCGCCTGCTCGCCGAAGGCCGTCTCGCCGACGAGGACGCCGAGGCCGAAGCCGAGCACGACCGCGATGACGAACCCGAGCAGCACCTCCTGCGTCGTGATCCAGAGAGCCATGAGCATGTAGTCGCCGGTGAGCAGGTTCTTTCCGACGACATAGAGATCTTCGATCGTCTCCATCGGAGACGGAAGGATGATCGGCGAAACGAGCTCGATCACGTAGATGAACTGCCAAACAACCAGGAAGCCCGCGAGAAGAACCAGCATCGACACCCAGCGCGGAACCCGGTCGATCCAGGAGACACGCTCCGTCCAGACCGTCTGTTCCGGGACGGCGGAAGCAACGACAGCGCCTTGTGCCTGCGTCATTGGAAGGCTCCCTTGTCGAGGTGACTGCGGATCCGGTGAACGAGCGCGCCGAACCGCGGGTCCGACATCATGTCGAGGGTTCTGGGGCGAGGCAGGTCCACCGTGATGGCTTCGACGAACCGCCCGGGACGCGCCGACATCACATAGACGACGTCGGAGAGAATCACGGCTTCGGGAATCGAGTGGGTCACCAGGAACACTGTCGCATTGCGCTCCAGGCAGATTCTCTGAAGCTCCATGTTCATGAAGTCGCGGCTCAACTCGTCGAGCGCGCTGAACGGCTCGTCGAGAAGCAGGACGGCGGGCTCCGTGATCAGCATTCGGCAGATCGCCGCACGCTGCGCCATGCCGCCGGAGAGTTCACTCGGATAAACGTTCTCGAAGCCTTTCAGGCCCACGAGATCGAGGAGCTGGCGTGCCTGGTCGTGCTTGGCGCGGGCTGCCGCCTTCCCGTCGCGGATCTCGATCGGAAGAACGATGTTCTCGATGGTGGTCCGCCACGGGAACAGGGTCGCCTGCTGGAACATCATGCCGATGTCCCGGCGCGGCCCCATCACCGCCTTGCCTTCGAGAACGACGCTGCCCGAGGACGGCGGCTGAAGACCCGCCATGATCTTGAGCAAGGTCGATTTTCCGCAGCCGCTCGGCCCGATGATCGATGAGAACGTGCCCTCCCGCAGCGCCAGATCGACCTTGTCGAGTGCCTGTACATTGCGCCGCGCGAAGGTCTTGCTCACGCCGCGCAGCTCATACACCGGCCGGCCTGTGAGGCCGACCGGAGCAACGGCTTCTCCAGCCATTGAGAGAACCGCCATCAGTTCGCACCCTTGTTCCAGGCTTCGACGAACTGGTTGGTGTAGGCAGCCTTCAGGTCCGGCAGCGGAGACTTCAGAACGCCCGATTCCACTGCGCTCTTGTGCCAGAGTTCCCAGTGCTCAGGCGGCTGATAGCCCCAGCCCTTCGACTTATCGGCAGGGGCGATCCGGTCCTTCACCTGTTCGAACAGGGCCTCCGACAATTTGGCATCCTCGCCTTCCTGCGGGTTCCCGGCCTTGGTGTGCTGCAGGACCTTCTGCTTGTTCTCCGGCTTCAGGCCGAACTCCGTCGCCTTGACGAGAACACGGCCGAACTTCTCGACGGCCTGCGGATTCTGCTCGACGAAGGAGCGCATCGCGGCATAGCCGTTGCCGAAATAGCTCAGATACTGCTCGGGAGTGATTTCCCGCAGATCGATGCCTCTCGCTTCCATGATGGCAGAGTCGCTGACGGCTGCCGCATAGGCCTTGATGTCTCCGCGCAGGAAGGCTGCCGCCGCAAGGCCGCCATCGCCCACCGGAAGGAACGTGTAGTCCTTGCCTTCGGTCATTTTCAGATCGGTCAGGATCGCGCGGGTGAAGCCGACTTCTGCACCGTCGGCCGTGCCGACGCCGATCACGGCTCCTTTGAGATCGGCCGGCGTCTTGATGGTCGATTTTTCAGGGACGACGACGCCGAAGACCGACTTCGCGAAATGGTTGTAGATGAAAACCACGTCCACGCCGCGTGCCCTGGCGGCCATGACCGGAGCCGGGCCCGGCTGGCCGATCTGAGCCTGGCCAGCGGACATCGCCTGGAGCACCTGCGAAGAACCATCAACGGCCTCGACCTTCACGTCGAGCCCTTCCTTCTCGAACATCTTCTCGCCGATCGCGACGTAGAGCGGGAAGTTATTGACGGCGGACGGGTTTGGAAGAACCACCGTAATCTTCGTCGGCGCATTCTGCGCGTTCGCGATGCTCATGGCCCATGGAGCGAGCGCGAGCGTTACGGCTAAACCAAGAGCTTTTCTCATCTTCATCGGCGTTTCCTCTCCTGCATTCTGCTGCTCGTTGGCAGTGCCCGCTTATGATGCGGCAACTGATGATGTACGAGATGATCTCCAGTGTCAAAAAATGTATATTCAATTTTGATGTAGTCTTTTCGCGCTGACCCGAAACTGAATTGCATCACGCGTCGAATTCTCAGCGAATGAGTCGGTTTTTCTTGCACAACCCAAGTTTATTGCTGCAGGCGCGAAGCAACTGAATCACAAGAATAGACTAAAGGACCATCTGCGCTCTATCGCAAAAAATACATTTTCTAAGCTGATCACGGTAAATATCGATTATGCCAGTTTACGCTCGCTTGGCGGGCTGATTCAGGAGGGAAACGATGATCGATACCGACGCTTGCGTGATCACGCCGCCGTCTCGCGCGCTCTTGCCCGTGGCCGGAACGTCTCAAAAATTTCCGGTGCGCAGGATCTACTGCGTCGGCCGAAACTATGTCGCCCATGTGCGCGAAATGGGAGGCGACGAGACGCGCGATCCTCCCATCTTCTTCCAGAAACCCGCCGACAGCATCGTCGAGGACGGAGCCACGATCCCCTATCCGCCGATGACGAGCAACTATCACTACGAACTCGAACTGGTCGTGGCGATCAAGACCGGCGGTCGCGACATCCCGCCCGCAAAGGCGCTCGATCACATCTATGGCTACGGAATTGGCCTCGACATGACCCGGCGCGACCTTCAGATGGATCTCGGGAAAAGCGGCCTGCCCTGGGAGGCGGGCAAAGCCTTCGATCAGTCCTGCCCCTGCGGCCCGATCCACCCCGTCGATCAGGTCGGCCATGTGCTCGAGGGGCCGATCCGTCTGACCGTCGATGGAGAAACAAGGCAGGATTCCGATCTCACGCTGATGATCTGGAAGGTGCCCGAGATCATCGCCAACCTGTCGAAATATTTCACCCTGCAGCCGGGCGACATCATCCTGACCGGAACGCCGGCCGGCGTCGGGCCGGTCGTGGCAGGCAATCGGCTGGTCGGCTCGATCGAGAAACTCGGCACTCTGACGGTGCGGATCGGCGACCCGTCGCAAGCCCATCCTCAACTGCAATAATCTCAGCCACGATCATCAAGGCCATCGGCAGGCGGATCGGTCGTGGCTCTGTTGCCGCGGGCTTCCGAAGGCGCGACGCCTGGATCGAACTCCGTTCGTGCGGCTTTAACGGCACCTCCGAGGCTTGGCGCGGAGGCGCCTCCCAAACCTGACCGATCTGCGGCGAGATGGGTGCAGGCCTGCCATTCGCCGCGCGTCTGTGTAAGCCTGCGGCTGACCGGACGGCCGCGGTCTGCCGCAATTCTCCTTGCGAACGAGGTTTCGTCCTGAGATCTATGCCCCCATGGAACTGCCGGATTGGACAACGCTGCGCATCCTTCTTGCCGCCATCGAGTGCGGGAGCATCACCCGTGCTTCGGCGCAATACGGCATCGCCGTCTCCGCCGCGGCCAAACGCATTCAGGATCTGGAGGCGGAACTCGGGGTGCGGCTGCTCGATCGGGCAGCGCGCGGCGTGACGGCAACAGCGGCCGGCGAGCTCGTCGCTCAACATGCCCGCTCGATGTTGGATTTCGGGACGCGCCTTGGAGACGACCTGCGCGCGCTGGCCGGCGGCAGGCTGGGGAGCGTTCGCCTCGACGCCACCCTGTCGTCGATCGTCGGGCATCCTCTTGCGCGGGCCTTGACGGAGTTTGCGGACGGGCACCCGGGAATCAACGTCGAACTCGGGGAGACCACCAGTCTGCCGATCCTCCAGAACCTGGTCGAAGGACGGACGGATATCGGCATCATCACGACTGGAGGGGCTGTCCCGGGGGGGCTGGAGGTGCGGCCCTGGCGCTTCGACCAGTTGCTGGTGGTGGTTCCCGCCGATCACCCGATCGCCGCGCGTAAGACGCTGCGCTTTTCCGAGGCACTGGACTTTCCCCTGGTTCGGGTGATCGAGACAGGCGCACTGACCCTGCTCCTTGCGGAGGCCGCGGAGCGGCTCGGGCGCCGCCCAAGGTACAGCTTCAGCGTCGCGACCGTGGAAGCCGCCGTCCGGCTCGTCGCGGCCGACCTCGGCATCACCGTCATGCCGGATGGGGTTCTCAGCATCTACAGCCCGGATCTGCGGCTTGCCGGCATTCGTCTGGCCGAGCCGTGGGCGCTTCGACAGTTGCGGCTCGTCAGCCGCCCGGTAGCGATGCTCCCCGCGCCGGCGCGCCTTCTCCTCGACCACCTCTCGTCTTATTCGGACGCGCCATTCTAGCGGATCGCGCGGATCCAGCGGGCCGCTTGAACGATGCGCTCTTTCCAAGAAGGAAGCATCGACCGCAGAAGCAGGCAGCGGCCCGGCATGGAAAGACTCTCGGAATGCGGAAGCTCAAAGCATCTACCGGAGGGCGATGACTCGGCGATTTTCGACTCGACCCTTCGCGAACGACGCACGCTTCGTCCGCGAATGAGCGCTTCTCGTCCCCGATGCGAGGAGGCATCCTCGCACAAACAACAATCGCCATAAGCACGCCGGAGGAGCCCATGGAGATGAATTCCAACTCGGACACCGTCGTGGTGCGCGAAGTGGGACCACGCGACGGTTTGCAGAACGCGGCGGCGATCATGCCGACAGACGCCAAGCTCGCGTGGATCGCCGCGATGAAATCCGCAGGCATCCGCGAAATGGAAGTGGCGAGCTTCGTTCCACCGGCCGCATTGCCGCAGATGGCGGATGCCGCCGAGGTGACACGGTGCGCGCGCGCGGCTCATCCAGACTTACGGGTCGTTGCACTGGCCCCCAATCTGCGCGGAGCGCAGAACGCCGCGGCGGCCGGAGCCCAATCGATCGTTCTCCCCGTGTCGGCGAGCGAAGCTCACAGTCAGTCGAATGTGCGCCGGACGCGGGCGGAACAGGTTGCCGAAGTCAGGCGCGTCGTCGAATGGGCACGAACCCTGGGAGTCGACGCTCCCCGAATCGAGGCGGGCATTTCGACCGCCTTCGGCTGCTCCCTCCAGGGCGTGGTTCCCGAGCGCGACGTGATTGCCCTGGCGGTCTCCCTGGCCGAGGCGGGCGTCGACGTGATCGCGCTCGCCGATACGCTGGGCTACGCCAGCCCGTCGCAGATCCGTCGGCTCGTTCGGGCCGTGCGCGCACAGATCGGCGACGCCATGTTCGGCAACCTGCACCTTCACGACACCCTGGGAACCGCCCTGGCGAATGTTCTCGCCGGTCTCGAGGAGGGTATCCGCGGCTTCGATGCAGCGCTCGGCGGCCTGGGAGGCTGCCCCTTCGCGCCCGGATCCGTCGGCAATGTCGCCACCGAAGATCTTGTCTACCTCCTGGAATCCGAAGGGTTCTCGACAGGAATCGATCTTCAGGCGCTCCTGGACGCCCGGGAGATCCTCCGCGTCGGGCTTCCGAGCGAAAAGCTGCAGGGGCGCGTTGCAGCCGCAGGCATTCCCCGCACCTACCGCCCGTCATCGGCGGCTCTCGCCTAACGGCGCGCAGCTTTTGCGGCCACCCCTTTCCAAGAGTCCAAGAGTTCTGGAGATGCAGACCGTGTCCGAGACCGTGATTCAAGAAGCCCCGCACGCGCCCGGACCCCTTTCGGGAATCCGCGTGCTCGAATTCAGCCACATGGTCATGGGGCCGAGCTGCGGCATGGTTCTGGCAGATCTCGGCGCCGACGTCGTCAAGGTGGAGCCGGGCCCACGCGGCGACAACACCCGGCGTCTGACCGGTCCGGCAGTCGGCTTCTTTCCCACCTTCAACCGCAACAAGCGCAGCATTTGCGTCGACATGAAGCATCCCTCGGGAGCGGCGCTCGTCCGCAAGCTCGCCGAGACCGCCGATGTGATCGTGGAGAACTTCCGCCCCGGCGCCATGGAGAAGCTGGGTTTGGGCTACGCGGCCCTGTCCGAGATCAATCCACGCCTCGTCTATTGCTCGCTCAAGGGCTTCCTGCCGGGCCCCTACGAACACCGCACGGCGCTCGACGAGGTGGTGCAGATGATGGGCGGACTTGCTTACATGACCGGTCCCCCCGGCCGCCCCCTGCGCGCGGGATCCTCGGTCAACGACATCATGGGCGGGATGTTCGGGGCCATCGCCATCCTGGCCGCCCTGAGGGAGCGCGACCAGACCGGCCGCGGCGGTCTGGTTCAATCGGGCCTGTTCGAGACCAACATGGTGCTGATGGCCCAGCACATGGCGCGAGCCGCCATCGACGGCCACGATCCCGAGCCTTTCGGCGATCCGAACATGAAGAAGCCCTGGCCGGTCTACGACATCTTCGATTCCGCCGACGAGAGCGGGCAGGTGTTCGTCGGCGTCGTCACCGACAGCCAGTGGCGCGGATTCTGCGAGGCATTCGGTCTCACGGATCTGCTCACCGATCCAGAGCTGGCGACGATGGCGCAACTGGCGGCGGCGCGGCCCCGGCTGCTGCCACGGGTGGCCGAGGTCTTCCGCACGATGCCCAAGGCGGAGCTGATGGCGCGGTGCGAGGCGCTGGGCGTGCCCTTCGCCCCGATCGCCCGTCCGTCCGACCTGTTCGACGACCCTCATCTGCTGGCCTCGGAGGGGCTGCTGCCGATTGATCTCGCGGCGGCGGAAGGAGCTCCCGGAGGCGCCCCTGCCGCCCATGAAGCAGGCTTGCCGGGGCTCCCGGTCTCCTTGCGCACGGGCCGGCCGGGCCTCAGGCGGCAACCTCCCCGCGCAGGGGAGCACGGGGTCGACATCATGCAGGAGGCAGGTCTCTCCGAAGCCGATATCAAGGCCCTCATGACCCAGGGCGTCGTGACGACCCCCGACTCCCCCTCATCGGCTGCCGCTTGATAACAGGAACCCGCCAGCCCGAAACGGGGCTGGCGGATGGAGAATCGGGTTACGCGCATCCGCCGGCCTCGAGCCGGCACAACAGGGAGGAAGACAATGAACAAGAAACTCTTCACTATTCTCGCAGGAGCCGCTTTCGCAGCTCTCGGCTCCACGGCCGCGAGCGCGGCGGATTTCACGATGCGGCTGTCGCACGTGTTTCCGCCCCAGCACCCGCTCGGCAAGCTCGCCTCGCAATATGCCGATGCGGTCAAGGCCGAAACGAACGGTCGGGTCGAGGTGGAGGTTCTGGGATCGGGACAGGCCTTCGCCGAGCGCGAGTCCTATCCTGCGGTCGCGAAGGGACAGATCGAGGCGACGATCCTCGTATCGGTGCAGTTCTCAGGCATCGTGCCGACCGTCGACGTGCTGTCGATCCCGTTCGTGATGACGGGGGCCGACAGCGCCAAGACGTTCCTCACTTCCGAGGCGCGGGACAAGCTGGACAACGATATCAGGGCCAAACGGGTCGAGCCGGTGGCCTGGCTGTTCCAGACGGACACGTCCGTCTTCACCTCGAACGCCAAGCCCCTCGCCTCCCCAGCCGATCTCGCAGGCCAGAAGATCCGGGGCATCAACCAGATCATCGACGCAGGTCTCGCCAAGAACGGGGCCTCGCCTCTTTCGACGCCGGGCTCGGAAGTCTACCAGGCCCTTCAATCGGGCGTGCTGGATTCAGCCCTGACGGATGTCAGCGCCGCCCTGAGCCGCCGCTACAACGAGGTGCAGAAATACGGCACCGTCGTTCCGCACGTCATCACCGCCTATGGCATCGTGCTCGCGAATCCCGCCTGGGTTGCGAAACTGCCGGCGGATGTCCGCGAGCAGGTGAAGAAGGCCGGCGCCAAGCTCGAGCTGCAAGGAATCGAGATGGGCACGGCCAATGTCCGCGAAGCCATCGACGGCCTCAAAGCCAAAGGCATGAACGTCACCCTCGTCAAGGAAGACGGGATCGGCGAGTGGTCCAAGGCGATGAAGCCGGCCGCGACGGCGGCCTTCGTGGAGCGCACCGGCGAAGGCGGCAAGGCGGTGCTGTCCGCGTTCGATAAGCTCGGCGGCATGTGATGCCCAGGGGCGGCGCTCGGCGCCGCCCCTTTCCTGATCGGGAGACCTTCATGCATTTCCTTGGTCGCGCCATCGACCGGCTTGGCGCGGTGGCAGCAGGCGTCGCAGCGCTTGGCGTGCTCGCCATGGTCGCTCTCATGGCGATTGCGGTGGTGTTCAGGTATGTGATCGGACAGCCGCTCATCTGGGCGGACGAAGCCGTTCGCTACCTTCTCGTGTTCTCCGTTGCCTTGGGATTGGCCGATGTCATGCGGCGCGGCGAGAACATTCGCGTCGACCTTGTTCTGGAGATGGTTCGCCCTCGGACGCGGCAGATCGTCGAAGTCGCCGGTCTCCTGGCCGCGCTGGTCTTTGGCCTCGCGCTCGCTTGGCTCGGCGCTGACATGGTTGCGTTCTCGGCCGATCTCGGGCTGACGACCGCAGGCAAGATCGACATCCCGTCAGCCTGGGTTGAAGCCGCGCTGCCGCTCGGCGGGATTCTTCTGTCGTTGGCCACCCTGATCCGCCTCCTGCGCGTCGTTCGGGGCGAGCCCGTTCAGAGCCCTGGAGGTCACGCACCGGCCGGGAGCGACCGCGAATGAGTCTGATCCTTCTTTTCATTCTTCTTCTGGTCCTGATGACCGGCGTCCCGATCTATGCGGGCCTCGGTCTGACGGCGCTTGCCTTCATCGCGGCGACCTCCGGAAATTTCGGCGGCCTCGCCGACCAGATGTTCGAGAAGCTGTCGAGCTATCTTCTGGTCGCCATCCCGCTCTTCGCCTTCATGGCCAGCGTCATGGTGAGGACGAAGATCGTCGACGATCTCTACGCCTTCCTGAACGCGCTGGTGGGATGGCTCCCCGGCGGGCTCGCGATCGCCACCGTGCTCTGCTGCACGGTCTTTGCCGCGATCTCGGGATCATCGGCCACGACGGCCCTGACCGTCGCGGCGATTGCGGCTCCCCAGATGGCGCGGATGGGATATCCGACGCCGATCACCATGGGCACCATCGCGGCGGGTGGAACGCTCGGTATCCTGATCCCGCCTTCGGGCCCGATGGTGCTCTACTCCCTCGTGACGGATGCCTCGATCAGCGCGCTGTTCATCGCGGGTGTCGTTCCGGGCCTCGCCATGGCCGCCATCTTCTCCCTGTACTGCTTCATCCTAGGACTGGACGGCAAAGCCGTTCCCCGCCCGACCGCTCGTTTCGACATGGGCGAGGTGATCAGGCACGGACGCCGTGCGCTCTGGGCGCTGAGCCTGCCCCCGGTCATTTTCGGCGGGATCTATCTGGGTATCTTCACCGTCACCGAAGCGGCTGCGATCAGCGCCGTGCAGTCGCTCCTGATCGGGTTCCTTGTCTACCGCAATCTCGGCTGGAACGACGTCTTCGAATCCGCCCTGTCGGCGGTGCGGCTCAGCGCGATCCTGTTCATGATCATCGCCGCGGCTGTGATGTTCGGCACGGTGCTCACCCTTCTCCATGTGCCCCAGGAGCTCACGCAATGGGTTACGGCGGCAGGATTCGGGAAGTACGGCTTCCTGGCGGCGGTCGGTCTCCTGCTGTTGATCCTCGGCATGTTTCTGGAGAGTGTCGCGCTGATTCTGATCGTCACCCCGATCGTGATGCCCACCCTCCACGCGCTCGGGATCGACCTTGTGTGGTTCGGCATCCAGTTCGTCATTCTCCTCGAGGTGGCGCAGCTGACGCCGCCCGTCGGCATGAACCTGTTCGTCCTGCGGGCCGTGACCGGAGCGCCGTTCGGAAAGATCGTCGCCGGCTCGATGCCGTTCGTGCTCCTGCTCGTTCTCGGCTGGATCGCCGTGGTCGCGTTCCCGGACCTGGCGCTCTGGCTTCCGACCACGATGCTGGCGCCAAGCCCGTGACAGAGGCAAGAACGACATTCGGACGCGTGGAGCCGGTTTCCGTGATATAGGGCGCGACCGGGAGAGCCTTGAACCAGGGATCGGGAATGACTTGGATTCACGTCGCCGATATTGCGGATCTGGAGAACAAAGACGTTCTCGGCGTCGAGCACGGGGACCTCAGGCTTGCGATCTACAGGCTCGAGGGGCGCTACTACGCGACATCGAACGTGTGCACGCACCAGGCTGCTCTCCTCTCCGAGGGAGAAGTCGTCGAGTGCTATGTCGAGTGTCCGGCCCATTATGGCCTGTTCGACATCCGCACAGGCAAGGCCCAGGGAGCTCCCGTGAGCGTCGATTTGCGCACGTATCCGGTGAAGGTTGAGGGCACCCACATCCTCGTCAAGGTGGACGGCAGGGTGCTTGAGAGCTGACGCCCGCTGGTTCCAGGAGGGGTAGTTTTTAGCGCCCCTCCGGCTGCGCTGGTCTGATCCAGGAGAGGGGGAGCCGCGAGTCGTCCTTGAGGGTGTCGAGGACGACCGCGGAGCGCACGTTCGCGACGCTTTCGTGCGGCAGAAGCTGCTCGTTGACGACGGCCGACAGCGCCTTGAGATCGGGGACCACCAACTTGACCAGGTAATCGGCATCACCCGTGAGGGCGTGGGCCTCCATCACGAATTCGAGGCGGCGCACAAGTTCTCCGAACTTGCGGGCATTGTCGGGATTGTGGGCTGCGAGCGTGACATGGGTGAAAACCGTGACGCCGAGCCCCAGCTTCTCAGGTTCGAGATCCGCCCGGTAGCCTCTCACGATGCCTCGCTCCTCCAGGGCATTCCTCCGGCGGGAACACTGGCTGGCCGAAAGCCCGACCCGTTCCGCAAGCTCCTGATTGGTGAGTCGCCCCTCCTGCTGAAGCGCGGCAAGGATCCTGAGATCAAAGGCATCCAAGGTGACGGAATCGGTCATTCAGACGGGCTTTCCTGCGCAAAGCATGCATGTGAGGCCCGAAATGTAGCCGATTTCTCACGCACTTTGCACCCGGGATATGGTCTGCTTGCGCGACCATAGAGGAGGAAATCATGGGTCCTTATCCGCACGGCGCGCCTGCCCCGCACATCGATGGGAACAACCCGATGGGCACCGACGGTTTCGAGTTCGTCGAATATGCCCATCCTGATCCGGCCGTGCTTCACAAGCTCTTCAAGACCATGGGTTTCGAGCTGGTCGCCCGTCATCGCACGAAGGCCATCAGCCTCTATCGCCAGGGTGACGTGAACTACATCGTCAACGAGGAGCCGGGCACCTACGCGGCGAACTTCGTCGCCGACCATGGACCCTGTGCTCCGTCGATGGCATTCCGCGTCGTCGACGCCAAGGCTGCCTACGAGCGCGCGATCTCGCTCGGCGCCAAGCCAGCGGATACCTCAAAAGGCTCCCTGACGCTTGATGTGCCCGTCATCGAAGGCATCGGCGGAAGCCTGCTCTATTTCGTGGACCGCTACGGCGCGAAGGGCTCGGCTTATGACGGCGAGTTCGAGTGGACCGGTGAGCGCGATCCGCAGCCCGAAGGCGTTGGCCTCTTCTATCTCGATCACCTCACGCACAATGTGCATCGCGGGCGGATGGATGTCTGGGCGGGCTTCTATGAGCGCCTCTTCAATTTCCGGCAGATCCGCTACTTCGACATCGAAGGCAAGATGACGGGGCTGTACTCGAAAGCGCTCACGAGCCCCGATGGCAAGATCCGCATTCCGATCAACGAAGACGCGGGCGATTCCGGTCAGATCGAGGAGTACCTCAAGGAGTACAAGGGCGAAGGCATCCAGCACATCGCCTGCGGCTGCAAGGATATCTACAGCGCCATTGAGAAGCTGCGCGCCGATGGGCTGGCCTTCATGCCCTCCCCGCCCGGCGTGTACTACAAGCGCGTCGACAAGCGCGTTCCCGGCCATGGCGAAGACTTGGAGCGCCTGGAGCGCAACGGCATCCTGATCGACGGCGAAGGCGTCGTGGAGGGCGGCTACACGAAGGTGCTGCTGCAGCTCTTCTCGGCCAACGCCATCGGGCCGATCTTCTTCGAATTCATCCAGCGCAAGGGTGACGACGGCTTCGGCGAAGGCAATTTCAGGGCGCTCTTCGAGTCCATCGAAGAGGATCAGATCCGCCGCGGAGTTCTCAAGGCTCCCGCCGCCGCAGCCGAGTGATCCGGCCCGAAAGGGAACATAATCCGGAATCCTCGACAGGTGTGATCGCATTCAAGCGAGTATGAAAGTGAGTTGCGTTGACGGGTTGGCACGACCAGGCCTGTCAACGACAGCATCATCGCTTTCCACCTCCGTCCATCGCTCATCCGCGATGCATTTTGGGCTGGAGCGGTAAAGGAGCCGTCCAGGTCCAAACGCCCGTCGGGGGCGGGTCAGAAGCGCAGGTTCAGGCCGAGGGGATGATCCAGCCGTCGTTCCTGAACCGCTAGAGCATTTTTCGGCGAAGTGGATCCGGTTCGCCGAAAAAATGCGGCATACCAAAGAGAAGAGCTGATTCCACGTAAGGGGAAACAGCGCTAGCGGGCCTCATTCCCGGCCCTCGGAGAAGACTGGTCCCGTTACGCCCGGACGCCTCGGCGGAGCGGAGCCGTCGGGGGATCTCAGGATTTGCATAATCCGTCTAGGTCTGGAACCATGGACAGAGGAACGGAGGATCTAGATGGACATGCAACATGTTCGGCTCAGTCATTTGTCCCATGGCGGCGGCTGCGGCTGCAAATTGGCGCCGGCGGTCCTCCAGCAGCTTCTCTCCGAACAGCCGCTCGCAGGGCCGTTCCGGGAGCTCCTGGTCGGCACCGAGACCGCGGACGATGCGGCCGTCTGGCAATTGAACGACGAGACCTGCATCATCGCGACCACGGACTTCTTCATGCCGATGGTGGACGATCCGTTCGATTTCGGGCGCATTGCGGCGACCAACGCCATTTCGGACGTCTATGCGATGGGCGGCCGCCCCATCATGGCGCTGGCGATCCTCGGCATGCCGCTGGGCAAGATTGCACCCGCGACCGTCCGGGAGATTCTCAGGGGCGGTGCAGCGATTTGCGCCGAGGCCGGCATCCCGGTGGCGGGTGGCCATTCCATCGACTGCCCCGAGCCGGTCTACGGTCTTGCGGTGATCGGAACGGCGAAGCCCGGTGAGATTCGCCGCAACAGCGGTGCGCAAGCGGGGGATGCGCTGATCCTGACGAAGGCCCTCGGCGTCGGGATCTATTCGGCCGCCTTCAAGAAAGACGCGCTTTCCGCCGACGCGTACGCGGACATGATACGCTCGGTCACTCTTCTGAACAAAATCGGCGCCGAACTCGCCCAGGATCCCGATGTCCATGCCGTCACGGACGTGACCGGCTTCGGCATTCTCGGCCACGGCCTCGAAATGGCCCGCGGGTCCGAGTTGACCCTGATGATCGACCGCTCCCGCCTGCCCCTGTTCCCGGAAGCGGAAGCGCTTGCCCGGAGCGGCTACGTCACGGGCGCCTCCACCCGCAACTGGGACAGTTACGGGGATGGTGTCCTGCTGCCCGACGGCCTTGAGCTCTGGCAACGGCAGCTTCTCACGGATCCACAGACGTCGGGCGGCCTCCTCGTCGCCTGCGCGCCGGACAAGGCGGAACACATCCTCGGGCGTATCGTCGAGGCCGGCTACCCATGCGCCCGGATCGTCGGTCGGGCAGAGGCCGGTCCTCCGCAGATCAGGGTGATTTAGGAAACGTCCGGAACCTGCCGCATTCCACCACGTTGCTCCGAAAGCTTGGCGCATCGCGCGGACCTGGATTCCGCCGACAACGATGACCGGCATCAGGAATGGGCATTGGGTCGATCCGATGCTCTAGAGCATCGTGCGGAAAAGTGGATCCGGTTTTCCGCCCGGACGATGCTCTTGTTTAAGGAGAAAGCATCGGATCTGCCCCAAAAGTGCAAATCCACTTTTGGGTCCGATGCTTTAGCCGAGAGGAGCTCGAAGTGATGCGTGCCCCTGTGATCCTTGTCGCCGCAGTCATCGGCCTGTCGACGCCCTGCTGGGCGCAACCGGCGGCACAGCCCCCTTGCCCGCAGGAGCCCGCGACCACCGCTGCCACGCCGCCCGACCCGAACAATCAGGCCTCCGGCACCTCGCCGGGAACGGCGGGATCGTCGGGATGGACGGGAGGCCTCGGCGGCTCCTATATCGGCACGACTCCAAAGGGACCCACGCCGCAATCGCCATCGGAGCATCCCGCCACGGCGAGCGGTCTCGATCCGATGAAAAGCGCTGCCGCGCCGAACCCGACCGATTCATCCCGCGGCTGCGGGCCGTCCCGTTGACCGCATCGCGGCCGGGCGGTCACCCCTGACCTTGAGACTGGCCGACCTGTGATGATGGCGGAAGAGAGTGGGAGTCGAACCCACCTAGGACCGGCTCGCAGCCCCACCCGGATTTGAAGTCCGGACGCCCCACCGGGGACGATTCTCCTCCCTGAACCTTCTCCTGCGGCTGCCGGAAAAGATCGAGCCGATGTGGATTGATGCGACGAAGATCGCCTCGGCGCAAGGTTACGCCGTGACGGTCGAAGAATTCGAGGATCTGGATGGCGACCTTGCGGCCATTCAGAACGCAGTCACGGAATTGCGCCGCCGTGAACTGTCCGCCGCTCGCACCTGCAGCGAGCCTCTGGATGATGTTGACCATTTCAGAAACGGTCTCGCGCAGGAAGAAGTGATCATGCGCAACTTCGTCGAGGCGGCCGAGGCGGCTGAGCAATTTGCACAGAGCACGGATCTCGTCCTCCGGCACATCCAGAAGGCCGGCGATGTCCCGCACACGGGGCGGACGAAAGCGCTCCTCGCCGGACAAAAGCGGCCGCACGATCTCCCATAAATGCTCCTCATCCGCATCGAGGCGCACTTCATGGTCCGGCAGGCGGATCCAGGCACCGTCGATCTTGATCCGGCCCGCAGCGACAAGGGCCTGGAGCGCGGCCCGAAATCCCGCGATCGGAAGACGCGGTTCGCTTTGGAGGCGGAGCTTCTCGAGTCCCATGCCCTGCAGGTCCGGATTTGCGGCATGGAACGCCGCGAGAGTCTCGAGGATGCCGCCTTCGAACGCCTGCCATCGTTCCCGCTCAAGGGCGAGCGTTGACGGGCCGGCAGGCAGACGGACCAGGCCGAGCCGATCGGCGATGTCCATCACAGCGGAAGGAGCGATCGCCCTGTCTCGGGCGAAGCTCGCCAGATCGACGACATGCGGATGCACTGACGCGAGACCTGCCATGGCGGCGGCTGGATCCTCCTGTGCGTGGGCATGAAGTTGCGCATGGCGCACGGCTCCGCGCCTGTGGCGGGCAGGGGCTCGCAGATCGACGAAGACACCGCCTCCGATGGTCCGTTGTGCCGACGTGTCGCGCAGAACAAAACGATCATGGGCCGCAGCCGCGATCGGGCGGTCGAGGACAAGCTGGACGAAGGCTCCGTGCCCTGGGGACAATGGCTCGTCCTCGAGCAGGACGATCCGTGCGCCCACCTCTGTTGCCGCATGATGCAGGCGGACCGGATGCCATTGGCCGACCGGCTTCCTTTCGGCTTCGAGAATACGAAGGTGAGCATCGATCCTGTCGGTCGGCGCATGCAGCGTCGGTGCGAGCACCACATCGCCGCGGCTGACCGCATCCTTGGAGATGCCGTCCCCGACCAGGTTCAAAGCGCAACGCTCGCCCGCCACACCCTGCTCCGACGGACGGTTCTGGGAATGAAGGGAGCGAACCCGCGCGGCACGTCCGGCAGGGCTGACGACAACCTGATCGCCGACAGAAACCGAACCGGATAAGATCGTCCCCGTGACCACCGTCCCGGCGCCCGCAAGAGTGAAGCTGCGGTCGACGGAGAGGCGGAACAGGCCTGCCGCGTTGCGCTGCCGAAGAGCGCTCGCAGCCCTCAAGTGCTCCTTCAGAGCCGCGAGTCCCTCCCCCGTGACGACGGAGACAGGGATGATCGGATGGTCGGCCAGCGTCGTGCCAGCCAGAACGTCACGGATCTGCTCGGAGGCCTCCATGCGCCGCCTGTCGTCTGCCAGATCGGCCTTGCTGAGGACGATGACGCCATGATCGATCCCGAGAAGGTCGATAATAGCGAGATGCTCGAGGGTCTGCGGCTTCACCGCATCGTCCGCCGCCACCACGAGCATGACGAAATCGATGCCGGTCGCGCCCGCGACCATGGTGTGGACGAAGCGCTCATGTCCCGGGACGTCCACGAAGCCGATCACGTCGCCGTTGTCCTGCGGCCAGTAGGCGAAGCCGAGATCGACCGTGATGCCGCGCGCCTTCTCTTCCTTCAGGCGATCCCCATCAATGCCTGTCAGCGCTTTGACGAGGGCGGTCTTGCCATGGTCGATGTGCCCGGCCGTGCCTATGATCATCGGGTGTTTCCACGCGGGAAAGACGCCAGATTCTGCCGGAACAGGGCTTCGTCCTCCAGACACCGGAGATCGAACTGGAGCGCTCCGTCGGCCACGCGCCCGATCACGGGCCAAGGCAGATCTCTAAAAGCGGCGCACAACGCCTCGACCGCGCGCCCCCCTCCCCGAGGTCTCAAGGAAAGCGAGTAGCTCGGGATCGTATCGAGCGGGAGCGCCCCCGAGCCGATCTGGCTTCGGCATGGCGCGACTTCGACAGTCACATCGGCTCCGAGGACGCCGGCCACAACAGGCGCAAGTCGCTCGGCCTGCTGCCGGATGTGGTCCACAGGCCGCGTCAGGAAACGCATGGTGGGAAGCCGCTCGGCGAGCCGGTCGGGATCGCGATAGAGCTTCAAGGTCGCCTCGCAGGCCGCGAGCCGCATTTTGTCGACCCGCAGCGCGCGCTTCATGGGGTTGCGGTTGATGGCAGCGATGAGATCCTTGCGCCCGACGATGAAGCCCGCCTGCGGCCCGCCAAGGAGCTTGTCGCCGGAGAAGGTCACGAGATCCGCCCCCTCCTCGACGGCCTCGCGGACCGTAGGTTCCTTCCTCAGTCCGTAGCGGGAGAGATCGATGAGCGTTCCCGAACCGAGATCGTTGACGAGCGGCACATTGTGCTGACGCGCGATCGACGCGAGATCGCGGGCACCAACCTCGGCCGTAAAACCTTCGACGCGGTAGTTCGAGGTATGGACCTTCAAGATCAGTCCGGTTTCGGGTCCCAGCGCATTCGCATAATCGCGCGGATGAGTGCGGTTCGTCGTTCCGATTTCGCGCAGGCGCGCCCCGGCCCTCGACATGATCTCGGGCATACGAAACGCGCCGCCGATCTCGATGAGCTCTCCGCGAGAGACGATCGCTTCCTTGCCCTGAGAGAGCGTATTGAGGACGAGAAGAACCGCGGCCGCATTGTTGTTGACGAGAGTCGCCTCTTCCGCCCCCGTCAATTCGCAGACGAGGGCGCGGACATGGTCGTCCCGCTCCCCTCGCTTGCCGCTGGCGAGATCGAATTCGAGGGATACAGCTTGTCGCATGGCGGCCGTCGCAGCCTCCACGGCTGCCTCCGCGAGAATCGCGCGGCCGAGATTCGTGTGCAGCACGGTGCCGGTCAGGTTGAACAGCGGCTTCAGCCGGGTACCTGCCCGCGCATCGAGGCGGGACAGAATGGAGGCGACGATGGCCCCATCGTCCAGTTTGTCCCCGGACGCCGCCTCCTCGCGCAAGGCCGCGAGAGTCTCACGAATACTCTGTGTGACCTCGAGACGGCCGTGCTTCTGCAAGAGACTGGCCAGGTCGGGATGGCGCAACAGCCGATCGACGGAAGGAAGATTGCGCAGGGGCGACAGGACCGCTCCAGCCATGCCTAAACACCCAGCAGGAATGGATTGAAGCTGCCACGGCGATACTCGCCGTCCTTCATGAGAAGGTCGAGACCAAGGCTCGCAATGTCGTCCGCGACCGGATCCAGGGCGGCATCCTTCTGCTGGTGAAGAATTTTGACGTAGCCCCGGCAATTGTCGCAGCACTCGGCCTTGATGGTCCCCGGTCCGCCTTCGATCTCCTGATAGCCGATCCCTTTTCCTGAGCTGCACAGCACGCATTTCACGCGAACGACGTTCCAGAGCGTGCCGCACAGGGAACAGGAGCAGTAGCGCGTGCCTTCGGCGTCCATCCAGCCGACAACGAGAGAGGCAACCGGGGGGCCGCCGCAGCACGGGCACACACCGTCGCTGATCCTGACGAGTTTGCTCTGATCGAGCTTCGAGGCCAGCCGGGCGAAATGGACCTGCAATCCTGCCGCCACGTACACATGCTCGGCAATGGCGTCGACCGGAATGGCATCCGCGAGGACGCCCTGGATGATGGCGCGTGTCTCATCGGAGGTGGCGGCTCTCACCCGCTCCAGCGCCGTCTGTGCTTCAGCCGGCTTGGATAAGGGCCCGACCGCATCGAACAGACGGTTCAAGGTCTCAAGCAGGGTATCGTCCAATTCGACCCTGTTCCGGTCGAGAGGCGGCATCCCGAAGTCGCGGGCATTGTCGAGCGCGTCCGGAGGCGGTAGGTCAGGCTCGGGGAGGCCGTCTTGGATGGCGTCCTGAGCCGCGGCGAGACCCGCAACGAACCGCAGATAGGGCGAAAGCTCGCTCGTCTGCGCCAGAAATTCGAGCCGCGCTCGACGGGTCTCGAAGAGTTTGCGCGGATCGGGCAGCCGGACGAAGGGAGGGGCCGGAACACGGCCGATGGACGCTGGATTGGGCTCAACCGAACTGGAATGTGTCATGCAACCTCACGAACCGCACGGGTCACGTGTCATGGGAGCCGCTATTCGGCGGGCGTCTGCGGCTTCTTGAATCTATGGCGCTCCGCAAGTTCCTTCAACCAGAGGCGGTGGTGCTTCCAGGCCCAGCCTCCCGTCACCGAACCCCGCGTCATGGCGCGGAGCGTTCCCCGCGCCCAAATCACCGCATAGACGTGGGCGATCCAGATGCAGATCAGTGCGACGGCGGCGAGCGAATGAATGAGGACGGCGACCCGCTTCTGCGGAATGGTGGTCCAATCGTAGAAGTATTGATCCCAGATCGCGAGCCCGGTCAGGATCAAGGCGATGATGAGGAGAGACATGGCCCAGAAATTGAACTTCTGGATCGGATTGTACCTCCCGACTTCCGGCACCTTCTCCTCGTGCCCGGCAATCATGTCGTTGGCATGCGCAAGCCATGCCCTGTCGGACTTCTCCGGCAGGTTGGCGCGCCAGAAGCGAATGAAGAGGCCTGCGAAACTGAAGAACAGAACGACGCCGATCCAGGGGTGGATGGCACGAGCGTTTTGCCCCCCTCCGAAGAGATCCGTCAGGAAGAACAGGGAGGGATGAAAGAAGGCGAGCCCGGACAGGGCGAGGAGGATGAGCGATATCGCCGTGATCCAGTGATTGGCTCGCGCCCCCGGATTATACCGGTCGACGACGAGCGGCTTGCCAGGATGGATCGCATCTTCCTTCTCGATGCTCGTCGCCATCAGGTCTTCTCCTTCACGAGGTCCTCGGCCTTCTCCTCATCCTCCCGCGTGACGCGATTGGGGCTGACAAGGGCCGAATGGAGAACGCCCGCCGCGGCTGCGAGGCCCATGGCTGCGAAGCCGAAATACTTGGCCATACCCTTCCAGGCATTCACGACGGGGCTGACCTTCGGATCCTTCGGCAGGCCCGAGTAGATCTCGGGCTGGTCGTTGTGATGCAGAACGTACATGACATGCGTTCCGCCGACGCCGGGCGGGTCATAAAGGCCGGCCTGCTCGTAGCCCCTGGACTTGAGATCCTTGATCCGGCTGTCGGCCAGCTTCTTCATGTCCTCCTTGGTGCCGAAGGTGATCGCGTGTGTCGGACAGGCCTTCGCGCAGGCCGGCCCCTGCCCCACCGCCACGCGGTCGGAGCAGAGCGTACACTTATATGCGGTATGATCGACCTTCGAGATCCGCGGAATATTGAACGGACAGCCCTTGATGCAATAGCCGCAGCCGATGCAGTTCTCGTGGACGAAATCCACGATGCCGTTGGAATACTGCACGATGGCCCCGGGCGCGGGGCAGGCCTTCAGGCAGCCCGGATCCTCGCAATGCATGCATCCGTCCTTGCGGATCAGCCATTCGAGATTGCCCGTTTGCGGATTGTCCCATTCGGTGAACCGCATCAGGGTGAACATGTCGGGCGTCAGATCGTGCGGGTTCTCGTAGACGCCCGTATTGGTCTCGATGGCCGGATGGGTGTCGTTCCACTCGATGCAGGCCGACTGGCAGGCCTTGCAGCCGATGCATTTCGACACGTCGATGAGTTTCGCAACCGGCTCCAGTTGACGAGCCGGCGGCGGAATGGTCGAAGCGGAGCGGCGAACGAGATCCCGCTCCGTCAGATTGGAGGTGGTAGCTGTGACCGGAGGATTGCTGGTTGCGGTATGGGGACTAGGGTCCATTCCACTTCTCCTCAGACCGTCGCCGGGGCCGTCGTGGGCTCGATGTTGACGAGGAACGCCTTGTATTCAGGCGTTTCGATATTGGCGTCGCCCACGAACGGCGTGAGAGAGTTCGGCCCCCAGCCCTTCCGTGCCTGGCCGGTGAAGCCCCAATGCAGCGGAATGCCGACCACATGGACCGGCTTGCCGTCGCAGATGAGAGGCTTGATGCGTTTCGTCACGACGGCTTTCGCCTTGACCTCGCCGCGCTTGGACCACACCCGCACCCAGGAGCCGTGGGCGATGCCCTTCTCCGCCGCGAGCTGCTCCGAGATCTCCACGAAGAATTCCGGCTGAAGCGTTGCGTTCACGCGGTTGTGCTTCGTCCAGTAATGGAAATGCTCCGTCAGCCTGTAGGAGGTCGCCGCATAGGGGAACTCCTCCGAGGTGGCGAACTGCTTCACATCGCTCTGGAAGATACGCGCCACCGGATTGCCCCGGATCTTCGGCGCGATCACGTTGGCGATCGGCGCCTCGAACGGCTCGTAATGCACCGGGAAAGGCCCTTCCCGCATGAGGCCACGGGCAAAGAGGCGCGACACGCCCTCCTGGTTCATGATGAAGGGGCCGACCACGTCGGGCTTGGCGTTGGGAGCGATGTCCGGAACGTCGTAGCCTGACCATTTCGTCCCGTCCCACGCGATCAGCTTGCGAGACGGATCCCACGGATTACCCTGCAGGTCCGCAGAGGCGCGGTTGTAGAGGATGCGCCGGTTGAGCGGCCACGAGAACGACCAGTTGGGATAGGCGCCCGTATCGTCCGGATCGGTGTTGTCCCGGCGCGCCATATTGTTGCCGGCCTCGTTGAAGCAACCGGAATAGATCCAGCAGCCACAGGCGGTCGTTCCATCATCGCGCAGGACCGAGAAGTTGACGATCTGCTTGCCCTTCTCAAGCACCACCTTCGTGGGATCGGCCGGATCGTTGAGCGTCTCGACCGCGTAGCCGTTGAGCTCTTTGGCGAGTTCCTCCGGCGAGGGCTCGTTCGGATCCCGGTAGTTCCAGGTCAGGTTCAGGATCGGATCCGGGAAGGCCCCGCCCTCTTTTTCATAGAGCGCGCGCAGTCGACGAAAGATCTGCGCCATGATCCACGTGTCGTGCTTCGCCTCGCCGGGAGGGCTGCCGCCTGCCCAGTGCCATTGCAGCCAACGGCCCGAATTGACGAGCGCGCCCTCATCTTCCGCAAAGCAGGTCGCCGGAAGCTGAATCACCTCCGTCTGGATGGAGGCGGAGTTCACGTTGTTGTACTCGCCATGGTTCTCCCAGAACCGGGACGTTTCGGTCTCCAGGGGATCCATGGTCACGAGCCATTTCAGCTTCGACAGGGATTCCGTGATCTTCTGACGGTTCGGGAAGGCCAGGAGCGGGTTGAAGCCCTGGCAGAAATAGCCATTCACCTGGCCTTGATGCATCATCTCGAAATAGCGCAGCACATCATAGGCCGGCACGTCGAGCTTGGGCAGGTACTGATAGGCGAAGTCGTTCTGCGGCGTCGCCGCATCGCCCCACATCACCTTCTGGAAGCTGACGAAGAACTTCTTGTAGTTCTGCCAATAGCTGGTCTGGTTCGGTCGCAGCGGTTTGAACGCACGGCTCGACATGTAGGTCGTCAAGTCGGCTTCTCTCTCCACCGGAATGTTGAGATAACCTGGAATCAGGTTCGACATCAGGCCGATATCGGTGAGGCCCTGAATGTTCGAATGCCCGCGCAGGGCGTTCATGCCGCCGCCGCGCACCCCGATATTGCCCAGGATGAGCTGCAGCATCGCCATGGCGCGAATGTTCTGCGAACCTTTCGAATGCTGTGTCCAGCCGAGCGCATACATAGACGTCATGGTCTTCGTCGGAGACGAGCACTCCGAGACCATCTGCGCTACCTTCAGGAACTTGTCCTTGGGCGTTCCGCAGATGCGTTCGACCATCTCCGGTGTATAGGTCGCGACATGGGCCTTGAGCAGATTCCAGACGCAGCGCGGGTTCTGCAGCGTGTCGTCGACCACCGCAAATCCGTCCGGACCAATCTCGTATTCCCAGGTCGAGCGGTCGTAATCACGTTTGTTTTCGTCGTAGCCCGTGAACAGGCCGTCGTTATAGGCAAAGCCCTCCTTCACCACATAGGACGCGTTGGTGAAGGCCTTCACGTAGTCCCACTGCACCTTCTCGTTCTGGATGCAGTAATTGATCACCCCGAGCAGGAACGCGATGTCGGTGCCCTGCCGGATGGGAGCATAAAAATCGGCGACGGATGCCGAGCGCGTGAAGCGCGGATCGACGACGATGAGCTTGGCGCCGCGATTAGCCTTCGCCTCCGTGACCCATTTGAATCCGCACGGATGCGCTTCGGCGGCATTGCCGCCCATGATGACGACGAGATCCGTATTCCGGATATCCGTCCAAGAATTGGTCATCGCGCCACGACCGAAAGTTGGGCCCAGACTGGACACCGTGGGGCCGTGTCAAACGCGCGCCTGATTATCGAATGCGACGATTCCTGTGCTGCGGACGACCTTATAGGTCAGCCATGCGGTTTCATTCGTGCTGGCTGAAGCGGCCAGGAAGCCGACCGTGGTCCAGCGATTGACGGGAACGCCTCCGGAATTCGTGGCGATGAAGTTGGCATCACGATCGTCTTTCAACAGCCTTGCAATGCGATCGAGCGCCTGATCCCACGAAACCCGTTCGAATTTATCCGAACCGGGCTTGCGGATCATGGGGTATTTCAGACGGGTCTCGGACTTCACGAAGTCCTTCAAGGCCGCGCCCTTCGGGCAGAGCGTTCCGCGGTTCGTCGGATGATCCGCATCACCCTCGATGTGGACAATATCAGCCGCCTCGCCCTTCCGAAGGTCTCCCTTGGAATACATGATGATGCCGCAGGCCACGGAGCAATACGGACAGGTATTGCGTGTTTCCATCGTGTTCGTCAGCTTGAAGGGCCTGATAGCCGCGGCCTGCGCCGCCTCAAGATCTGCGAACCCAAAGGCTCCCATCGTGGTTCCGGCAACACCCACGCCGGCAGCTTTCAGGAAGCCGCGTCGTGAGAGTTCCATATTCATGGTAACCCTCCCTATGGTTTTGCACTGCAGCAACTTCTCTTTGAAGATCTAGGGTAGTTTTGAACACTTCCAGTGTCAAACTGTAGCAGGCGCGGAACAGGTCGACGCGCGGGCTACTTGCGGCAGTGCCTCACGGATCAGCAAGTGAACACCGAAAGCCGATCCAAGCCCTCGCAAAAGCGCTACGGACAGCGTTGGAGCGTCGGCGCTTGGCAATTCGTCGGAGGTGCCGTTCGCGCCGTGCGGACCGCGACAGATCATACCGCTCGGCGCTTCGATCGAGCGTGTCTGCGGGACTTGCCGGCGCGGTCCGGGTCCGCCCAACCCCATGTGTTATATAGTTTCCTATTCAGGCGGAGGGCAGGCATTGGGGCGATCCCGCCCGGTGTGCTGCGCCCTCTCACATGGGATCAATGCCCGGCCAAGCAGAACCTCGGCCGGGCCCTCGTCTTCATCACGAGAACTGCGGTGCCGGCTTTGCCCGTTTCGAGCGCCGCGAAAGAAGATATGGAAGAAACGCAACAGCCAGAGCCATGATCCACAACACGATCGAAATCTTGCTCTCGAAAAGGATGGAGAGATCCCCGCCACTGATGGCCAAGGCGTTACGCAGATTGACCTCCATCACACGGCCAAGGACGAAGCCGAGGATGATCGGTGCCATATCGAATCCGAGCTTGCGCAGAAGCCAGCCGATCACCCCGATGCCGAGCATCAAGAGGACCGACAACGCACTCGCATGGGTCGAGTAGACGCCGACGATGGAGAGAACCAGAATGCCAGGCACCAGGATCCAGTTCGGCAGCGTCAGCAACCGCGAAAAGATTCCGACCAGAGGCAGGTTCAGGAGCAGCAGCAGGACATTGCCCACGTAGAGCGAGGCAATCAGGCCTCCGATCAGTTCGGGATGTTCCGCGAAAAGCTGCGGCCCCGGCTGGATATTGTAGAGCATGAGGGCACCCAGCATGACCGCCGTCGTGCCGCTGCCTGGAACGCCCAATGTCAGCATGGGAACGAATGCACCCGCAGCACAGGCATTGTTGGCGGCCTCCGGAGAGGCGAGCCCTCTCACGTCACCTTTACCGAAGGTGCCCTCGCGATCGGATATCCGCTTCTCCGTCGTGTACGAGACGGCGCTGGCCACCGAAGCACCGGTCCCCGGCAGAACCCCCACGACGAAGCCGATCAGGGACCCGCGGATGGTGGCGCCCGTGCATCGGACGATGTCGGCCCAGCGTGCGAATGTACGTCCGGCGATCTTGATGACGGTGCCGCCCCCCGCCTGATGCTCCAACATGAGCATCGCCTCGGAGATCGAGAACAACCCGATCACGAGCACGACGAACTCGATGCCGTCGCCGAGCTCCGGCTCATTGAATGTGAACCGATAAGCGCCCGACGTGGCATCCAGGCCGACAGTGGCGAGCATCAGGCCGATGACGCAGCCGATGAGGGTTTTGACGGGCTGGCTGCCGACCATCGATCCCAACGTTGCAAAGGCAAAGATCATGAGAACGAAGTACTCGGCAGGGCCAAAGCCGATCGCGAGGCTGCTCAGGAGCGGCGCGAAGAACGTCAGACCCATGACGCCGAGGATGCCGCCGACGAAGGAGGACAAGCCGCTGATCATCAGCGCCTCGCCCGCCCGTCCCTGCCGGGCGAGTGGGTTTCCATCGAGGGCCGTCATCACCGCACCGGCATCGCCGGGCACATTCAGGAGGATCGACGAGATGCGCCCGCCGTATTCTGCGCCCGAATAGATTCCCGCCAGAAGAATCATTGTGCTCTCAGCCGGCAAACCCATCGTATAGGCAATGGGCAGAAGCAATGCGATGCCGTTGATCGGGCCGATCGCCGGGAGGGCGCCGATAATGGTGCCCAGGAAGCAACCTGCGAAGCCGATCAGAAGATTAAGAGGACTGAGCGCGACGGAGAAGCCGGTCCAGAGATAACTGAAGTCCATGTTCCTGATCCCTCACCTTAAAGGCCGAAGAGGCTTCCGCCCGGCAGATAGACTTCGAGCAAGTACCGGAAGATCACGAACCAGAACGCCGCCTGCGCGAGCCCTCCGATCAGCGCAAAGCGCCATGACGCGCCGAAGATCCGGCCGACTCCTGTCACCAGCAGGGTCATCCCGATGGCAAAGCCGAGGGGCTCCATCACAAGCGTGGCGACCAGCACAAGCCCGGGGATGGCAATCGATTTCGCAAGCAGCCGCCCCTGCGGCCACGGCTCCGATCCCCCCGGGCGAAGCAGATAGATCAGTGAGAGGAGTGCGAGCACACCTGCGAGGATCAGCGGGAACACCCTCGGTCCAAGCGGGTCCGAGGAGAACGAGTATGAAATACGGCTCGCATCGAGCCCATACAGGATGGCAAGAGCGAGGAGGACGATTGCGCCCACGCGATCGCTCCTCACCGTCCCGCGAGGTCCGGTTGAGGTGGTCATGAGTTGTTCCGATATAAAAAGCGGCCCGTTCTCCGGGCCGCAGTGCTTCCAGATCAGAGACCGGCTTCAGCGGCCAGGGTCTTGAACTTCTTCACGTCGTCCTTGACGACCTTGTCGAAATCCGCACCGATCACCGTATAGGGGAACAGGCCACGCGCCTCGCGCTCCTTCTCGAACTCGGGCGTCTTGGCGAGCTTCTGGAAGGTATCGACCCAGGACTTGTAGTCGGCGTCCGAAATCTTGGCTCCGACGTAATAGCCGCGCCACACGACCCAGTCGAAATCGAATCCCTGCTCCTTGGCGGTGGGCACGTCCTTGAGATCGCCGGACAGGCGCTCGGGCGCCATGACTGCGAGGATGCGCACCTTTCCGGCCTGGTGGTGCTTCGCCATTTCGGATGCCTCGCCGGCGCCGATCTTGATGTGGCCGCCCTCCAGGGAGGTCAGCACGGCGCCGCCGCCCTCGAGCGCGACATAGCGGATCTTCTTGGGATCCTGGCCGGCGCCCTTGGCGATGATCGCAGCCTTCATCCAATCTTGGCTGCCGACGGCTCCGCCGCCGCCGATGGCAAAATCATTGGGAGCCTTGCCATAGGCATCGACCAGGTCCTTCAGGGTCTTGTGCGGAGAATTCGCGGCCACGACGATGACGCCGTAATCGGCTCCGAGGGCTCCGAGCCACCGGACCGCGCTCTCGTCGTACTGGCCGAACTTGCCCTGCGCGAGCAGCAGAGCGGATCCTGTCGACGCCGCCGTGATCAGGCCGGGGTCGCTAGAACGCTTGCCGACGACGTGATTGTAAGCGACGGCGCCGACGCCGCCTTCCATGTAGGTCACGGCCATGGGCTTATCGATCAGCTTGGCGGCCAGAAGCGCGTTGGCAGCAAGCCGGCACGTGACGTCAAAGCCACCGCCCGGCTTGGCCCCCGCCAAGCACTCCGTCTTGTCCGGAGCGGCCAGTGCGCCACCTGCCACAACCATCGCGGCGCCGAGCACGGCCGCCCGAAAAACGAGCCTCTTCATCGTTTCATCCCTTTACAAATTTGAACGTTTCGCTCTGTCTGTGCCGAGCTTGGTGGATACGGTAGGGCGGAAACCTGTCATTCACCTGTCATCGAGAGTGACGGAAGGCATGCGCATCTTTCTGGTTGAGGACACGCGTGACGTCGGAGAGGCGATCGTTGAGCATTTCGCCCGGATCGGTCACGTCGTGGACTGGGAGACGAACGGCGAGGCCGCAGCCTCGACACTGAACGAAACAATGTACGACCTGGTCATCCTGGACGTCATGCTGCCGGGCCGGAGCGGGTTTACGATCCTGCAACGGCTCCGTGCGTCCGGCAGCACCATCCCGGTCCTGATGCTCACGGCGCGATCCGAGGTCGAGGACCGGGTGAGCGCGCTCGACATCGGTGCCGACGACTATCTCGTGAAGCCCTTCGACTTTCGCGAACTCGAAGCCCGCGCACGGGCCTTGCTGCGCCGCCGCCAAGGCGAAGCCACGAATATCCTCGAATGCGGAGACATCTGCATCGACCGGTCAGCCCGGACCGTGCGGGTCGGGCAACGCGAGGTGCACCTGACCCGCCGGGAAGTCACCTTGCTGGAAATTCTTTGCTCCCGGCCCGGCCGGGTCTTCAGCAAGGAGGATCTGCTGGACCAGGTTTTCGGGTTTGACGATGAGGCTCCTTCCTTCAATGCCGTCGAGCTTTATGTCGGCCGCCTTCGCAAGAAGCTACAAGGCGCGACGGCCCAGATCGTGACCGTTCGGGGCTTCGGATACCAGATGGTTCCCGATGGCGCCCCGTGAAGCATCACTCTTCGCCCGCCTGATCGTTCTGATCTCGATGGTCCTGGCGATCGGCGCCGCCGCCCTGACGACCGCGGCATGGTACTATGCCCGCGCAGCCGCAAACGAAGCCTATGACAGGCTGCTGGTCGGAGCAGCCTACCAGATGGCGGAAGCCCTGAACGTGCAGAGCGGAGCACTTGGGATCGAATTGCCGATGTCCGCGTTCGAGCTGCTGGCGCTCTCGGAGCGCGACCGCATCTTTTACAAGATCGTCGGCCCCAACGGGCGGACGTTGACCGGCTATGACGATCTTCCGACACCGGAGGTCGACGCATCTGCCCTCGACCTTCCGGTCGTACAGGATGGTCGCTACAAGGGCGTAGCGATCCGCATCGCGAAGACGGCCCGGATCTTCTCCGATCCCGCCATCCGCGGCCGTGTCGACGTCGTCGTGGCGCAGACCACAGAAGCAAGGGTGGCGCTCGCCCGTGAACTGACCCTGCGGGCCGTCGCGCTCATTCTCGCCATGAGTGCCCTCGCGATCGGCGGGACTGTCTTTGCAATCCGGTATGCCCTCAGGCCCATCAGACGTGTCGGTGCCGCGTTGCGCGATCGCGATCCACACGATGTCACGCCGGTCGCCATCAGTACTCCCCGCGAGCTGCGCCCCTTCGTTTCCGCCACCAACGAGTTCATCGCACGGCTGAAGACACGAATGGACCTGATGCAGCAGTTCATCGCCGATGCCGCCCACCAGATCCGCACGCCTCTTACCGCTCTCAAGGCCCAGATTCAGCTTCTGTCGCGTCATGTGGTGGAGCCGCAAGCGCTCCAGCACCTCGCGCGTGTTCAGGAACGTGTTGATCAACTCTCCCGACTGGCCAATCAGCTTCTCAGCCACGCCATGGTCAACCATCGTGCCGGGGCGGTGCCATTCGAGAGGGTCGATATCATTGAGGTCGTCCGCCGCGCGATCCGCGAAGCGGTGCCGGATACACTCGATCGTGACGTGTTGACCACGCTGGAATTGCCGCCGGCGCCCATTGCGGTGCAAGGTGATGCAATCAGCCTCAAGGAGGCCGTCAAGAACATCATTGACAATGCAATCCGGCACGGCGCACCAACACGGCTCACCGTGCATCTGCGCGAGCAGCAGGGAACGGTGGAGATCGAGGTGCAGGACGACGGGCCCGGAATTCCTCCGGAGATCTGGCCTCATGTCGTCGAGCGGTTCGGGGCGTCATCTCCCGGCGGGTCCGGGCTTGGGCTGTCGATAGCCGCGGATGTGCTGGCGGCCCACGGAGGCAGCCTGAAATTCCGGGATCGGAACGCCGATGGATTTACCGTCATCATGCGCCTGACAAGCACGAACGGGCAGAGTCAATGAGACATCGATTAAGCACCTTCCGACCGGTCCTGCCACGGCTTCATCTGCTTTATGCCGCCGCACTTCTCTTTGTCGTCAGCACCGCACATGCCGAAGAAGCGCTGACGTTTCCGGCACCGCAACCTGAGTTTGATGTCATTTCGATTCACGCTGCGACCGATCACTCGGCCATGGAGCCGCTGATCCGGGACTTTCAGTCCCTGTTTCCCAACATGCGGGTCGAATTCCTCGAATATGTCACGAACGATCTCTACTTGGCTGCCGCCCGCGCGTGCCGGGAAGGCAGGTCTCTGGGAGACGTCCTGCTGTCATCGTCCGTCGACCAGCTGGTCAAGCTCGCCAATGACGGCTGTGCCCGCAGCGTCTATTCACCCGAGACGGCGACGGTGCCGCGTTGGGCGAACTGGCGGAGCAGCGTGTTCGGGTTCACGTTCGAGCCGGTCGTCTTCGTGTACAATCGCGAGAAGGTTCCGGCCGAAGACGTCCCGAGAACGCATCTGGAACTGGCCGACCTGCTCCGCCTGAAGCCCGACGCCTATCGTGGCCGCGTGGGGACCTACGACATTCGCCAGTCAGGTATCGGTTACCTTCTCGCCTTCAACGATTCCCAACAGACGACGACCACCTATGGCCGCCTTCTGGAAAGTCTCGGACGCGCTCAAACGGTGGTGCGCTGCTGCACGAGCGAAATCCTCGATGAGCTCGAGGCGGGACGGATCCTCATCGGCTACAACATGCTCGCGTCATACGCCTATGCCAGGGCTCGCACCGGATCCAGCCTCAGGATCGTCATGCCGGCCGACTATACTCTTGTGCTCAGCCGTGGGGTGATGGTTTCAGCTCAAGCCGCGCATCCCGACGCAGGGGCGCGGTTCGTGAACTATCTCCTGTCGGCGCGGGGCCAAACCGTCGCGCAGCAGAAGGCGTTTTTCTTCGGGTTCGACGGCCAGGCCCCGTCCGACATGGAGGGTGCATCGTCCATTGTTGAAACGGGCGTCGCGCGGCCGATTGCGATCAGCCCCGCGCTCCTCGCCATCCAGGACGACGAGCGGCGCAGGCGATTCATCGCCGATTGGAGCCGCTCTCTCATCGAAATGGCGGGCCAATAGAGACCCGCGCCGTCGTTACAGTGTAGTGACGCCGGCGTGCCCCATGTCAGAGATCCTGAGACCTTGGGAGTTCGGCCGCATCCAGAGCGAGGATCGAGAGAGCAAGAGCTTGGGCCCGTGGAACCATCGTCTCGACCTCAAGGAACTCATCGGGACTGTGAACTTTCCCCCCACAGGGACCTGTCGCACAGAGGGTCGGAGCTCCCATCGCGGCTGCAAATCCCGAGTCGGCGCATCCGCCGGTAAACTCCCCTTCGACTTGAAACCCGACTCGGCGCGCACAATCGGCGTAGAGTTCGAACAGACGGCGCGAGACTTCCGTAGCTTTGAGGGGCACGAACTCGCCCAGGATCCGCAGCCGCGCAGATGTGCCTAGGACAAAGCTCGTGGCGGCGATCCGCTCGATCTCGGCAACAAGAACATTCCGATCGAGCGGATCGACATAGCGCAAGTCGATTTCGGCCTGTGCATTCGGCGCGACCGTATTGACGGACGTACCCCCCGAAACGAGCCCTACGTTGACGGTCACTCCACGAGCGAGGTCCGTCAGTGCGTGGATGGCGCTCACCTTGCGCGCAAGCTCCTCGATCGCACTAATTCCTTGCTCGAAGTTGACGCCGGAATGCGCCGGAACGCCCTGGATCTCCATTCGCATGAATACCCCGCCCTTGCGGCCTGTGACGACATTTCCGGTCGGGCGGCCCGGCTCAGCGTTGAAGACGGCCCGTGCGCGGCGCGCCTCCTGCTCGATGAGAGCCCGTGATGAAGGGGATGCGATCTCCTCGTCGCTCGTATAGAGTCCGACGAGCGGCACCGGTGCGCCGAAACGTGCAAAGGCCGCAAGGACAAAGCTGTTCATCACGAGCCCCGCCTTCATGTCGGCGACGCCAGGACCGTAGGCTCGCCCGTCCTCAATGCGGAATGGACGCCGCTGGGCTTCTCCCTTGGGGAAAACAGTATCGCGATGCCCCATCAGCAGAATCGGCCTGTGCTGCTCGTCGGACCGTCCGAGGGTTACGCGAATGCCATCCCCGTAGGTTTGGCTCGGGATCGTCTCACAGGAGAGTCCAGCCTTTTCGAGAAAATCACGAAGATGGGATCCGACCCGATCGACCCCTTCCTTATCGTAGCTTCCGCTATCCGTATCGACAAGCAGTTGCAGCTGATCGATCATTGCCTGCCGTTGGTCGGCCAGCCAGCCGAGAATCTGCGCTTCCATAGGCGTGTTCAAACAAGCTTCTCCTGTTCGGTTGTTCTCAACGATCGGTGGCCCGATTCTCATAGAGCCCCGCCCCGAGCTGATTGCAATGGATTTCGCGTGCGCTCGTGATCACCCGGGGTGCATCGCGCCAGGAGCCTCCAGCTCCGAGACGAGAAAATCGATGAAATCCTCGGTGGTCTGCGGCAGGGCTCGGCCAAGCATCGTCTGGAGTTGCAGATTGCGCTCCAGGAAGCTGGCTTCCTCGAATGGCACGATTGCGACCTGTCCATCCAGAACCGCCCTCCGGATCGAGATATAGGCAGAAAAGGTGATCGCGCCGCCGAGTCTGCACAGAGTCAACAGGCTGGCGATGTTCGTGGAATTGACGACGGGCTCAAGGGAGACCCCCTTGGTGGCGCAGAAAATATCGAGCACTCTTCTGACCGTCGCCGAATTATCCAGGATCGCAATAGGATATTTGAACAGTTCCGCGACGGAAACGCGTCCGTGCCCGATCAGAGGATGGTCGATGCTTGCCAGCGCATAAGCCGGAACGGCTCGCTGCCATGGGACCCTCACCCTTCCCTCCGGCGTCAGTGAGAAAGTGATGCCGAGATCAATTTCTCCTTCCTGAACGCACTTCACCACGTCGGTTGGCGAAAGGACCTTGAGCGAGAACAGGACGTGAGGTCGCTCCAGTCGGAACGCGTGGATGATTTCTGGAATGAAACTCACGGCGAGCCCTTCCGTCACGCCCAGACGAATGAAGCCCCGGGTCGGGTTATTGAGTTCCCGAATCTCCTGATGGATCTGATCGCTCTCGAGCGCGGCGCGCTGGGCATAGGACGCCAAAAGACGGCCGGCGTGGGTGAGGACCATGCCCCGGGAACGCCTTTCGAAGAGCGGCACTCCAAATTCGTCCTCAAGCTTCGCGATCTGACGGCTGACGGCCGATGCAGCGACCCGCAGCCGTTCGGCCGCGGTGCTGATGGATCCACACCGCGCGACTTCCAGAAAATAGCGTAAGGCCGATTGTTGCATCGTAACACTTGCTTCATTGCCGTTTCGGCAACGATCCTTTCGAATCATTCTTATGGAAGCAAGGACATTTTCTTGGCAGCTTCGGAAAGATTCAGCCGTCCGCTTGATCGATTGTTCGCTCGCGGCGGCCGAAAGAGAAATAAAACAACGGATATATCCCCAGAGGACCGATCATGAGCAGACTGCGTAAACTCGCCATCCTTAGCCTTGCATCGACCGCAATATTGTCCGGTGCGCTGACTGGTGGAGCCCTCGCGGGCAAAACCGACAACACGGTCCGCGTTGCCTACGATCAGGCTCCCGAAAGCGTTGACCCCTTCTTCAACAACGTCCGCATTGGCGTCATCATCGGTCAGCATGTCTGGGACACACTCGTCTACCGCGACCCCAACACAAACGAGTACAAGGGCCAACTCGCGACCGCCTGGCGGCAGATCGATGACCGCACCATCGAGTTCGATCTGCGCCAAGGCGTGAAGTTTCACAATGGCGAGGAGTTCGACGCGGACGACGTGGTCTACACCCTTAACTTCATCTCCAAGCCTGAGAATAAGGTCGTCACGCAGAACAACGTGAGCTGGATCGAGAAGGCCGAGAAGCTGGACAAGTACAAGGTCCGGGTCACGACCAAGCAGGTCTTCCCGGCCGCCATCGAATATCTCGCGGGCCCGGTCGTCATCCACCCGAACGAGTATTACGAGAAGGTCGGACCGAAGGGGCAGAACGAGAAGCCCGTCGGGACAGGTCCCTACAAGGTGACGAACTACGTCCCCGGAAAATCCATCACGCTCGAGAAGAATAACGACTACTTCAAGGACTCGCCGAAAGCGCAGCCGAAGATCGCCAAGGTCGAGATCCGGTTCATCCCGGACCGTCAGACCCAGATGGCGGAGGTCCTCTCCAATGGCCTCGACTTCATCATGAGCGTGCCGAAGGACCAGGCCGAGCAGCTGGAAACCGTCCCGACCCTTCAGGTCGTCTCCGGTGAGACCATGCGCATCGTGTTCATGCAGATGAACACTCTCGAGGGCACGCCGGCTCCGGCCCTGAAGGACGAGCGCGTGCGCAAGGCCATCATCCACGCCATCGACCGTGAAAGCATGGTGAAGTCGATCGTCGGTGCGGGCTCGCGCGTGATCAATACCATCTGCTTCCCCACCCAGTTCGGCTGCACGGACGAAGGCGCCGCGCGCTACCCGTACGACCCTGCCAAGGCAAAGCAGCTTCTTGCCGAGGCCGGCTATCCCAACGGCCTCGAGCTCGACATCGTGGCCTATCGCGAGCGCAATCAGACGGAGGCCCTGATCGGCTATCTGCAGGCGGTCGGCATCAAGACCAACCTGCGCTTCCTGCAATATGCGGCCATGCGCGAGATGGTCGCCGGCAACAGGGCGATGCTGACGCACCAGACCTGGGGATCGTTCTCGGTCAACGACGTCTCAGCCGCGACGCCGAACTACTTCTCGTTCCGGTCTGAGGACATCACCCGCGATCCGCAGGTGCGCGACCTGCTGACGAAAGGCGACACCTCGGTCGACCCGAATGTCCGCAAGGAAGCCTACAAGGGCGCGCTGAAGATCATTGCCGACAAGGCCTATGCCGTGCCGCTGTACTCGCTGCCGGTCTATTACGTCACCTCGGCGGATCTGAACTTCAAAGCCTATCCGGATGAGATGCCTCGCTTCTGGGAAATGGGCTGGAAGTAGGCTGAAGCCTCGGGCAGAGCAGTCCGCCATCGGGAACAAGGGCACGCCGTCATGACAGCCGGCGTGCCCGCGATCCTTGGCTTGAGCAGCCTGCCTGTAAGCCCAAATGCCGCTGCTGCGGTCTTACAGGCAGATCGGCCCGTTTCGGGGCCAAGACGGAGAACGCCGTGATCGGCTATATTCTCAAACGGTTGGGCTTGGCGCTCCTGGTCGCGCTGGCGGTCTCGGCCATTGCCTTCTTTCTTCTGCGCCTTTCGGGCGATATCGCGATAGCGATCGCGGGCGAAGGCGCACAGAAGGCCGACCTCGACATCATTCGCAAAACCTATGGCCTCGACCGGCCCCTGATCGTGCAATACTTCGATTGGCTCTGGCAGACGCTCAGGGGCGATTTCGGCACCTCTCTTTATTTCAAGACAGAGGTGAGCAAGCTCGTTCTCGACAAGCTGCCCACGACTCTCATTCTCGGTTTCATGTCGCTCGGCTTCGCGCTCCTGATCTCCATTCCCCTCGGTGTGCTGGCCGCCGTCTATGCGAACAGCTGGATCGACCGTACGGCGCTGGCCATCGCCGTTGTTGGTCAGGCCCTTCCGAACTTTTTCTTCGCCCTGATTCTGGTGATGATCTTCTCCATCACGCTGCGGTGGCTGCCCGTCTCAGGCTCCGGCACATGGCTTCATTTCATCATGCCCACGATCGCTCTGGGCTATTACGTCGCCCCGGCCTTCATGCGTCTCATCCGCGCCGGAATGATCGAGGTTCTGTCGTCGGATTACATCCGAACAGCCCGCGCCAAGGGCCTCCCCGCCCACAAGGTCATCTTCAAGCACGCTCTGCGCAACGCCGTCGTTCCGGTCGTGGCGCTCACAGCCGTGCAGCTCGGCTTCCTGCTCGGCGGGTCCGTTGTCATCGAGACGATCTTTGCCCTCGATGGCCTCGGCTACCTGGCCTATCAGAGCATCACCTACAAGGATTTCCCTGTGATGCAGGTCGTCGTCCTGCTGCTCTCGGTTCTCTATGTGCTCCTGACGCTTGCCTCCGACATTGCCAACGCGTGGCTCGATCCGCGCATCCGGGTGGCCTGACATGACTGATACCGCTCTCTCCATCCCTACTGTGGCGGAGCCCTCGCCCGGCATGCGGCTCGTGCGCCGCTTCCTGGGCCAGAAGGCCTTCGTCATCGGGGTTGGCATTCTCGCCGTCATTGTGGCTCTCGCTCTGCTTGCGCCCCTGATCGCCCCGCATGATCCCTATGCGCAGAACCTCGCGCTTCGCAACGTGCCGCCGGTCTGGTACGCCAAGGGATCCTGGCTGCATCCGCTCGGCACAGATCAGCTCGGTCGCGACTACCTGTCCCGCGTACTCTACGGCGCGCGCATCTCCCTGCTGATCGGCGTCAGCGTCGTTTTCATCTCCGGCATCATCGGCACGGCGATGGGACTGGCTGCCGGCTATTTCGGCGGCAAGATCGACCTCCTGATGACCTTCGTCGTGACGACCCGCCTTTCGATGCCGGTGATCCTCGTGGCGCTCGCCGTCGTGGCTATGGTGGGCGGCTCCCTATGGATCGTCATCCTGGTGCTGGGCTTCCTCAAATGGGACCGTTTCGCCGTGGTGATGCGCAGCGCGACCCAACAGGTCCGCTCTCTCGACTACGTCGCCGCCGCCGAGGCGGCTGGAGCCTCGACCACGCGCATCATCCTTCGGGAGGTTCTGCCCAACATCGCGCCGCATCTCATCGTCATCGCCACGCTCGAGGCGGCGAGCGCGATCCTGCTCGAGGCCGCGCTCTCCTTCCTCGGCCTCGGGGTGCAACCTCCCCTGCCCTCCTGGGGCCTCATGATCGCCGAGGCGAAGGCTTACATGTTCTTCTCGTTCTGGCTCATCGCCATTCCGGGATCAGCGCTGGCGCTGCTGATCTTCGCCATCAACCTGGCCGGAGACGGCCTGCGCGATGTGATTTCGCCGGAAGGACGGGCGTGAGCGATGAGTGACGTTATCCTTGAGGTCGACGGCCTGAGCGTCGACATCGCCACACCCCGAGGCGCTCTCCACGCGGTGCGCGACATCTCCTTTTCCGTGAAGCGCGGCGAGACGCTCTGCCTCGTGGGTGAGTCCGGCTGCGGCAAGTCCATGACGTCGCTTGCCATCATGGATCTTCTGCCCAAAGCGGCCACCCGCCGCGCTCGGCGCATTGCCTTCGCGGGCGAGGATCTCGGCAAGGCCAGCCGAAAGCGCATCAATGCCCTGCGAGGCAACCGCATGGCGATGATTTTCCAGGAGCCGATGACGGCGCTGAACCCGGCCTACACGATCGGCAATCAGCTCGTGGAAGCCTACCGCCAGCATCGCAACGCGAGCGAAGCGGAGGCGCGGGAACGGGCCATTCATCTGCTCGGCAAGGTGGGCATCGCGTCAGCCGCACAGCGTCTCGGCCAGTATCCCCACCAGCTCTCCGGCGGCTTGCGGCAGCGCATCATGATCGCCATGGCCTTGATGTGCGGGCCGGACCTGCTGATCGCGGACGAGCCGACGACGGCTCTCGACGTGACGATCCAGGCGCAGATTCTGCACCTCCTAGCCGAGCTGCAGCGCGAGCTCGGCATCGCGATGGTGCTCATTACCCATGACCTTGGCATCGTGGCGCGCATCGCCGACCGGGTGGCCGTCATGTATGCGGGACAGATCGTCGAGGAAGGCCCCACGGCCTCCCTCTTCGCCAATCCGAAGCATCCCTATACGAGAGGGCTGATCGATTGCATCCCCGTACCAGGCCGCACGGTTCGCGGTGGGAAGCTCGGCGTCATTCCGGGCGTCGTCCCGTCTCTCGTCGGGGAGATCCGCGGCTGCAGCTTCCGCGATCGTTGCAGCCATGCCCGTGACATCTGCGCCGTGGCGCCGCCCCTCAACGAAGCGGCGGACGGTCATCAATGGCGTTGCATCCTGGAGAACGCAGCATGACCGCGCTCCTTGAAGCTCGGGACCTCACCCGGTCCTTCGAAGTCGGTCAAGGCCTGTTCAAGGCTCCGCGGACCCTGCATGCCGTCAACGGCATCAGCCTCGATATCCGCAAAGGCGAAGTGCTCGGGATCGTGGGCGAGTCCGGCTGCGGCAAGTCTACGCTCGCCCGCATGCTGCTCGGATTGCTGCCCCCAACCGGCGGAGGCATCACTCTCGACGGAACGGATATCCGCTCGCTTGGCCGCAAGGGAATGGCACGCCGCGTTCAGCCTGTCTTTCAGGATCCCTATTCCTCGCTCAATCCGCGCCGTACGATTGCCTCCATCGTGGCCCTGCCGCTGGAAGTCCACGGCATCGGCACCGCGGCAGAACGGCGCAAGCGAGCGTTGGAGATTCTCGACAAGGTCGGCCTTCCGCAGCGCTTCGCCGATCGCTATCCCCGCGAGCTTTCGGGCGGACAGCGTCAGCGCGTTGCCATTGCGCGGGCGCTTGTCATGAACCCGGAACTCGTCGTCTGCGACGAGCCGACTTCAGCCCTCGACGTTTCGGTTCAATCGCAGATTCTCAACCTTCTCATGGACCTCCGTAGGGAACTCGGCCTGACCTACGTGTTCATCAGCCACAACCTCGCCGTCGTCGAGCACATCGCGACTCGCGTAGCGGTCATGTATCTCGGCCGTATCGTCGAACTGGCGGAAACGGAAACCCTCTTCAGAGCACCGCGTCATCCCTATACCAAGGCTCTCCTCGCGTCCGTCCTAACGCCCGATCCTGGCCAGGGAATCCCCGAAACCGGGCTTGGCCTCGCGTTCCCGGATCCCCTCAACCCACCATCCGGATGCTCCTTCCATCCCCGCTGCCCTGCGCGGCTGCCCCAATGCAGCACCGCAGAGCCGCGCCTTGTTCGGTTCGAGCGGGATGCGGTCGCCTGTCACCTCCATGATCCCGGACCGGGCGCCCCGCCAACCCGCAACCTCGCCACTCACATTGAAAAAAGGGAAACAGCCCGATGACCCGCGAGACAGCCATCAGAAAGGCTGAGGACTATTTCGACTCAGGTGCCTTGAAGACCGATTTGGCGCGCCTCGTCGCTATGCCGACGGAAAGCCAGAACCCGGAACGCGCCGATACGCTCACGGACTATATCGAGACGGAGATGCGCCCTCTGCTCGAGGGCCTCGGCTTCAATTGCAGGACCCTCCACCATCCCCGGGCGAAGGGGCCGTTTCTTTATGCCGAGCGCATCGAGGATCCTTCCCTGCCGACGGTTCTCGGTTATGGCCATGGCGACGTGATCCGCGGTCTCGATAAGGACTGGAACGAGGGTCTGTCGCCCTGGGCCCTGACGGAAGTCGGCGATCGCTGGTATGGCCGCGGCGTGGTCGACAACAAGGGTCAACACGTCATCAACATCGCTGGTCTCAAAGCCGTGCTGGAAACCCGCGGCAAACTCGGTTTCAACGCCAAGTATCTGATCGAGATGGGCGAGGAGATGGGCTCCCCCGGCCTGCGGGATCTATGCGAGGAGCAAAAGGATCTGTTGAAGGCCGATATGCTCATCGCCTCCGACGGTCCGCGCCTGAACGCGGAACGGCCGACGATCTTTCTCGGCTCGCGCGGCGGGGTCACCTTCGACATGACGATCAACGCCCGCGACGGCGGGCACCATTCCGGCAACTGGGGAGGCCTTCTCTCGGATCCTGCCATCCAGCTCGCGCACGCCATCGCCAGCATCGCCTCCCCGACGGGACAGATCCGGATCCATGAATGGGTTCCCAAGGAGCTTCCCGCAGCGGTCCGCCGGGCGCTTGCCGATTGCGAAGTGGATGGCGGTCCCGATGGCCCCACCATTGATCCGGACTGGGGCGAGCCGGGTCTGACGCCTGCGGAGCAGGTTTTCGGCTGGTGTTCGTTCGATGTGCTCGCCATGAAATCCGGCGTTCCCGAAACCCCGGTCAATGCGGTGCCGCCAAGCGCATGGGCACGCTGCCAGCTGCGTTTCGTGGTCGGCGTCAACCCGGATGAGGTTCTGCCGGCCCTGCGCCGCCATCTCGACCGCCATGGCTTCCCAATGGTTCAAGTGGCCAAGAGCCGCGACGAGATCTTCCATGCGACGCGCCTTGATCCCGAGGATCCTTGGGTCACCTGGGCGCTCAGCTCTCTTGCCAAGACAACCGGCAAGAAGCCTGCGCTCCTGCCCAATCTCGGTGGATCTCTGCCGAACGACATCTTCTCCGAGATCTTGAACCTGCGGACGATCTGGGTGCCGCACTCCTATCCCGGCTGCTCACAGCATGCGCCCAACGAGCATCTGCCCGTGGCGATTGCCCGCGAGGGGCTAGCCGTGATGGCAGGGTTGTATTGGGACCTCGGCACGGGCGATACGCCTCCGCTTGATCGGAAGGCCTAAGGACACAGGGAGAGGCCGGCCGCACTGGCCTCTCCTCCATTCAGAGCCAGCTGGACCCGTCGACCGTCACTCCGACTGCGAGCATCCGCGCGTCCGCAAGCCTCCCCGACAGCCTGAGCAAATCCGCCATTAGAGCCGTCTTCGGCGAGGTGGATCCGGTTCGCTGCAGAATGCGGCATTTCAAACAGGAGAGCCGATTCCACGTCGTAGATTCGGCTCTAGAGGCATGGCCCGTTCAACTGCAGGCACCCTCGAAGACAGGCAGGGGCGAGACGATCACGTATTCCTTGAAAGAACGGTGATCAGTTCAGGAACGGCCGCTTGCTCGTGCCCAGCATTGTACGCCCCGTCATAGATCTGCAGGATGGCGGCGGCAGCGCCGTTCTCAGCCGACACGTCACGGGTCATCTCGACGTAATAGCCGATGTCCTTCCGGGCATTGGCGATACTGAAGCGGAAGCTGGAAGCGTCATGCGCGAGAATGAATGGCTTGAGACGCTCGAACACGACCCCGGCCCCTCCCCCTTTTCCGAGAACTTCGACCAGCACGTCCGGGTCGACGCCTGCTTTCGTGGAACAGGCCGCCGCCTCGGCCAGAACAGCCGAGAAGCCGAGCGACACAAAATTGTGCAAGAGCTTGAGCGTATGGCCTGCGCCGACAGCGCCAGCATAGGTGATATTCTCGGCATAACTGCGCATGAGAGGAAGGAGCGTCTCGAACAGGTCCCTGTCACCTCCGACGATCAGGTTCAGGCGCCCTTCTGCAGCTTCCTTCGGTGTTCTCGTCATCGGTGCGTCGAGGAAGCGACCTCCGGCGGTCGTGACGGCCGCCGCGATCTTTTTGGTGGATTCGGGGATTGCCGTCGAGCAGTCGATAATCACGGATCCGGGGCGCAGCCCTCTAAGAACCCCATCATCTCGGAAGAGAACGTCTTCGACCTGTGGAGTGCCGGTGACACAGATAATGATGACGTCGGAATTGGCCGCGACATCGGAACAGGTGCCGAAGGACACGGCACCGCCACCGAGCAAATCATCGACGGGCTGATTGCCGGGATGATCGAGAAAAGCAATAGGCCAGCCGGCCCGCTGAATATTGCGGGCGATGCCGTGTCCCATCAACCCGACACCGATGACGCCGACGCGAGACTTGACTTCTGGGGCGTGACTCACTTCCTCGTTCCTTTCACTATCGGCGCCGCGCGCATCTACGTCGAGGGAGAGCTGCGCTCGATTCTAAATCTAGGCTGCAAACGTGTCTTGTATCAGTGCCGGTTGCAAGATGTGGGAATCAGGACAGCCCGACGAGGCTCTGCTTCGACCGTCCGGGTTGCTCGGGACGCGGAGAGCGGTGGATGATCACTCAGTCGATCCGCTTTAAACCTGTTGCGAAACGCCGCCAGTTTGCCACGTATCCGATCGCCGAAGCCCGCAACCTTTCCGTTGCCTCGGCATCCAAAGTTCGTACCGCTTTCGCCGGCGCACCGACAATGAGGGAGTTGTCGGGGAACTCTTTGCCCTCGGTGATCAGCGCATTCGCGCCGACGAGACAGTTTCTTCCGATACGCGCGCCGTTCAGAACGGTCGCTCCCATGCCGATCAGAGAGTTGGCCCCGATCGTGCAGCCATGAACGATGGCATGGTGGCCGATGGTGACGTCCTCGCCGATGGTCATGGGGAACCCTTCATCGACGTGCAGCATCGCTCCTTCCTGGATATTCGTGCGATCACCAATGATGATTGTGTCATTATCCGCCCGGATGACGGCGCCGAACCAAACCCCGACGTCCTGCCCGAGACGAACTCGTCCAATGACATGAGCGTCAGGAGCGATCCAGCATCGGTCCGCGTCGGGCAAAACTGGTCCTTCACCATTCAGTTCATAAATCGGCATCTTGCTCCCTCTCTTTCCTGTCGCGACGCTGGCAACATCGGTATTCTCTAGCTGGCGGCTGCCCGTCGCGACTGCCTGCGTGCCGTCTCGTCCGGCTGCTCGCTCTCGATGAAGCCGGCGCGTTCAACTTCCTGACGCTTGTGATGCAAATGTCGGCGAAGGATGTGCGAAAGCCCCGGTCCATCCCGTCGCTGTAGAGCGTTCAAAATCGCCTCGTGTTCGTGCACGGCCAGTTTCCAGTGATTGGCAGGCATGGGAGCCACGAAGCGCGCTCGGCGAATACGCGATGTTACGGATTCGTAAAGCGATCCCAGTACTGCATTGTCGGCGGCATCGACGATTGCCTCATGAATCAATCGATTGCAGCGATAATATTGCGGCAGATCCCTGTTGCTGTAGTGGACGACCATTTCGTCATGCCAGGCGGCAATCTGCCGGACTTCTTCATCGGTGATGCGTTGGCAGGCGAGCTCTCCGGCCGTCGCCTCCAAGCTCTCGCATACCTCGAACAGATCCTGGAGATCCTTCTGCGTCAGCTTGGCCGCTCGCGCGCCCCGGTTGGGCAGCAGAACAACATATCCTTCCGCCGCAAGGACCTTCAGCGCCTCGCGCAACGGCGTCCGCGAGATCTCGAGGGCGAGACACAACTCCCGCTCAGGCACACGCGCCCCGGGTGGAATCTCACCCTCGATCAGCATGTGCCGGACACGGGAGACAACCTCCTCATGCAGCATGGTGGCTCGTCCTTGCGCATAGCCCTGCATCTGGGGCCGTTGTCAGATCTGAAACTGTCAGGCCGACCCTAAATTGCATTCATTTATCCCATATACGGCTAAATATCGAAAATAAATATCTTGCATTTGAGAATTTTTGCATTCACTTTTTCGACTGCCGCTAGGTTAGCACCGCGAGAACGATCTGAACGAGAGTGCTCCGGCATCAACGATGGCTGGGGAAACAACGACCGGACCGAGGCTTCCGATGGATATGACCACCACGCCGACTGACGAGATCCTGTACGAACAGCGGGACGGTATCGCCTTCGTCACCTTCAACAGACCTCAGGCCCGCAACGCTTTCACCTTCGGGATGTACGAGCGCCTTGCGGAGATCTGCTCCTCCGTCAACGAGGATCGCTCGATCCGAGCCATGGTGCTCACCGGAGCCGGAGGCAAGGCCTTTGCGGCAGGTACGGATATTTCGCAGTTCCGCGCCTTCGACAGCCCTGAGGATGCTCTCGGCTATGAGCGGCGCATCGATCGCGTGCTTGGCACTCTTGAGACCTGCCGCGTCCCGACGATCGCGGCCATCGCCGGCGCCTGCACGGGCGGCGGAGCCGGGATCGCCGGCTGCTGCGATCTGCGCATCGCCGCCGGCAATGCGCGCTTCGGCCTGCCGATTGCCCGCACGCTCGGTAACTGTCTCTCCATGTCCAACTACAGCCGGTTTGCTGCCCTCATCGGCCCGGCCCGCCTGAAGGAAATGATCTTCACGGCGCGTTTGATCGAGGCTCCCGAGGCACTGCAGATCGGCCTGGTCAGCGAAGTGGTCAATGATGCGGACGCCCTGCTGTCCCGCGCCGAGGAACTGGCCCGCACAATAGCAGGTCACGCTCCGCTCACCCTCCAATCCTGCAAGGAGGCCTTGCGCCGACTGCGGCCGGCCCTTCTCCCGGACGAGGGCGAGGATCTGATCCTCAAGTGCTACATGAGCCAAGATTTCCGTGAGGGAATCGATGCGTTCCTCAACAAGCGCTCTCCGAACTTCAAAGGGGAATGAAGTTTCCCCATCCATTCTCTGCCCGGCACCAGCCGACATCAATAGAGTCATTCGCCCATGACAACGACGTTGCTTCCGCTCTTCCAAGTCCCCTCAGAAGCTGACGACAAGGTCTTTCTGGAAACGCCGGACGGCAGCACGTACACCTATCGGCGTTTCTTCGCGCTGACCGCGCGTATTGCCCATGCCTTGCGCGCCTGCGGGGTGACGCCTGGCGATCGCGTTGCCGTTCAGATCGACAAATCCCCCGAGGCGCTCGCTCTTTACGTGGCATGCGTGCGGGCCGGCGCTGTGTATCTGCCGCTGAATACGGCCTACACCGCCAGCGAGGTCGATTATTTCGTCGGCGATGCCGAGCCCCGGCTGGTCGTCTGCCGGCCCTCCGCCCGAGCCGAGATCTCGATTCTGGCCGCCAAGGTCGGCGGCCGGGCCGAAACCCTCGGAACGGCTGGCGATGGAAGCCTCATGGAGCTGGCGTCCGGCCGATCCGAGACATTCGAGGATCATCCCGCCGGTCCGGACGACCTTGCTGCGATCCTTTACACCTCCGGCACGACCGGGCGCTCCAAGGGCGCCATGATGACCCACCGCAACTTGATGTCGAATGCGCTGACCCTGGTCGATTATTGGCGCTTTACGGCAGGCGACGTGCTTCTCCATGCTCTGCCGATCTATCATACCCACGGCTTGTTCGTTGCGACCAACGTGGTGCTTGCCGCGCATGCCTCGATGCTCTTCCTGCCGAAATTCGATGCTGACGAGGCGATCCGGCTGCTGCCGCAGGCGACGGTGATGATGGGCGTTCCGACCTTCTACACCCGCCTTCTGGAGCACCCGGAATTCACGCGCGAACGCGTAGCACATATGCGCCTCTTCATCTCGGGATCGGCTCCGCTCCTGGCGTCGACCCACGATGAATTCGCGACGCGCACGGGTCACGCGATCCTTGAGCGTTATGGGATGACCGAAACGGGCATGAACACGTCGAATCCCTATAACGGGGATAGGATCGCCGGAACGGTCGGCTTTCCCCTGCCCGACGTCGAGCTGCGCATTGCCGATCCGGAAACCGGCAGCCAGCTCGGCACCGGGGAAATCGGGATGATCGAGGTTCGGGGACCGAACGTCTTCAAGGGCTACTGGCGCATGCCGGAAAAGACCGCCGCCGAGTTTCGCTCCGACGGTTTCTTCATCACCGGCGACGTCGGGAAGATCGATGAACGTGGCTATGTCCATATCGTCGGACGCGGCAAGGATCTCATCATCACAGGCGGCTTCAACGTCTACCCGAAGGAGATCGAGCTCGCCATCGACGCGATCGAAGGCGTGCAGGAATCGGCGGTCATTGGCGTGCCCCACCCTGATTTCGGCGAAGGGGTGACGGCAATCGTCGTGCCTGAGGCAAGTGCCTCGCTAACAGAGGAAAAGATCCTGGCGAGCGTGCGTGACACCCTCGCCAAGTTCAAGCAGCCCAAACGCGTAATTTTCGTCAGTGAGCTGCCGCGCAACACGATGGGCAAGGTTCAGAAGAACGTTCTGCGCGAACAGTTCAACGATCTGTATGAGCGCCGCCGGGCCGGATGACAGCAGCGCGGGCTGCACCGCCGAAAACCACGTCACAGGTTAAAGACGAGGATATGATGGGTCCACTGAAGGGAATGAAGGTCATCGATCTGACGCATGTCATGGCGGGGCCGACCTGTACGCTCATGCTCGCCGATATGGGCGCCGACGTGATCAAGATCGAGAAGTCGCCCGATGGCGATGACACGCGGCGCATGCTGCCTCCGAAGATCGGTGATGAATCCGCCGCCTATATGATGATGAACCGCAACAAGCGCGGCATCGTTCTCGACCTCAAAACGGACGGCGGCAAGAAGGTCCTGCGCCAGCTCGTGCAAGGCGCCGACGTACTCGTCGAGAATTTTGGACCGGGCGTGATGGAGCGCCTCGGCTTCGGTTATGAGGACCTGAAGAAAGAGAACCCTGGCCTCATCTATTGCTCCCTTTCCGGCTTCGGCCGGACTGGCCCCTACAAGGATCGGCGCGGCTTCGATCTCGTAGCCCAGGCCATGAGCGGAATTATGAGCTTCACGGGCGAACCAGGCGGGCCACCTGCCAAATGCGGACCGCCGCTCTCGGACATTACAGCGGGCCTCCTTGCAGCCATGGGGATCCTCGCAGCCTACACGCACCGCCTCAAGACGGGCGAAGGGCAATGGGTCGAGACCTCCCTCTTCGAAGCCGCCTTGGTTCAGACCTATTGGCAATCGGCGATCGCACTGGCGACGGGCGTCGCCCCTAAGGCTCTGGGTTCGGCGCATCCTCTCAATGCGCCCTATCAAGCCTTTGAAGCCGACGACGGCTGGATCGTGGTCGGAGGCGCGAACCAGCGGAACTGGTTGCGCACGCTCGACGCCATCGGCGCCCCCGAGCTTGCTGATGATCCCCGGTTCCGGACAGGCGCCGACCGCATGGGTCACCTCCCTGAACTCGAGACAGAGCTCGCCCGCCGCTTCCGCACAAAGCCGGCGGCATACTGGCTCGACATTCTGGACGAGAAGGGAGTGCCGTGCGGACCTGTCCTCGACATGTTGCAGGCCCTGAGCGATCCCCAGACGAGCGCCCGCAAGATGCTTGTCGAGGTCCAGCATTCGACTCTCGGCAGCGTCAAGACGCTGGGCCTGCCAGTCAAATTCTCGAATACACCCGGTGACGTGCGCAAAGGTGCGCCAGTCTACGGTGAAGACACACGCGCGATCCTGGAGCAAGCCGGATTCTCAGAGAATGAGATCGCCAGCCTTCAGAATGAAGGTGCCGTGGTCTGTACCGATCTTTCAGCCGCCCGCGAGAAGGTGGCCTGAAGATAATGCCGCATTCAAGACGGCATGGGCAACAATACCGAGGAAACCCAAGGAGTGAGGAATGTCCGTTTCATGGAGAGTCGCGACAACGCTCGCCAGCACTGCAATAGCGCTTCTCGGCGCGAGCGCAGCGCAGGCTGAGTGGAAGCCTACAAAATCGATCGAGTTCATCGCTACTGCCGGTCCCGGCGGCGGCACCGACAACCTGGCCCGCACGGTTCAGAGCATCATCTCCAAGCACAACCTGATCGATCAGTCGATCATTGTCTCGAACAAGGGCGGTGGCAGCGGCGCGGAAGGCTACGTCTACGGCAAGTCGCAGGCAGGCGACCCCTACAAGGTGATTTTCGGCACATCCAACGCCTGGAATCAGCCGCTGGTGTCGAAAGTCGCATTCAAGCATACAGATCTCACGCCGATCGCCGCCGTCGCGTCGGATGAATTCCTGCTCTGGGTGAAGCAGGATTCGCCTTATAAGACTGCGAAGGATTACATCGAGGCTGCCAAGACTGGCGACTTCAAGATGGGTGGAGCGCAATCGAAGGACACGGACGAGACGCTGACCCGGCTCATCGAGAAAGCGGCAAACGTCAAGATCACCTACATCCCCTTCAAGAGCGGAGGCGAGGCCGCAGTCCAGCTTGCTGGCGGCCACATCACCTCTCACGTCAACAATCCCTCCGAGAGCATCGGGCAGTGGCGCGGCAGCACGCAAAGACCACTCTGCGTCTTCAACACCAAGCGTCTCCCTGAGGGTCCCAAGGTCACGAGCACGGAGGGGTGGCAGGACATTTCAACCTGTGTTGAAAGCGGTATCAACGTGCCGCAATACTCGCAGCCCCGGACGGTATGGCTCCCAGCCGGCGTGACGCCAGACCAGGTCGCATACTATGTCGACCTTCTGAAGAAGGTTCAGGCCACGCCCGAATGGAAAGAGTACATCGAGCGCACCTCGCAGACGAGTGAGTTCATCACTGGGGATGCATTCAAGAAGCTGAACGAGCAGGACCTTGAGCAGAACCGCAAGGTTGCTATCGAACAGGGCTGGCTCGTCTCGAACTGAACGTGTGAATGCTGCGGCGGGCCTCCGCCGCAGCTATCTCTTTCATTCGAGGAGCAAGCATGATTCATCGCCGCAGCTTAGAGGCCGCGACTGCGCTCCTGACCGGAGCCTTTGGTCTTGCCGTCATCACATCCAGCATTGCCGTCGGGAGCGGCTGGTCCGAAGGAGGGGTAGGATCGGGTACCTTCCCACTCATCGCCGGCGTCCTTATTCTGGGTGGCAGCCTCTTCAATCTCATCAAAGGCTTGGCTGGCCCGAACCACGCGATCGTGGGAATGACCGAATTGCGAAGACTGGCGGGCCTGTTTCTGCCGGCTGTCGTCTTCGTGGCCGTCATTCCCGTCGTTGGCATCTATGTGGCCTGCGCAGGATACCTGTTCTGGATGCTGATGATCCAGCATGGACTGGCGTGGTGGCGCACCGGCAGCGCTGCCGCAGTAACCATCCTCACGCTGTACTTCCTCTTTGAGCAGACCTTCCAGGTTCCATTGCCGCGCGGTTGGCTCGGCAGCGTACTTGGCTTTTAGGGAGATCTCGCGTGGAAAACGTATCAGAACTGCTCCATGGCTTCGGGATTGCCCTGTCGTTCTACCATATCGGCCTGATGCTGGTTGGGGTGCTGCTCGGCATTCTGGTAGGAGTCCTGCCGGGACTAGGCGCTCCGAATGGAGTTTCCCTCCTCCTGCCACTCACCTTCGGCATGGAGCCGGTCTCGGCCATTATCCTGCTCTCCAGCATGTATTGGGGCGCACTGTTCGGTGGCTCCGTCACCTCGATTCTCTTCAACATTCCAGGGGAGCCCTCCTCCGTCGCGACGACCCTGGACGGATACCCCATGGCACGGGACGGACGCCCGACGACGGCCCTCGCCACGGCCTTCGGCTCGGCGGCGTTCGGCGCGCTGGTGGGCGTGATCCTGATCACACTTCTGGCGAGCTGGGTTGCCAGTGTCGCCCTCCAGTTCGGCCCCGCTGAGTATTTCGGTGTCTACTTCCTCGCCTTCTCGAGCTTCATCGGCATGGGCGGCGCAACACCGACGAAGACGCTGGTTTCATTGTCGATCGGCTTTGCCCTGGCCGCAGTGGGGATCGATACGGTATCGGGCAGCGTCCGACTCACCATGGGCGTTGACGAGCTCGTCAAAGGTGTGAGTTTCGTCGTAGCCGTGATGGGCCTGTTCGGCATCGGCGAGCTTCTCCTTGCCGTCGAAGACGAGTCCGCCACCATCAGGAGCGTCAATTCGAAGATCGAGTGGCGCGAGGTGTTTCGGACCATCGCGAGTCTTCCCCGTCACGGCTGGGTCCTCCTGCGCAGCGCCGCCATCGGCTGCTGGATGGGGATCACGCCCGGCGGTCCCACGGCGGCATCCTTTATGAGTTATGCCATCGCCAAGCGTTTCTCGCCACGTAAGGAGAATTTCGGCCGCGGCGAGCAGGACGGGATCATCGCTCCTGAAACAGCCGATCACGCTGCCGGCACGAGCGCTCTCCTCCCAATGCTTTCGCTCGGCATTCCCGGATCGGCGACAGCCGCTGTCATGATGGGCGGGCTCATGATCTGGGGCCTTAATCCAGGTCCCATGCTGTTCGTGGAGCAGAAGGATTTCGTCTGGGGACTGATCGCGAGCATGTATCTCGGCAATGTCGTGGCCCTTGTCCTCGTACTCCTCACCGTGCCTGTCTTCGCGGCCATGATGCGTGTACCGTTCTTCATCATCGCTCCATTGATCTTCATCATCATCACGGTCGGTGCCTATTCGGTGTCGAACTCATATCTCGATGTCATGCTGATGATGGGCTTCGGCATCCTGGGATACCTGTTCAAGAAATTGGACTATCCTATTGCCCCATTGGTTCTCGCCATGGTGATCGGCGACAAGGCGGAAGATGCCTTCCGTCAAGCGATGTTGATTTCGAATGGCTCAGTGAAAATCTTCTTCGACAATGCCCTTGTGACGTCTCTCGTGACGCTCGGCATCGCATTCCTTCTGATGCCGATCGTGGGCGCACTCTGGGCCCGGCGCCCCAAGTCTGTCCGGACACCGAAGGCTTTGACCGAATAGGGAAGAGAAGTGAACGAATGGCAGGAAAGCCGACGATGACCCAGAGCGCATCACGAGAAAAGCCCACAATCGCCCTAGCCATGGGCGACCCGGCTGGCATCAGCCCGGAACTCACCGCAAAGCTACTGGCTCTTGATGAGGTGCGTGAAGCTGCGCACTTCACCATAATCGGAGATCGAAGAGTCTTCGACCGGGGGGCCGAGATCGCCGGCGTCAAGCCGGATGTCCTTACCGTTTCGGCGGAAGAAGCGGACCAGGCTGGGAAAGAGACGGTCTTCATCGATCTCGGTCATCTGGATCCCCTCACGATCAGACAAGGTGTCGCTTCTGATGAGGGTGGCCGCTTCGCGCTGGCCAATTACCGGCTGGCCCTGACTCTGGCCAATAGCGGACAGGCCGATGCGGTCTGCTTCACTCCGTTCAACAAGAACGCCATGCGTCTTGCCCACCCACCCTACGATGACGAGATCAGCTTCTCGGCCGAAGTGATCGGGATGGCGGGCCCTGCAAGCGAGTTTAACGTGCTCGGTGATCTGTGGAATGCCCGGGTCACATCGCATGTGCCCTTATCCGAAGTCGCCGGCCTCATGACAGTCGAGCGCGTCCTGCGCGGCCTCAAGCTCACTGACACCGCCATGCGCGCGGCTGGGTTCGCACGCCCGCGCATCGCAGTCGCCGGCCTGAACCCACATGCCGGAGACGGCGGCAATTTCGGGCGCGAGGAAATCGATGTGATCGGGCCTGCCGTCGAGGAGGCGAAGCGATTGGATATCAGTGCCGACGGGCCCTTTCCGTCGGATACGGTCTTTCTGCGCGCCAAGAATGGTGCGTTCGATGCCGTCCTGACCATGTACCATGACCAGGGGCAGATCGCGATGAAGCTCATGGGGTTCGACCGCGGTGTCACCCTGCTCGGCGGCTTTCCGTTCCCCATCTGCACCCCAGCGCATGGAACCGCCTATGACATCGCAGGACGCGGCATCGCCAATATCGGAGCGACCCGCGCCGCTGTGCTGCTCGCAGCCGAGATGGCTTCTTCGCGTCTTCGGGTTGCGATGCAGGCGTAACAACGTCTGGGGACTTCCTGCGGATCTCGGCATCAATCTGGTGCATGGAGACGCGAGAGCCAGAGCCGCATTAATGACGGCGGGCCGGATCCGCTTCGCCGGGAAGCGCTCTAGACCGAAGCGTTCAGCCAGACCAAGAGGAGCGGGATCGTCACGATAGAGACCATCGTAGACAGCACGACCACGCCTGCTACCTCCTCGGGTTCATTATTCCAGCGCTGCGCGAAGAGGTAGTTATAGACCGCAACGGGATTAGCGGATTGAAGGATCAGTACGGCTTTCATGCTCCCCGTCAGGTCGAACACCATCGCGACCAGAGTTCCGATCAGCGCGCCCCCTCCGATCCGGAACGCGGTAACCGCAGCAGCGCGGCCGAAGGAGGCCACTTTCAGGCGGCTCAAGGATGCTCCGAGCATCAACAGCATCAGGGGAACCGTCAGATTGCCAATCAGCGCAATGGTCTTGGCGATCGGCGACGGCAATTCGATCCCCCAGAAGGACAGCGCAATGCCGACCGCCACGGCATAGAGCAGAGGCAAGCGGAGCAACCCTCGCCAATTGGCCTGGCCCGCCGCGATGGCCTGTCCAAGAGTGTAATTTGCAACCGAGGAGATCGAGAAGAACGCGATGGCGTAGCCCAACCCTTCAGGCCCGAAGGCATAAAGTGAGAGTGGCAGGCCGAGGTTTCCGGCATTCGGGAAAGCAATAGACGGCAGAAATGTCCGGATACGCAGCCCCGTGCTCCACAGCAGCAACGCTCCAATGACGGCGAAGAGTACAATGGCTGTTCCGGCGGCGGCTGCAACGGCCGTGAATGCTTCGAAGGACAGGCGCGAGGTCTGGAATGTCCCGATGACCAGGCAGGGCGTTGCCACATCGGAAATAAGGGCTGTCAGATCCCGCGATTCCAGCTTGTAGCCCAGGCGCGCCCACACGAAGCCGATCCCGACCGTAATCAGGACCGGGAGCACCACAGAGGCAAGAAGAAGGAGCATGGAAGCGATCCGGATTCGACTGACAATCACCTGCGCGAAGGTGAGGACATTCAAGCTGCACTCGGCGAACGCCCGCACATGCGGGATTCTCGTTCGTGATTAGGAGACAAACCTCATCGATCGTGCCGCAGTACGATGCCAGGACTGCATAAGCATGAAGATTGTCAGACGCCGTCAGATGTGTAAACGCCCCTTTCGTCCAAATCGTAAAGTATCCTTCGCCTGTGATGCATTGCGACAGGTGTCCCTGAAGAGCCTTGCTCGAAGCAACATTCTTTTTTCTTCTGCACACCGGAGCTTCCTAGGAAATAGTCCTCTCTAGCCCCTCAACGCAAAACAATACCTTGCTTTCGCACCTGGTTCTCAGTCTCGGCTAGATGCATTATCGGAGCTCAGCGGATGACATACTTGAGGACAATCATCGTGCATGAGAAGTTTCCTGCATTGAAAGCTTCCACATCGATCAAGGAGTTCAATGGAGAAGGAGGCTCGCTTAGCAATTGCAGCGCTTTGAGGGGGCTTGCGTGACGACAACGATGTCTCACTTTGTCACGGAGAGGGCAGCCGATCCCGAGGTCCATGTAGTTCTTCAGAATATGCCCTAAGTTTCTGCTTTGCATTCGCTTTGCGACAAGTCTTCCGCGCTTTGGCTTTCTCGGCTCGGCAGAACTCCATCGCTGCTTCCAAAAAGGCTTGGCGGGCTTGTGTGTGTTGGCTCACAGCCTTGATCCAGGGCTTATCCGCAATGAGCGTCACAAGCCGCTCTGGAATCAAACGGTGCTTCTCCTCCTCTGCAGCTACCATCTGTTCGTAGGCATTCAGCAGCTCGGATCGTTTGGCCATAAACCTTCCCAACAATGAGGGCCGGCAGGCAAAGTCTCCCGGCACGCATATTGTTCTTTACTGCGGATCAGTCTCACATTCGTTAAGTTGGCGATCTTTCCAGGGCCAATCGCAAACCGACGCCGAGGCAAGGAAGAGAGACGACCCGCAACAATGTTGATGACGCGCAGATCGACTGTGGGGATGTTCCCGCAATTGCGGATTGCACACCTCCCATGAGGATGATTGTGACGCCTCGCGACCGGTTCGGCTTGATCCACTTGTGGGAGACCGGCTTCTCATAAACCGCCTCACCCAGACCTTTCCCGATCCATAGAGATAAGTCTGACGAGGCGGCTATATGCTCTCCCCTCCGGTTCAGGAAGCCGTCCCCCCGATTCCAGGCGACCCGCGGAAGGAATAGAACGAGGCCGCATCAATAGGTTGCTCGTCCACCCGAGATATCGAAAACACCGCCGGTCGTGAACGAGCATTCCTCGCTCGCCAGCCAGCAGATCAGGGCGGTCACCTCCTCCACCGTCCCGAAGCGTCCGATGGGGATCTTGGAGAGCATGTAGTCAATATGGGACTGACTCATTTGGTCGAAGATAGGCGTGCGGACCGCAGCCGGCGTGACGCAGTTCACTGTTATATTGTTTTTGGCGAGTTCTTTCCCTAGAGACTTCGTAAGACCAATGACAGCGGCCTTCGACGCGCTATAGGCAGAGGCATTGGGGTTGCCCTCCTTGCCCGCGATCGAGGCCACATTCACGATGCGACCATAGCCACCCTCCAGCATCGCCGGAACGACGGCGCGGTTGCAGTAGAACAGGCCGTTGAGGTTGATGTCGATCACTTTCCGCCAGGCATCGACAGGATACTCCCAGGTCGTCGTGTTCGGTCCCGTGATGCCAGCACTTGCCACGAGAATATCGACGCCGCCGAGAGCAGCGAGTGTTTCTGCCTGGGCGGCCCGCACACCCGCGGGGTCTGCGATGTCAACGCTGATGCCTGTCATGCCCGCGCCGATCGTGTTGCGGGCGTCCGCAAGCGCGTCCTGGCTCACATCCCAGATCGCCACCTGCGCCCCTTCGGACACGAGCCTTGCGGCAACGCCAAGGCCAATGCCCGATGCGCCTCCGGTCACGACGGCCCTGCGCCCTTGAAATCGTCTATCGCTGCTCATTGCCTATTCTTTCCCTTCCATTGCAACGCCAAGCGTACCCGATTTTGTTCGAGATTGGGAATCTTGGCCTTGGGTTCGGAGATGATGACGATCGCGCTTGCCACAATCGAGCCCGCGCCAAGAAAAACATCCGGCAACACAGGCTCGCCGAAGAAGATGGCTCCACCATTGCAGCGAAGCCGAGGCGCAGATAGGGGAACGGAGCCGGGGAAGAGGCTTCTGCATACCGGTACGCTTCAACCGTAAGCCACAAAGCAGACCTGAGACTACGAGCAACATCGCACCGTCGGCAAGACCTGACATATCCGGTTTCCGGTCTGGAGGATCTTCCGACAGCGGGACGACCGGCGCCGGAAGCCTAGTCTAGGTTAGCTCCGGCGTCACATAGAGCGTTTGGCCCGATACCTTGATCTCGACATCGAGCAGATATTTGCGGACGCCCTCCAGATCGATCTCGATCCCGAGCCCTGGCGCATCGGGAGCCGCGATCTCTCCGTTTTTGTCCCGCTGCAAGGCGTTGGCCGTGAACTCTCGGGCTACAGGTTTGGGTGCAAACGGGAACTCGCAGATCGTGTGGTCCGCAAGACCGGCATAAGGCTGCAGCGATGCACTGAGGGCGAGGTGTGACGTGAAAGTATGGTTCACGAACGTGACATCGCGGGCTGCCGCATAATCCGCAACCTTCTTGGCAGGGCCGATGCCGCCGATGCGACCACAATCGATCTGGATGAAGCCGACGCCGCCATAATCGATGAGATGCCGCGCCATAAAGACATTGTGCGCCCCCTCCCCGCCGGCGATCTTCACCTTGGCGCTGCGCCGGGCGAGCGCACCATAGGCCTCAAGGGCACTGGCATGGAATGGCTCCTCCAGCCAGACGGCGCCCGCCGCCTCCAGCGCCGGAAGTCTTGCTGCAGCCGCCTCCACATCCTCCCCCCAGATCTGCCCGACGTCGACAAGGAGGATGCCATCAGGTCCAAGCCCTTCGCGCGCCGCCCGGAAATGCTCTTCGTCACTCTCGACCTGCCCCCGCCCGATCGGACCCCAGCCGAACTTGACGGCTCTGAAGCCATCGTTCCGAGCTTTCATCGCGCCCTGGTAGGTCTCATGCGGAGTATCGCCGAAAAGCTGCGACGCATAAGGTGTCTTCCTGTGGGAAGCTTGATACCCGAGAAGCTTCCAGACGGGCTCACCTCTCACCTTTCCAAGGAGGTCCCAAAGCGCCATCTCGATTCCCGAGAAGGTGTGCGCAGCCTGCAGCAGATCCATGCTGTTGTATTCGACCTCCGCGGCGATGCGCTCTATATCCGCGGGAGAGTCGATGGTCTGCCCCAGGACCGAGGCGCCGACGGGACGGCACACCCCATGGGACATGGGGCAGACAAAACCCGCGATCGACACGAGAGGCGAGGCCTCGCACTCGCCCCAGCCGCTATACCCGCCTGCTGTGACGCGGACCAGCAGGGCGTCCTGGCTACCGTCCGCCTCCGTCGTGATTTCAGGCATTGCAAGGTAAAAGAAATCGACCGATTCAATCTTCATGGGCATGACCGGATATGGATGTTGCTCTTTTGCTGCTCGATGCACTAGCGCCGATAAATGGTGGAACTCGGAGTAAATGCGACGTTCTCGTCCAGCGGATACATGGGCCGGGCGCAGACCGTGTGCCCGAGGCTCTTCAGATTCGCCGATGTTGCGCCCGGCGCGTCGATGTTGAAGTTCTTCTCGACCCAGCCATCATACATGTGATGCTCCGTGTGGGGTGACTTGACGACGATCAGGTCAAAGTCCTGTGGATCGAGCCCACTGGAATAGTACATGGCGCGGTCGAACAGGCTGACCGTGCGGCTGAGGACAACCACCGTAAAGTTTTCGAAGGTCAGACCAGCAGTGGGGCCTGCGTAGAGACCTGTCTTCATAGTCTCGAGCCGTGAGTGGCCATTCGACAGAAGCTGAACCTCGGCCCGTACCGGCATCGGCTCGAAACGCCGCGCGTCGTAGAAACCGCCGAGGGTCACGTCGATCGTGGCACCGACGCCTGCCTTGTGAGCTGCAGCAGCCGCCCGAGGATCGACGACCTGAGCAAGAACGCGCTTTGCATATCCTGCGTCCCGCAGCGCCTTGAGAATGACATTGGAGTCACCTGTGGCGCCCGATGATGTGGCGTCGGCCGCATCCGTGAAGACCACAGGGCTACCGATCGTGCTCGCCTGAGCGATGGCGCGCTCGAGCGAAATCAACTTGCCCTGCATCCGCAACCGCTGCGGCCAGAACTCCTCCGCCAGTCGCTCGGCCTCGCGACGGGCGACGCCTTCATCCCCGTCTGTCATCACCAGAACCTGAGAGCAGAGCTCTGGCACGTCTGTAAATGGGTTGCCGATCATGATACCTGCGGCCAACGCAGTTCCATCTCGCTCGATCCGCTGACACTCCCGAATGAGGTCGCCGTAGCAGCCGGTCCGCGTGATCAGCTCATCCCCGCGCACCAGCGCAGGGATGACCGCACGGGCGATGACGGGTTTCGTGCTGCCGCGGAGCAATTCCAGGAGGAGTTCGGCGGCACGCCGCCCGGTATCGGCGAAATCGACATGGGGATAGGTGTGATAGATCGCGAATCCGTCGATCTGGCGCAGCATCCTATCGGTCAGGATTCCGTGCAGGTCGAGCGAGATCACGATCGGCATATCGGGTCCGGCCATGCCCCGGATTGTGGTCATGAGATATCCTTCCGGGTCGAGCTCGCCGTCCGCGCCCATCGCCCCATGCAGCGATACGTAGATCCCGTCCACGCCGGCAATCCGAGTCTCGACCTCGTTCAGAATTTCCGAGGACAGCCTTCGCCAGCCTTCTGCCGACAGAAGACCGGCACTCCCTGCCCGCGCTCCGATGCCCGGAACGAGCGTCACGTCGGCATCGGTCTCGAACACGGCCAGGGCACCGCCGATGGCGGTGTTGAGGCCCCGCTGGGCATAAAGCTCCTCGCCGCGTTCGACATGGAAGTTCTCGTACTGGGACGGTAGCGGATTGAAGGAGGAGATTTCCTGCATGCACTCGACGATCAAAAGCTGGGGCATCGTGTTTCCTCACGAATTCAAGGTGCGCACGGGAATCGTGCCGTCGGCGGCGCGGTGGCACGCGACGAGACGATGATCGGGCATCGGTTCAAGCGGCGGGTCGGCGGTTCGGCAGCGATCCTGCACGAATGGACAACGGGACGCGAAGCGGCATCCCCTCGGAATGGCGAGCGCACTCGGCAGATCCCCGGTCAATGGATGCCGCTGACGGGGCTCGTCCGGATGGGATCGCGGGATGGCGGAGAGGAGCGCCTGCGTGTACGGATGCGTCGGACGCGTGAACAGCGCATCGACGCCAGCGATCTCCACGATGCGTCCAAGATACATCACCGCAACGCGGTCGGAAATATGACGCACGACGGAAAGATTGTGCGAGATGAACAGGTAGGTCAGCTTCAACTCGCGCTGCAGGTCCTGCAGGAGGTTGATGATCTGCGCCTGGACGGAGACATCGAGCGCCGACACTGCTTCGTCGCAGACGACGAAACTCGGCTTCAACGCAAGGGCGCGGGCAATGCCGACGCGCTGGCGCTGTCCGCCGGAGAACTCATGCGGATAACGCGCCGCTGCCGAGCGCGAAAGGCTTACCAGATCCAACATCTCCAGGACTGAACGCTGCCGGGAGGCGTGATCGCCGATGCCGTGAATGACGTAAGCCTCGGCGATCGCGTCGCCGATCGTCATCCGTGGATTGAGCGATCCGTAGGGGTCCTGGAAGACGATCTGCATCTGGCTGCGGCTGCGCCGCAGCTCGGACTTCGACAGCTCCGTCAGGTCGCGTCCTTTGAAGAGCACGGATCCGGCGGTCGGCTCGATCAGGCGAAGCAGCAGGCGGCCCGTGGTCGACTTGCCGCAGCCGGATTCGCCGACAAGGCCGAGGGTTTCGCCCGATCGGACCGTGAGGTCGATGCGGTCTACCGCACGCGCGCCGGCGGATAGCGATCTAAAGAGCCCGGATCGGGCGTTGAAGATCTTCGTCACGCCACGCGCTTCGATCATTGTTTCGGACGTCATGCCAAGGCCTCTTCCCGCGGCTGCTCGAAGCCGAACGGCAGCACGCAAGCCGCGGCCTGATCGGGCGATACGTGGCCGAGCCGTGGCGGCTCCTGCTCGCAAATGTCGCGTCGAAATGGGCAGCGCGGCGCATAGCGGCATCCCTTGGGCATGGCTCCGACGGAAGGCACCGCGCCTTCGATGGTCACAAGACGTCCGCGCGGCCCCTCAATCTCCGGAATCGAGGACAGCAGGGCGCGCGTATAGGGATGTTGCGGGTTGTCGAAAATCTTCCTGACGGGCGCGATCTCTGCGACGCGCCCGGCATATAGGACCAGGACCCGATCGGCGACTTCCGCGATCACTCCGAGATCATGCGTGATGAAGACGAGAGACACTCCTCTCTCCTTCTGCAGCTTTCGCAACAGGTCGAGGATCTGCGCCTGAACGGTCACGTCGAGCGCGGTCGTCGGTTCATCGGCGATGAGAACCTTCGGGTTCGCCGCGAGCGCAATCGCAATCATGACCCTTTGCCGCATGCCGCCCGACAACTCGTGTGGGTAGGACTTGACGCGCTGCTCGGGTGAGGGAATCTCGACATTTCTGAAGAGATCGATCACCTCTATCCTGGCTTTCGCGACTGAGGCTCCCCGGCGGCGCAGCACCTCGGCCACCTGATCTCCGACCCGCATGACCGGATTGAGCGCCGTCATCGGTTCCTGGAAGATCATGGCGAGGTCGCTTCCACGCCTTTCGCGCCAGCGGTCGGGCGCACCCCTTGCCAGATCCTCGCCATCGAGCAGGACTTGTCCTGCGGTGCGGCGAACCGCCTTTGGGAGAAGGCCCATTACGGCTAGGGCGAGCATGCTCTTTCCGCTTCCGGATTCGCCAACCACGCCAACGACCTCTCCGGGCTGGAGGCTGAAGGAGACGTCTTCGAGAACCGGGATTTTTCCGCCGGCAAGTGCCGTCGTGAGGCCTTTGACCTCGAGAACGGGGCGCGCCGTCGCCGTCATCCTACGTCCTCATCCGCGGATCGAGGACATCGCGCAGACCATCGCCGAGGAGGTTCAATCCCAGGACCGACACGATGATCGCAAGGCCCGGGAAGATCGTGATCCATGGCGCCTCCGCGATGAAATCCCGTCCTTGTGCGATGATGCTGCCGAAGGACGGCGCGGGCGGCGGCGGGCCGACCCCAATGAACGATAGGGCGGCCTCGGCCAGAATAGCCGTGGCGAACACATAGGTGAGGCGCACAATCAATGGACCGAGGGCATTGGGGAGGACGTGCCGGAAAAGCACCCGTAGTTCAGTCGCACCGAGCGCCCGCGCGGCTTCGACGAATTCCTGCTCACGCACGACGAGAACGGAAGCGCGCACGATCCGAGCCGTATGCGGCGTCGTCGCAACCGCCAGGGCGATGATGACGTTCGACACCGACGCGCCGAGGACTGCCGCGACCGCGATCGCGAGAAGAATGGCTGGAAATGCCATCAGCGCATCCATGAGGCGCATCACGGGATTGTCCAGCGCCCGGAAGAATCCGGCCGTCGCCCCGATGAACGTACCTGCAATGCCAGTCACGAGCGCTGTCAGAAGGCCGATCGTGAGGGATATTCGCGCACCGAAGAGCACACGTGATAGGATGTCCCGGCCGAAATGGTCAGTCCCAAACCAGTAAGTTCCATCTGGGGGTCGAAGCCGGGTCCGGAAGCTGTTGCGCAGTGGATCGAAGGGTGCCAGCACATCGGCAAGAAGCGCCATCAGGGCAATCGCAAGCACGAGCCCCGCCCCGATCAGGAAGGAGCGATTGCGCAGGAGCCGCATCGCAACGTGCCAAGTGGGGCTCTGACTGGCGGTCGCCGGAACTGACAGGACAGCACTCATTCGAGACGCACCCTCGGATCAACGGCGGCATAGAGAATGTCGACGGCAAGATTCACGCCGAGATAGATCACGGCCAGGAACAGCAGCCCCCCCTGAATGACAGGGTAGTCGCGCGATAGGATCCCGCCGATGATGAGGCGTCCGACTCCGGGAATGGAGAAGACCTGCTCGATGATCACGGCGCCGCCGAGAAGGGCTCCCGCGACGATCCCGGCAACCGTCAGAACGGGAACGAGCGCATTCGGAAGTCCGTGGCGCAGCATGATCTCGGTCCGCGTCAGCCCCTTGGCGTCGGCGGTGCGGATGAAGTCCTGGCTCAGAACCTCCAGCATCGAGGCCCGAGTCATGCGCGCAATGAACCCGACCTGGATGACGGCCAGCGTCAGGGCCGGCATAACGATGCTTCCAAGCCAGCGAACAGGATCCTCGCTGAGTGGAACATAACCGCCGGTCGGGAAGAAGCCGATCTTCACGGCCAGAAGCAGGATCAGCATGATTCCGAGCCAAAAGTCCGGAATAGACAATCCGAACAAGGCTGCCGTCATGACCACTTGGTCGGGCCATCGGTTGTGATTGACCGCCGCCACGATACCGGCCGAGACTCCGGCCAAGAGGGCGAGGGCAAGTGCGATGCCTGCAAGAGAAAGCGTCACAGGCAGGCGCTCGAGAATGGCGGCCGTCACGCTCCGGTTCAGAAGAATCGAATGGCCGAGATCGCCATGCAGAATGCGTCCGTACCAGTCGAGCATCTGGATGATCAGAGGCTGGTCGAGACCGAGCTCGTGACGCAGCCGCGCCGCCTGTTCGGGCGTCGCGCTGGTGTCCAGGAAGGCCGCGGTCGGGTCGCCCGGCACGAGCCAGATGATCGCGAACGACATCAGAGACACGAGCACGAGGACGACAAACGCGCCGGCAAGCCGCTTGGTCAAGAACCTCGCCATGATCCCTCCCTTCGAAGGCGGGCAGAGGCTGCGCCCCTACCCACCCTGCTGCCTCAGTTCTGTTCCAGCCAGACGCCCCACATCCGCGGGATGCGAGACGGCTCGAAGTTTTTAAGTTTCGCGCTCGCGACCTGGAACAGACCGTAATTGCCGGCCTTCATGGCGACGGCATTGTCGTACATATGCTTCTGGAAGTCGGCGAAGATCTGCTTGCGCTTGTCCTCGTCCATGGTTGTCGTCAGGGCGGCGTAGAACTGGTCGATCGCCTCGTCCTTCTTCTGCTGCGAGGTGCCGTTAACCCAAGGCGCCATCACCGAGGCAGGCCCCTCGTAGGGTTCGATCCCGTAGCCGTGTGCCCAAAAGCTCCAGCCGGTCGGCGTGAAGCCGATCTTCGACACGGTCGGCCAATCAGCGACCGAAAGCTCCACATTGATGCCGAGGTCCTTCAGCCGCTGCTGCACCACGGTCGCGGTGTCGGTGTTGGCGCGCAGATTGTCGACGATGAAGGTGAGCGTCTCGCCCTTGTAGCCCGACTTTGCGAGCAGGGCCTTGGCGGCCGCGAGATCGGCCTGATTGTACTTTTCCGTGTTGGATCTGCTGTAGAACGCAGCTCCAGGATAGAGCCACGCGCCGTCCATCTGGTAGATGTCCGGATAAGAGATCGCCATCACCTCTTCCATGTCGAGCGCCGCCTGGACGGCCAGACGGAAATTCAAGTCGCTCGTGGGCGGCTGGGCGTGATTGAACTTGATCACCTGAAAGGCGAAGGGCAGGACCTTGTAGACGACATACTTCTTGTCGTTCTGAAGACGCTTCGCCGTCGGTCCATCAACGGTTTCCAGGAGCTGCACCTCGCCTGCTTCCAGCGCGGCATTGCGAGCGCCGGCTTCGGGCATGAAGCGGAAGGTCACGGAGTCGAGATAGACCTCCTTCTTGCCTGCAAGGCCATCGCGCCCCTTGGCATTGGGATTGGGCACGTAGCCGTCAAAGCGTTCGATCTTCACGTGGCTGTCGGGTTTGTACTCGACGAACCGGAACGGCCCGGTTCCAATGAAGTTGACCTGGTTCGCGGGCTTTGCGGCCTCCTCGGCCGGATAGATCGCGATCGGCGCGCGCGGTGAGGACAGATTGTCGAGGAAGGTGGATTGCACGTTCTTGAGGGTGATCGTCACCTCTCGTGGGCCTGTCGCCCGGACGGTATCGATAGCGCTCAGCAACGCGGCGGATGCACCGATCTTCCGATATCGCTCGATCGATGTGACGACATCATTCGCATCAAGCTCCTTACCGTTGTGGAACTTGACCCCTTGGCGGATCGGGAAGACATAGGTCTTTCCGTCTTCGGAGATCTTTACGCCTTCCGCGAGTTCCGGGACGGGTTTCGCATTCTGGTCCCGCGCGAACAGCGTTTCGTAGATATGAAGCGTGATGTTCCGCGCTGCTTGTGCCGTGGTCACGTGGGCGTCGAGAGACGGAGGAGCTTGAACGATGCCGATGACGACATTGCCCCCCTTGTTCTGAGCGAGAACCACTCCAGGGGCCGTCAGCAGCATGGCCGCACCCAACGCGGCCATGCCAAAGCCTTTCCACCGCTTCATCCTATCCTCCCTTGTCCTGATCCAAGTCCGTATGCCCTTTTGCAAGGCTCCACGTGTCGTACCTTGGCCTCGTTCTATTCTGTGTTTTTCCGGCCTCCGCATCTCTCGGGCCGATACAGTTCATATCCCGCTTCCGCGCGGCCGAGCCTCATACGGCTGTGAGCGCGTCGTCGTACTCGTTCATCACCACGGCGACGACGTCGCCGCGCTGCACGCGGCCCGGTCCCGATGCCATCCAGAGCACGCCTGATCGGCGGTAGCGAATCTCGACCGGCGCGCGGTCGATGTCTTCGACGAAATGGAGGTACCCCGCGATATCGTTCTCTTCGATGGCTGCTCCCGCGAGATGCCGCGGCTCAAAGACGCCGCCCGCCGGGGCAAAGAGATAGCAGTCTTGATCGCGCACCATCATGTGGCGCGTCCCGGGCGATCCGTCGCGCTGAGACGTGTCCGGCCTGACCTCCATGACGCCAAGGTGCTTGAGGACGTTGGTCAGGCCCCGCTTGCCAATGCGCACGCCGTCGACGTTGACACGCCCCCATCCCCCGAGCTCCGTCCCAAGAGACAGGATGCCACGACGCTCGACGGAAGAGGTCAAGGTTGCTCCTTCGTCAACGCCCCAGAACACCACGTTGAACGGCGCTCCAAAGGCTGCTGCGGCATCCATCGTGCGCCTGCGCATCGATGGATCAGGCAGATAATGCATATTGGTCGAGAGAGCCGATTCCATGGAATGCCCGGCGGTGTGAACGTCGACGGAGACATCCACGAGCGGAAGCAAGACCGTGTCGATGAAGTGGGCCAACATCTCCGAGAATGTTCCGCGGGGATTTCCCGGAAAGCAGCGGTTCAGATCGCGGTGGTCAACGGGCGATAAGCGCGTGTCATTCAAGACGGCCGGCACGTTGACCGCGGGGAGCATGATGATGCGCCCCTGAATGGCCCCGGGGTCCAGCGTTCGGGCAAGGTCCGAGACCGCGATCAGACCTTCGTATTCGTCTCCATGAACACCGCCGGTGAACAGCACCGTCGGCCCCGAGCCGTTCTTCACGCAGACGATGGGGATCTCAACCGTGCCCCACCCCGATGTGTTGCGAGACAAGGGTGCCCGCAGATAGCCGGCCTGGCGCCCAGCCCTTTCGAAATCGATCCCATGTTGAATTCGGCTTTTGGGCTCGTCATTGGCCATTGCCTCATCCTCGAGTGATCTTGTCTTGCTAATCGTATGTTGGTATACAATCCTACGACATGTCAATGGCCATCCTGATCCGGCCAGCTCTTTGGGGCAGACGCACACGGAGAGGCAGCTAACGGATCCGTGATGTTCAATTGCGGATCTCGGCCCTGCTGGAAATCATGAGCAACCGATTAATGACCAGGACGAAGCCCAGTTTAAGAGAAGCGCCGAGTCAGCAGCGCCCCGAAGCCGCCATGCACAATGGCTGGCGGCCGTTGAAGCCTCGGACGCTGGTCGACATGGTCATCGACGAGATCGTTGCGGCGGCTGCATCAAGCCGCATTCTCCCCGGGGATCGGATCGTCGAAGCCGAACTCGCGCAGGGTCTCGGCATCAGTCGGGTGCCTGTGCGGGAGGCGCTGCGGATCCTCGAGAGCCAGGGCCTCGTCGTAAACGAGCCTTATAAGGGAATTCGCCTGCGCACCGTCACACAGGGGCGGATCGACCATCTGATCGAAGCGCGGGTCGCCCTGGAAACGGCCGCAGCAACGCGAGCCATCGTGGCAGGGCGCAACGGCGCGCAGGAGGTGCAGCTCCTGCATCGGCATATCGACGAACTCGAGCTGATGGGAGCGCGGGGGGATGCCTATGGGCTCGCGAATGCCGATACCGCCTTTCATCGGGCCTTGTGCCAGTTCAGTGGGAACGAGGTGATCTGCGATCTCTGGGAAATGCTGTCCCGTCAGCTCACTATCATCGTGGGTCTGTCAACGCTCGGAAAGAACATGGCCGATATCGTTCAAGAGCACCGAACCCTTGTACGCGTCTTCGAGACCGGCGACCTGAAGGCGATGACCAAGGCTCTCGACGATCACATCAACATTCAGACCCATGCTGTCGATTTCATCGGCCTCATTGCCCGGCGCCGGGCAGAGCGGGAATCCGACGACAACAGCTGATCTCGTTCTCTTACTCTCCAGAACAAGGCATCCCTATGGCAGAGACAGCGACCGGCCAGACACAGCATGCGACGGCAATTCCGCCGATCAGGATACGATCCATTGAGGCAGCCCCCCTCTTTGGCGAAAGCCCGAAAGGCGGATGGTCGGCGGAGATCAAACCGGAAGACTCGATTCATGCCATCATCGCCGTGCATACGGACGCAGGCGTCACAGGCTTCGGCAGCGCCTTCACCGATGGTCGTCTCGTCCAGGCCGGGCTGAAAGTCCTCGAGCCGCTCTATGTCGGCGAGAATGCGCTCGAACCCGAGCGCGTCACCGAGAAACTGCACCAGAATACGTTCTGGATGGGCCGGGGCGGAACGCTCACCCATACCATCAGCGGCATCGATATCGCTCTCTGGGATATCCTGGGTAAGGCCACCGGAATGCCGGTCGGACGCTTGCTTGGGGGCACCTATCGACGCCGGGCCCAGCCCTATTGCTCTCTTCTCATGGAAGAGCCGGAGCGAATGGGCGATGTCATCGCCGAATACCGTGAGAAGGGCTTCCGCGCGTTCAAGATCGGCTGGGGTCCCTTCGGACGGGCGCTCGATACGAAACTCGATGAAGCCATCGTCCGGACTGCGCGAGAAGCCGCCGGACAGGACAACAAGCTGCTCGTGGATGCGGGTGCGAGTGACGCGTACTGGCCACATGGGCTCAAATGGGCCATGCGGACCGCCGAGATGCTGAAAGACTACGATGTCGGCTGGTTCGAAGAGGCGCTCAAGCCTGATGCGCTCGATGACTTCTGCCATCTCAGGCGAGTGAGCCCAGTCCCGATCGCCGGAGGCGAGGTACTGACCCGCCGCCAGGCTTTCCTTCCATGGTTCACTCGCGGCGCGTTCGACATCGTGCAGCCGGACGTCACCAAAGTCGGCGGCATCAGTGAGCAGCGACGGATCGCCTGGATGGCGGCGGAATTCGGTGTCAAGTATATTGGCCACGGTTGGAATACCGCGCTTGGAGTCGCCGCCGATCTGCAGATGGCGTCAGCCTTTCCCGATGTCGATCTCGTGGAGTTCATCGGCGGCAGTCCCTATGTCGACGGCATCCTCGTGAAACCGTTTGAGCTCGATCATGAAGGCTATCTGGCGATCCCGGACCAGCCCGGCTTGGGCATTGAGATCGACCGCGAAAAAATCAGGAAGTTCGTTCCGGATTCGTCACCGCTGTTTCTCTGAAGATGCCGAGGGTAACCCGGAATCCATTTGATCATGCTCGAAAGAGTTAGGCCGGATGGCCTGAAGGCAGAAGTCCCCGGCGCCTCGCCATGAGGCGCCAATTGGAATTGAATGTTGCGCCGAAGGATACGACAGCCGTGCATCACACCAAGAAGCCGGGAACCGGCCATTCAGAAAACGTCGGAGGAGCCAAACCATGTGGAGAACAGCCATCGGGCTCGCCCTGAGCCTTTTCATTACGACTGCCGGTGCAGAGGAGTTTCAGCATGAAGCATCGCCGCTATTCGACGCCTGCGGCGACGGCTCCTATCAGAAAGCGATCAAGGACGGCATAACCCTGGGAATTTCGCCTTCCCCTCCTTACACCTCCCTCGATCCAGCCTCTGGCAAGGCAAGTGGCCTCGATGTTGAGATCAACGAGGCCGCACTGAAATGGATGGGAGTCTCGAAGATCCGGTACGAGGTTGCGCCTTTCGGGCAACTCATTCCTGCTCTCCTGTCGAAACGAATCGACACGGTATCCTCCAATATCCACATAACGCCGGATCGATTGAAGGTCGTGTCCTTCTCTGGACCCGCTTGGTGGTATGGACCCGCTATCGTCACTCAGAAAGGGAACCCCGAGAACCTGACCTCTTTCGACATGCTCAAGGGCAAGAAGATCGGCGCAATCGCCGGCTCAGCCGCCGACGAGTATCTGCGGAAAATCGGCGCGGATGTCGTTGCCTTCCAGACGGATGCCGAAGAGTTCGCCGGGATCACGACCGGGCGCATTCCCGCCATCGTTGAAGACGACGTCAAGGTGCTCGAATTCCTCAGCGCGAACAAGTCGGCGCCCATCGAAATCGTCAGCAATGTCAAAGTTCCGGACGAACTGATCTTCAAGTACGGTTACGGCTATGCACGCTACGCCCTCCGCAAGGAGGACTGCACCTTGCGCGCTGCCTTCACGCAGGCTCTTGCCGAAATTCGAGGCAACGGCACCGTTTCAGCAATTCTCAAGAAATACGGGTTGTCCAACCGCAATCTGTTCTTCTTCCCGCTCTGACCCAGTCATGGTCTGCCTGCTCCTCCAGAGGAGCAGGCAGAATCGAGAGCCGAGAATGGATCTTTTAAACACTTCAGTTATTCGGGACTATGGCGATGTCCTTCTCAAAGGACTGCTGACCACTGTCCTTCTCACCCTCATCGTCATCATTCTGGCCGGGATCCTTGGCATACCGATTGCCCTTGCGAGGTTGTCACGAACGCGCTGGATCCGTCTGCCGGTCAGTCTCTATGTAGAGTTTATCCGGGGAACGCCTCTGATCCTTCAGCTCGTTTATATTTATTACGTTCTCCCGAGCGTTGGTGTGCGCCTTGAGCCATTTACGGCGGCCGTCATCGGCCTGACAGCAAATTACGCTGCATATATGAGCGAGGTTTATCGCAGCGGAATCCAAGCCGTCCCGCGTGGTCAAATCGAAGCTGCGAGCTCCCTCGCCCTGTCTCCTCTCCTCGCGTTCAGACTGATCGTGTTCCCTCAAGCCTTCAGAATCGTATTGCCAGCCTTGGGAAACTACCTGATCGCGCTCTTCAAAGATACCGCGCTTGCCTCGGTTGTCACAGTCCAAGAGCTTATGTTTACAGGGCAAATCATATCGGCAAGGAGCTATCAATATTTCACCGTCTATACAGTCACCGGGGTCCTTTATTTTGCGGTGAGCTATCCTGCAGCTCTGTTCGTCCGAAAGCTCGAGGAACGAGCACGTTCTGGTTGGGGCGCATCCTCTTCTCAGGTCCCATCACCCTCATCGAAGATTCCGGAAATCCGGGACCAGCCAACCTGACGAGAGCATAGGGAACAAAGTGTCTGTGCGTGCCTGCCTGACGACGAGCACCGCACACTAACTCTCGGGCGGTCGTGTCCGGTCATCGAGGTGACCGATCCGGCCCCGCAGATCCCCCCTCCAGCAAGGAGGGACCCGTTCATCATAACAAGAACGTTCACTGCGCCCGCACGATCCTGCTCGGCAACCTATTCACCACCTGCCGACGATCCCGCCAGCGTTCGACGCCGGTCGGCCAGCCCCGGGCGCGAGATCGGCATTCAGCTTCCATCCCGTATCGCTCAGTTCAAGCGGTTGTATCGCAGCCCCCTCCCTTGATGGGGCCATCAAGGCAATAGTCGTCGGTTCGGGCCGTTCTACAGGACGTCAGACAGGATAAAGGTGTCCGTCTTGTCGCCGGAAGGATATTGCTCGCTCCACCCTGTCCAAGCTGCTGCAACACAGTTTTATTTTAGTGGCATTATTCGTCCGTTTGAATGCCACGGTAGCGCACTGCGTTGCTCCATACCTGCTCAAAGCGCTTGAGGGTTCGGAATGTCACGTCGAGATCACGGACCTCAGCGTCGTCTCGTGTGACGAGCTTATGATAGGTCCGATCCATTTGCCTGATCATGTCACAAAGCTGGCGTCCCTTTTCGGAGAGCCGGATGCGAGCGGAGCGCCGGTCTCTCTCCGAGGCAGTCCGAATGACATACTCGGTTTCGACAAGGCGCTTGAGGCTGTAGGAGGCATTCGAGCCAAGATAGTAGCCGCGCTCAATCAGATCGCGCACCGACAGCTCGCTTGGACCAATCGTGAAGAGCATCATGACCTGGGATGGGCTCAGCTCGTCGATTCCGGCCTGGAGCAGATCCGCTCGGATGAGGTCAAGCGAGCGGCGATGCAGCCGCTCGATGACCCGCACAATCTCGATATGCGTAATGCCGACAGGTTCCGGACCAAGGGAACCGGCATCGTCCGAAAGCGCCGGGAATGCGCTCTCCTCATCCGAGTACTCTTTTTGCGACGCGTTCATCTCAATCACTGCTTCTTCTCGTTCTGCCTTGCATAACAGGCAAGATGCGTTCTAATGCATAATATACCCGCTATGTTAGTAAATAAATTAGTTCAAAATTCGAACTAAAATTGATCTATTTTCAATAGACTCTGCATTTCAAAGCATTAGTTCAATACTTCTCTACCTGTTTACTGATAAAATTCCTGAATCATCGTAAGTTTTATTTTATCGTTCATACTTTTTGGGTAGACGCTATTCGAAATATGAGCGATAACTCCCTTCCGATAACTTTGGGGCGAAATTTAGGTATGTCCACGAAAAGCCACCTTTGGAGGCTGACCGCATGAAGAAGACGGCGAATCTCGAAGCCGCGGAACTCATCCACCAAGGACGTAAGGCGTTTGTCACAGGTTTGGTTTATGCTGCCATTCTCAGCGCGATCATTAATGTCCTTCAGCTGACCGTCCCTCTCTTCATGCTGCAAGTGCATGACCGTGTTGTGAACAGCCAGAGCACCGACACGCTGATCATGCTGATTATCGTTGCCGCCATCGGGCTCGCGATCTTCTGCATTCTCGACTATGTGCGGGCGCTCACATACCAGGTGATGGCCAGCAAGTTGGTCCGGAAGCTGAACCTTCCCGTCCTTCAGGCTGCAGTTTCAGCCTCGGTCATGCATGGAGTCTCGCAATCGGGCCAAGCCATTCGCGAGCTCAACGACATCCGTGCGTTCGTGGTCGGAAATGCCATCAGCGTTCCGCTCGAGGCCCTCTGGGCCCCGATCTTCCTCGCCGTTCTCTTTTCACTCCACTGGCTGTACGGCCTTGTCGCCCTCGTCTCCGCGACCATCATTCTGGCTCTGAGTCTGCTTTCCGACTTCCTGACGCGGCGCGCCATGAAGCGGGCCAACGAGGCATCCGTCCGCAACATTGCCGAGATCAGTGGCAGCCTTCGTCATGCGGAAGCAATCGAAGCAATGGGCATGCTGCCCGCTCTGGCCCGTAGGTGGCGCAGGCATCAGCTTCAAACGCAGGATCTGCTCGACATCACCACCCGCCGCAGCCGGGCTCTCTCGTCCGTCACCCGCACCTGTCGCTATCTGATGCAGATTGCGGTTCTATCCACCGGCGCGATCCTGGTGATCAATCAGGAAGTCAGCGCCGGATCGATGGTGGCATCGAGCATCATCATGGGGCGCATGCTTTTGCCGTTTGACTCCATGGTTGACGGCTGGCGTCAGTGGGTCCTTGCGATGGCAGCATGGAAGAATGTGCAGGATCTTCTCGAAAATCAGGCGCCGAAGCGGGAAACCACGCCGACCCCTCGCACGCAAGGGGAGCTGACCGTCGATCGCCTTGTCTATGCTCCGCCTGGTTCAGACGTGCCTGTGCTCAAGGGCCTGTCCTTCTCGCTGTCTCCTGGCGAGGTGCTCGGCATCGCTGGCCCATCAGGCGCAGGCAAGTCCACTCTCGCCCGTCTCCTGATCGGCGTCACGAAGCCGACGACAGGTGGCGTCTATCTCGACGGCAACAATGTATTTCTGTGGGAGCGCAGCTCGTTCGGCGACATGGTCGGCTATCTGCCGCAGAGTGTCTCGCTGCTCGATGGAACGATTCGAAGCAACGTCGCCCGCATGCGGGATGCCGATCCGCGTCTCGTCTTGGAGGCAGCCCGTCTTGCCGACGTGCACGATATCATTGGGCGGCTACCTCTCGGCTATGACACTCACATCGGTGATGGAGGTTATGTTCTTTCAGGTGGCCAACGGCAGCGGATCGGACTGGCTCGTGCACTTTACGGAAGGCCCCGCCTCATCGTTCTCGACGAACCAAACTCCAACCTGGACACGGACGGTGAGCGCGCTTTGATTCGTGCCATCGAGGCTATGCGGGCAGACGGGGCGATCATCATCCTGATCGCCCATCGTCCTTCCGTTATGCAGGTGGCCGACAAGCTCATGGTCCTGCAGGATGGCAAGATCACCCAGTTCGGGCCCCGCAACGCGATCGCCGGCATCATCGCTCCCGGCGATAAACCCGCGAAGGCAGTGACCGCCCTGAGGGGGAACTCATGACGAAAGCCGTTGATCTCATCAGAAGACAGGGAACCCCTACCTCGCCGCAACTGGTCGGCGAACTGAAGTCGTGGACGGAGGCGTTCCGGGAGGAAGAGCCTCGCGAGCCATCCTACCGGGTACCGGTCATCGCCGGTTTGGCCACAATCTTCCTCGGCATCGGCGGTCTCCTGACGTGGAGTTTCGCGGCCCAACTCGACAGCGCCGCAGTTGCCAATGCGACCGTTGTTGTGGATTCCAAACGGAAGACGATCAGCCACTTGGAAGGCGGAATCCTGAAGGCGCTGATCGCACACGAAGGACAGGCCGTAAAGGCGGGCGAGGCTCTGCTCCGATTGGACGATACCCGTGCCAAGGCTGAGCTTGAGCAGCTGCGTTCAAAGCGGATCGGCTTGGAGGCGCGTCTCGTTCGCCTCCGAGCAGAGCAATCAGGCGCCGAGGATCTGACCTTCCCGGAAGATCTGCAGGCAACCGGCGGGCCGACGGCTGCGGACATCCTCACCGCTGAGCGTCGTTTCTTCATCGCCAGGCGCGAGATGTTCGAGCGCAAGGTAGATATCCAGCGCAAGACGATCGCACAGCAGGTTGCGGAACTTGAGGCCGTGAAGGCGCAAACCGATGCCAATACCCGGCAGTCCGAATTGCTCGATCGCGAACTCAAGGCCATCGCGAGCCTGGTTGAGAAAGGCTACGCCCCACGACCACGTCTGACAGAGATGCAAACCCGCGAGAGCCAACTGGTCGGACAGGCTGGAGAACTCGCCTCACGCAAAGCAAAGGCAGAGCAGGCCAAAGCTCAGGCGGAGCTTGAGATTTTGTCCCTCGGCAACGATTTCCAGCAACAGGTTGCCGCCGACATTCAGACCGCTCAGCTGGAACTCGCTGACACAACGGAGCGGATGACCGCAGCAAGCGACGTCCTGCGCCGGATAGAGGTGGTCTCACCTGAGAAAGGTATCGTAACCAATATCCGTTTCCACACACCTGGAAGCGTGATTACAGCGGGCCAGCCGATTCTCGATATCGTGCCCGAGAACGAGCCCCTTATCGTCGAGGCAAAGATAGGCTTGCGTGATATTGACTCCACTCATGTGGGAGCCCCGGTTCAAATCAGACTGACCGCCTACAACAATCGCAGCACGGCACCACTTGCCGGCAAGCTCACCTATCTGTCAGCCGATCAGCAAATGGACGATCGTACGAACTATCCCTACTACGTCGCCCGCGCCGAAATTCTCCCTGAGAGCATCAAGGCCAATCCGACGGTCTCGCTCTATCCGGGGATGCCGGCCGAGATCCTCATCATCAATCGGCCACGAAGGGCCATTGATTACCTGATCGAGCCCATCACCGACAGTTTCAATCGAGCCTTCCGGGAAGAGTAGAGAACCTGGTCGTAGTCTCGTAGCATTTCCCGCCTCTTCGCGATGGTCGGCAGCGTCCCCTGCTCGGCCACCTGAAACTATCTACTCGCACCCCGACAGAAACCAGGCTACGCCATTCCGTCCAAAGTAGTTCGAATTTAGAAATATTACTGTATTTTAATACTATTAATTCTCGGGGTTTTTCGTAGTTCTTGCCTTTCTATTGCCGTTGTTTAGCTAGTTAAACTAAAAACATCACGTTCAATATTTACAAGTACGCAATTTCAATTTACGAATTCTGCCGTCGATCGCGGCGCTGGGCAGATCGCGTCGCGTCCGACTCCTCTCGTTGCGCGGCTAGCGCTTCATTTCGGTTGAACGACACAACTGGGCGGAGTCCTTTCGTTCGGTTCAGACAATAAGGATGACTGATATGGCGACCATCGGAGGCGGAGCCTTCAACGATCACCTGCAGGGAACCAACGGTCCCGACGTAATTTTCGGACATGGTGGCGACGACCTGATCTTCGGAGGCAATGACAGCGACGCGCTGTACGGCGGCGAAGGCCATGACACCCTCTTCGGCGGCAACGGCGATGACTGGCTGTCGGGCGGCGAAGGCGACGACATCTTGCAAGGCGGCAATGGCGACGACGTTCAGCAGGGTGGCGCAGGCAACGACGCTCTGCTCGGCGGCAACGGCGACGACATCCTCCAGGGGAATGGCGGCGATGACTACCTCCGTGGCGGCAACGGCAATGACATCCTGCTCGGCGGCGAGGGCAACGACATCCTCGAGGGCCACAACGGCGACGACATCCTTATGGGTGGCGCAGGTGATGATGTGCTCCGTGGCGGCAACGGCAATGACATCCTCAACGGCGGCGAGGGCAATGACATCCTTCACGGCGGCAACGGCAGCGACACGTTCGTGTTCACCGGCGGCGGCGGCAACGATGTCGTACTCGACTTCAAGGCCGGTCAGGACATCCTGCAGATCTCGAAGGGGATTAATGGCACGGATATCGCAACTGCGGATGATCTCGCCAGCCGCGTTCACCAAGTTGGCCACGACGCAGTCATCGATCTCGGCAATGGTGATTCGATCACGCTCCGCAACGTGGATGCCGACGACATCACTCATAACCCGTCGGACTTCTTCAACGTTCAGTAAGGCCTGCGGCTCGACCAGGTCATGACAGATGCCGCGGTCTTACAGCCGCGGCATCAACCTTTTACGTACCAGCTTGGCAGAGCCATACATGTATGAGGTCACCGAATCGATGCCGACGACAGATCGGGTCGCACGTCCAAAAGTCACCAGCCTCGGGCGAGATGTGGTCCTGCTTGCATGGGATGTCCCGAACGCTGTCCACTCGTCTTCTCCCCGGCTGAGTACGAACGGTGAGGCGATCTCTCCCTTAGCGTCTTTGCGCCTGCCACACTCACGCGGCGGCATCCGACTTTTATGGGCTCTGCGGCGCCCTGCCGAAGGAGAGCTTCCTCTGGAGTTGGTCACCGGACCGCTCGGCGTCACGACAGAGGTGGTCATCGGCTCCGAATCCGACCTCCCTACTGTCGACGCGGAGGATCTGCTCGACGGTCTCGGAGTATCGGGTCAGATTGCACTCATTTCCGCACTCTTCAACGTTTGGAGCGTGATGTTCCGCCTGCAGCGGAGCAAATCATTCATCGGAATTCTGCGGCAGGTCCTTGTCCAGATTTCTCCCGATCCTGGTCCAGCAACAACCGTCGCCCAGGTTTCCGGAAATCTGGTCCTGCTCAGGACCTCTGTTTCCGTCGCCTTCGACAAGATCGACGCAATCTATGCACTCGGGGTCAACGGACCAATCCGAATCATAGAACGTCCTTACAAGGTCGCGACCCGTGGATCAGATAGAGAAATGATCCATCTCCTGGTCGACTCCACGTCCATTCCGTCCGGCGAATCTCTTCTTGTTCTGATTGGCCCAAAGGGATTGTCCGTTCGAAAACTGGTCCGACCGAACACCGATCTCCCGTCGATCGAGCGCTGGTTCCGCGAACAGGCGCATACGACTCCTGGTCTGCGTGAGCATCTACTGATCGACATCGCCGAGCGCTCTGAGTCTGGACGCGCTCTTGCTCTCGAGACACAACTTCGTGTTCCTCTCCAGCCGAAGCGAGCCCTAAGCCGTCTGACGACGCCATCGGCCGAGATTGTCTGTGCTCTTTCAACGCCAGCCGGGACGCTTGTGACGGGATGGTATCGGGATCCGGTCGATCTTTTCGCCGGCATCGACGCCCTCGGACCATCGGAGGGAGGCTGGGATCTGACGCAGCATCTGCACCGCTTTCCAGTAGAGGTCGCAGGATCTGCAAAGGAATCGCGGCTGCCCGCGACAGGATTTGCGGCACTGGCTCCATCCAGAACCTTGTCGACCCCGATTCTCCAGCCTCGCTTTCGGTTGCGTCTCAAGTCCGGAGCCTATCATCCGTTGGTTCCACGTCTCCAACCCGCTGATCCAGTTGACGCGAGAGCCGCCGCCCTGCGGTCCGTGCCGCCCCAGCACGTCGACGAGACGGTGTTGTCCCGCGTCCTCGCTCCTGTCATCGCAAGCCTGCACGATCAGGCGCGGCAGCGCGTGGGGGCTCCGACCGTTCAGACAATCGGCAACCCAATTGCACGCCCGAAGGTGTCTGTGATCGTCCCACTCTACAAAGCGTTGGATTTTCTCCGCTTCCAGATCGCGTCTTTCGCGACAGATCCCTGGTTCCGGTCAAATGCAGAACTGATCTACGTCCTCGATTCTCCGGAGCAGGCCCAGGAGGTTGAACACCTGCTTGGGGGCCTTCACCTAGTCTATGACATTCCCATGATCCTCGCCATCATGGAACGTAACGGCGGCTATGCGCGCGCGAACAATGTCGGCGTCTCACTTGCACGCGGTGATGTCCTAGCGCTGGTGAACTCCGACATCATTCCCGCTGCGCCCGGCTGGCTCCAGGCTCTGGCTGCGCGTGTCAGCGGGCGACGCCGCGGGATCGGTGCCGTTGGCCCAAAGCTCTTGTTCGAGGATGGTTCGATCCAGCACGCCGGAATGTACTTTTCGAAGGACCATCGCGGCCGCTGGCTTAACCAGCATTTTCATAAGGGCATGCCTCGCGACTATGCACCGGCGTGCGAGGATCGTCTTGTTCCTGCGGTAACGGGCGCTTGCATCGTTACGCCCAGGTCGGTCTTCGAGGCAGTGGGTGGCTTCACCGAGGATTATGTCATCGGAGACTACGAGGATAGCGACCTGTGCCTCAAAATCACCATGACTGATCGTAAGATCGCCTACTCGCCCGACATCGAGCTCTATCATCTGGAGCGCAAGTCGATGTCTCTCAACAGCGAATACATGCGTGGGATCGCCTGGCAGTACAACTGCGCGCTTCATACGGAGCGCTGGGGCGATCTCATGACGTCGATCATGCAGGCTGGACGACCACGCAGAACAAGGAACGCAGCAATATGAATGCCCAGTTCGACATCAGCGCCAACGAAATCACCCTAGTCGGAGACTCGGAGGCACACCTGACACAGCTGATGGACGAGATCGCCCGCAACGAAACCTTGCCGGAACCGTCTCCGGAGAACGTCTTTGTTGGCGACGGCAACTATCGGGCAATCGGACTTGAGTATCTTGGACACTATGTCCGCATCGGCGGGCTGAAGCCAACAGATCGTGTTCTTGATATCGGGTGCGGTATCGGCCGTATGGCCGTTCCGCTGACGCAATTTCTGGACGCGAAGTCAGCCTTTTACGAGGGCGTAGACCCCGTCAACGACGGAATCCAATGGTGCGTTCAGAATATCGCTTCCGCCTATCCTAACTTCCGCTTCTGTCGTGTGGACGTGGCGCATGAACTCTACAACCCCGGCGGCGCCATCAGCGGTGACAAGGTCGTCCTGCCGTTCCCGAATGCACATTTCGACTTCGTGACCATGGTGTCGGTCGCGACCCATCTGCCGGCGGCCGAGATCGCAGCCTATGCGAGCGAGATCATGCGGCTCCTGGTCCCCGGTGGCCGCATTTTCCTGACCGCGTTTCTCGTTGAGCCAGCCGATCTCTCACGCCCGAATGCCCGCCCCAAATTTCTCAAGGGCGGAGACTCCGGCACGTGGATCGCCGATCCGGCTGCTCCTCTGGGGGCCATCGGCTTCGACAACGGCATCGTCCAGGGCATTCTCAAGAAATCAGGACTTGAAATCCAGCGCGTCAGCTTCGGCCATTGGCGCGGCATTGAGAGCGCCCATTACCAGGACATTATCGTCGCTGTGAAGCCGGAGTAGAACGCATGACGATGCGGGTCCTTGTCGTCGCCCATAATCATCCTGATTTTCATCCAGGTGGAACGGAGATCTTCGCGCACGATCTGTTTCGCGACTATCGCTCGCGCCCGGATGTCGAGGCTCTGTTTCTGGCGGCCACGAACCATCTTCACCGCGAGCAGCGTCCGGGCACCAGCTTCCAGTCTGTCGGCGATGCACCCGATGAAGTGATCATGTGGAGCGGCCACTTCGACCGTTTCTACTTGAGCCAGATCGACAGCTACGGCGTCGTGCCCCACCTCGTGAATCTGCTGGAGGAGTTCCGGCCGGACGTGGTGCACATTCACCATGTTCTGCTGATCGGTGTCGAGTTCATCGCGCTTGTGCGACGTATCCTTCCGGACGCAAGAATCGTGATGACGCTTCACGATTACTATGCCATCTGCGCTCATGATGGCCTGATGATGCGCACGAAGAACCGGGAGCGCTGTGATCGTGCATCTCCGGGCCGGTGCCACAGCTGTTTTCCAGATATCGCTGCCGACCGATTCCTCCTGAGAGAGCAATTCGTGAAAACCCTGTTCGGGCAGGTCGACCGCTTCATTGCCCCAAGTTGCTTCATCAAGGATCGCTTTGTCGCCTGGGGGCTACCCGGCGAAAAGATCGAAGTGGTCGCGAACGGCAGGCCCGCTGTCGACCCGGCTCCTCACCGCCCCTCGCATGATGGCCGTCGTCCGGTATTCGGGTATTTCGGCAACCTCAATCCTTGGAAGGGGGTCTTGCCTCTTCTCAAGGCATCCCAGCGCCTGATTTCCAATGGCGTGGACGACTTTGAGCTTCGCGTCCATGGCGGGGCTCCGTTTCAGTCGCAGGGTTTCGTCGAAGAGCTTGATGCTCTGTTCGAAGAGACGGATCCTCATGTGATCCGCCTTGGCCCCTATCGCCGCGAGGATCTGCCTGCCCTGATTTCCACCGTGGACTGGGTCGTCATGCCTTCGATCTGGTGGGAGAACGCTCCCCTCGTTATCCAGGAGGCCTTCCTGCACCGCCGGCCAGTCATCACCAGCAACATCGGTGGCATGGCCGAGGCAGTGTGCGATGGCGTTAACGGATTGCACATTCGCGCCGACGATCCGGTTTCATTAGCGAATATCATGCGTAAGGCTATGGATAATCCGGACCTCTGGGACAGGCTTGTCGCCGGGATACAGCCCCCGGCCGACATCAGCGACGTCGCAGAGAGACATCTCGCGGTTTACCGCGCAATCGGACAACGGACTGAAATCATTGAACTGAGGGCGGATGCGGCATGAGCACGGGCCAAGTCAACAAGGCGGTTGTGGTTCCCGAAACCCCGGTTGCCGCGCAGATCCAGGGGCGATTGGATGCCATCGAAGGCCGCCGTGTCTTTGGGTGGGTTTGGGATCGGAACCGCCCCAACGAGCGCATCCAGATCCGCATCCTCCTTGAGGGTCGGACAGTGATCTCTGCAGTCGCAGATGTGCCGCGCATCGATCTGCGGCGCAATGGGATTGGTGACGGGGTGCATGCGTTCGAAGTTGAACTTCCGGAGACTATCGCGAGCATCTCCGACAATCTCGCCGTCGTGGCGGTCTCACCCACCACTGGTGAGGAAGTCGTCCTGCGAGCGCCGAGCCACGATGAAAGGGCTGCGGAGGCCGCAGTCAGCGGACCACTCAACCGGGTGCTTGATCGTGTCGAGCTTCTAATCGAGGCGCAGCGCCGATCTCAAATGCTGCAGCGTGAAGTTGTCGATGCTTTGCGGAGCACCTCGAAGCAGGTGGATGATATCGTTGGACAAGAAAATGGCATTGCAGCTGCGCTCGATGTCGTGCGAACCAACCAGGCGGAGTTGGCCGAAAAGATCTCCGCCGTCGAGGTTTTTCATCTTCGCTTCGACAAGGTTCTGGCAGATTTCGACAAGCGTATTCAAGATTTGGCGACGGCGGCGGATCGCCCCATGCGCCGGGCCGTGGCACTCCTCATAGCGTTCGGCGGGCTTTCCGCCGTAAGTGCACTGATCACATTGGTGGCTGTTATGCGTCATGGTTTCCGGTGAGCAGAGCGTTCAAGAATGAACTGACGAGATCGTTTGAAACGATCCGAAAGCAAGAATGACAGGGCAGATCACGTGAAAGACAAACCGAACCTTCCGGTGGACGGCGAGACGGCACTTGCGACACCGATTGGAGAAGATCTTGCATTGATCAGCGGCGTTGCCGATGCAATGCCGGACAGTGTCGAAGTCTTGCTCAACGGCGATCCTTCGATGACGATGAAAGCCGGTGTCATCAGCTGGAAGCGGAAGAATGCTCCGGCCGATGCGGCGACCGGATTTGTCGCCATCGTTCCGATCCGTCTCGCCGCCAAAGTGCGCCTGCGGTCGGTTGTCGTACGCCGGAATGGGCCTCCTATTCGCTATACCCTCGTTCGTCCTGCCACCTCGGTTCAGGATTTGATGGAGGTCCTTTCCGTCGACGCTTCGGAACGGTTTGCTGATATCGTCGATAAGATTGCCCAGAGCCTGATAGGTAACGGGACTGCAAAACGTTTAACCGCTGCTTTGTCTGTACTGACGGCTGCCGCCAAGAACGATGGCTGGATCGAGGTCATGGGGCCTCTCGATACGGGCGAACTCCTCCTGCAGGGATGGGCCCATACGCTGCCGTGCGATCAGCAACGCATGCTCGTGGCGCAAGGCGGTTTGCTTGTCGGTGAGTTCAGGGCAGCTTCGGTCCAGCGCGACGATCTTGGTGGGAAAGGCATCGGCTTCATCGGCCTGCTCGATACCGGTTCTCTCGCCGTTGAGCCTGAGAGCCTTCAGCAGCTGTTCTTCCGTACGAAGGACGGCTGGCGGACGCTCGACGTCTACGAGAAGCGCGTTCTACTGCCCCTGACGGATGTTCCGGCCCATATCCGCGAGGGTCTGACGCGGGCTTCGGCAGATCCTGATACGATGCGGCTTCTCCGCCGTGCTGGCGAGCGCTTCGATGGACGCGACACGGTCTCGAACCTGCGGCAACCCGTCAGGATCGGAATGGACATGGTGGCCGAGGTTCCTGGCGGCGGCCTGCTCGTCGCCGGATGGATGCTGGATCCGGACGGGCATACGGAATCGATCATGCTCCGGGCAGGATCCGACTCCGCACGAATTGATGATTCATGGACGCGTCTGCCACGCCCGGACGTTTCGGCTGCCTTCCAACAGAGCGAACTGTTTTCAGGGCGCCTTGACCCCCGCAGGGTCGACCACGGCTTTCTTGCCTTTGTTCCTGACCTTTCCGGCGCGGGGGACACGCCGGTTTACTTCGAACTCACAGTCGGCGACAGCGTTGCGTTCTATCCGTTGAAGCCCATGCGGAACCTCTCTCGCCAAGTCCTGGAGCGACTGGTCTCGCCTCTTGATCCGCGCACGGCGGCCGCAGGTGCAGCCATTGACCGCCATATCGGCCCAATGATGCAGGCGCTTGCCGCACCGGCTCCCCGGGTGGTCGAGACATGCGACTTCGGCTTCGATGATTCCGGCGCATCGAAGGTGCTGGTGGTCGGCGCTGGCCATGACGTCGAGGAGATGAGCGCCGCTCTCGTGCTGCTGGCGCTTGATGCTGGAGCACGCGATGTTCCTGTAATCGTCTCCTCCCCAATCGAGGCCTTCGGAAGCCTCGCGCCCGAAGCCGAACGCCTCGCCCGCTTCTATGGTCTCAAGTTGCGTGTCATCGGATCCGAAGAGGTGCAGGATACTTGCGATGCCTTCGAGGCGGCCGCGCAGGCTACAGATGCCGAGGCTCTCGTGCTCCTTGCGGCGGGTGTTCTTCCGCGCCAGCCAGGTTGGTTGTCCTCGCTCGAACGAGCGTATCGCAAACGCGGCGGCAAGGCACTGGTGAGCCCGACCATCGTATACGAAGACGATTCCATCCGGTTCGCCGGCACCTGGTTCGACGTCGACGAGCAGAAGCTCGTCGACAGGTATATCGGATACCCCCGTGACGTTGTTCACGGCTCCGAACCGGCCGAGGTCATGGCAGGATCAACCGCATGCTGCATGGTCGCACGCTCAGCCCTGGCGGCGGCGGGCGGGTTCACTCGCTCCTACCTGGGAGCAAGCGATAAGGGGCGCGACCTCTGCCTCAAGATGAGGCTGTCCGGGACGATGTCCGTGTGGACACCCGATGTCGAAATGATCTCGGCCGAAGACGACGCGGGCGGAACCAGTCCGGCCATGCGCCGCCTCGCCCAGCGGATCGACCGCTGGAGCTTCGATCGCAAATGGTCCCTTCTCGTCAACAACATGCGGTGATGACCATGCTAAAGCACTCTCCACGCGTCCTGATCGTCTCACACGGTCACCCGAGCTTCTCGCTGGGAGGCGCCGAAATCGCCGCATACAATCTTCACAAAGGTCTCAACAAGATCGGAGGTGCGGAGTCCCGATTCCTCGCGCGCGTCGGCCACCCGGTCGTTCGCCACAGCGGCACTGCGCTCATGAGCCTGCGCCAGAAGGGTGGCGACATCCTCTATCATGCGGATGATTACGATCATTTCCTGATCTCGAACCGCAACACCGAGGAGCTCGATCGCGACTTCCTTCGCGTCCTAAGGGACCTGAAGCCCGATGTGGTCCATTTCCATCACTTCATCGGCTTGGGCCTGGAGACCCTCTACGCCGTCCGCCGCGCTTTGCCGGACTGCGTGATCGTGGTCACGTTTCACGAGTTCCTCTCCATCTGTCATCACCACGGTCAGATGGTAAAGACCGGCGGAACGAAGCTCTGCCACCAAGCCTCCCCAGCGGATTGCAACGCCTGCTTTCCTGAGATCTCTCCAGCCCGGTTCCTGCGCCGTGAGCATTTCGTGCGCGGTCTCCTCCAGGTCGCCGATTACTTCGTCTCACCCAGTCAATTCCTCGTCGATCGTTATGTGGAATGGGGCTTGGATCCCTCGCGCTTCATCGTGATCGAGAACGGCCTCGACATCGCGGAGCCCGCGCCCCCACGCGAGCTGCTGCCTGGCGGACGCAATAAGAGGGGCCGCCGGTCCCGTTTCGCCTATTTTGGGCAGATCACACAGTTTAAAGGTGTTGACGTCCTGCTCGATGCCGTGACGCGAATTCCGGACGCAATCTGGGGCGACGATGCCCAGCTGATGATCTTCGGCGGCAACCTTGAGCGACAGCCGAAACCGTTCCAGGAAAAAATCGACAAGCTCGTAGAGCGTGCCGGTAACCGTGTCCGTTTCTATGGCGCCTACCAGAACAGCGAGATGCCGCGCCTGATGCGCTCGATCGACTGGACGATTATTCCCTCCATCTGGTGGGAAAATTCTCCGATCGTCATTCAGGAATCGTTCTATCATGGCCGCCCGATGATCTGTTCGAACATCGGGGGCATGGCGGAGAAGATCACGGATGGTGTCGATGGCCTTCACTTCAGGGTCGGTTCGTCCGAGGACCTCGTCGACCGTATGATCGAAGCCCTAACGAACCCAAGGCTCTGGGAACATCTGCGGACCGGGATCAAGCGGCCGATCAGCTACGAGGAATGCGCGCGGCAGCACCTCGACCTCTATCACCAGCTCGCTGCCGAGAAGGCGAAAGTCCCGGCCGCAGCGCTGACCGCGTGAGACGGTCCGCAAGGCAACAACACTGGCATGTCCGGAGAGATTCAATGAAACGCATTCTCGTCATCAGCCCCTCGGGCGAAGTCTACGACCACGACAACGTTCGTTGGTATAATTACAAGGACGTCCAGGGAAGTATCGATCACTATCACAACATCGGCGACGCCTTCGTGTTCGACTCGTCGCTGAAGCTCCTGAACTACGACCGACTCGATGCGCTTGAGATCGCCAAACCAAACATGGCCGATATCGACCGGATCAATGCGGAATACGATTACGTCTTTCTGCGCGGCTCCAACTACATCCATAACGAGATGAACTGGGAGAAGGCAGTCGATGTTCTGAAGAAACTGCGAATCCCGGTGATCGCGTGGGGGATCGGCGCCCAGGCTCCGGTCAAGGGCAAGCTCGAGCTGTCCGAGCAGACGAAAACTGTCCTTCGTCTGATGGCCGATTCCACGACATCCATCGGTGTGCGCGGCGCCTACTCGGCGCAGGTCCTCTGGGATCTCGGGATCAAGAACGTGCGGATCGTCGGCTGCCCGACCGCGTTCCGCCGCAACAATCCCGATCTCGAAATCAAGCTTCCGCCTCTGTCCACGATCAAAACGGCCGGCATTACGGTCCGCCGGGAGGTATCCAGGACCTATGCCCAGAACGTTGAGCGATACCTGACCTTCCATCGCGACATGGTGAAGGCAATGGCCTCCCGCTTCGATGTGGTTCTGATGGCCCAAGGCGAGGTCGAGGAAAAGAAGATGGTCTTCGGAACCTCCGCGCAGAGGGAGGAGGCGTTCGCGGCTTTGAAGGCCAATGCCTGGGTTGGCCAGTGGTATCTCGATGAAACGATGGAGAAGCTCCATCGCGAGCGTCTGTTCTACTCTGATGTGGTGGCGGACTACGAGGACCTCGTTCAACAAAAAGACCTGGTCCTCGGCTATCGCCTGCACGGCAACCTGATGGCGCTCGCCAATGGGACACCATCGATTTATTTCACCTATGACAGCAGGACCGTCGAGTTCGCGGAAACCTATCAGATTCCGAGTATCGACGTGTTCTCGGGCAAGACGTTTTCGCTCGAGGAGTACTGGGACCAGTCACTCTTCGATAAGTTCAATCGCGCGTACCGCTTCATGTATCGCGAAATGCGCCAGTTTCTGGTCGAGAACGGCGCCGACACGAAAATGGTCGACGTCATGAAAAAGCCTGCCAAAGAGCAGCTGAAGGCTGCCTGAGATCATTCCGGTGAAGGATACTTAGCAGGCGCGACGCAGCAGGAAGAAGATATGACTGTATTGGTAACAGGTGGTGCCGGCTATATCGGCAGCCATATGGTTCTGGCTCTCGTGGATGCGGGGCAACAGGTGATCGTTCTGGACGACCTGAGCACTGGCTTTCGACATCAGGTGCATCCACAGGCTCACTTCGTTCAAGGAGACATCGCAGATGGGAGCTTGGTCGCTGAGATCATCCGGGAGCATGGTGTCGACGCGATCGTCCATTTCGCAGGATCGATCGTGGTGCCTGACTCCGTGACCGATCCACTCGGTTACTATCACAACAACACGGTTAAATCGCGCAGCCTGATCAGCGCGGCCGTCCGGAACAAAGTTGAGAATTTCATCTTCTCGTCGACGGCTGCGGTCTACGGAGATGCCAAAGAGAGCCCGATTTCCGAGACGGCGGCTCTCAACCCGGTCTCTCCCTATGGCACGTCGAAGCTGATGACAGAACTGATGCTCCGCGACACAGCCATCGCTCACCCGTTCAAATACGTAGCACTTCGTTACTTCAATGTCGCCGGTGCCGATCCGCAATGCCGCAGCGGCCAGTCGAGCCAGCGGGCCACCCACCTGATCAAGGTCGCGACACAAGCAGCTCTCGGCGAACGGAGCCATATCAATGTCTTTGGGACGGATTACCCGACCCCGGACGGGACCTGCCTGCGCGACTACATCCACGTCTCGGACCTGGCGAATGCCCATATGCTGGCTCTCGATTACCTCCGGGGCGGAGGGAAGAGCATGGCCATGAATTGCGGCTATGGCCGCGGCTACTCCGTCCTGGAAGTTGTCGAGGCGGTGAAGCGCGTTTCGGGCGTCGACTTCGAAGTCCGCTTGGCCGACCGGCGGGCCGGCGATCCCGCAACCCTGATTGCCGGAGCGGACCGCATCCAAGAAACCCTCGGCTGGAAGCCTGCTCTCGAAGATCTCGAAACTATCATCGCCCATGCGCTCGCTTGGGAAGAGAACCTCAAGAACCGGAAGGCGGCAGCGGCTTAATCCGCAGACCGCTGACGTTTAAGGCAAGAAACCAAATGATCGACACAGTCATCCGACAAGCCTCCTCCGATCAGCGGATGCCGAAGGCAGGACAAGGCTCTCAACCCTTGCGGGTCGCAATCCTCTGGAAGTTTCCCTCTCTCGGCCTCTATTCCAACTCCGCTTTCGATGATCTCTTCAACGCGATCGGGCACAACAACGGCAATCTGGCCTTCGTTCATGCGATCGCCAGCCAGATCACGAATCCCGTCAAGTTCTTTGGGTGGACGACCTCGGCGGAAGAATTGAAGGCGAATGCTGACATCATCGTCATTCCTTGTGCAAACCAGCTTGGCAAGCATACCGACTTCGGCGACATGGCTGCTCGTCTGAAGGCATCCGGCCTCCCCATCGTCGCGATCGGCCTCGGCGCTCAGGCCGACAGCTACGATCATGACATCGAGCTGAAGGAAGGTACTGTGCGCTGGGCCCAAGTCATCGGGGGTGCCAGGGTTTCACCGACGGTCACGAATATCTATACGCGCGGCGCCTATACGAGTGGCCAGCTCGACAAGCTTGGAATCACCGGGTCGCTCCCGGGCGGTTGCCCCTCGCATTTCATCAACCAGCAGAAAGGCCTCGGCCACAAAATCCACAAGAACTGGACTGAGATCGGCCTGCCGCGCGCCATTACGGTTGCCGCGGGCCACCAGGCTTGGATGAAGACGCGCGAAATCGAACATCAGCTTGTCAGCCTCATGATGGACCCGGCCGCACCCGGCCAATATGTCGTCCAATCCATGGCCGAAATGGTCAAGGTCTCTCGCGGAATCTTCGACGGAATCGAGGAACATGCCTTGAAGGGAATCCACAACCATACGGTTCCGCATTACACCTTCGACGAATTCAAGGCTTGGTGCCGCAACTACGTGCGCTCGTTCTACGACGTACCCGCCTGGATGGACTCCCTTCGCCGATACGACCTGACGATCGGGTGCCGCTACCATGGCGTCGCCCTTGCCCTTCAGGCGGAGCGCATGGGCCTCACGGTCACGATCGATTCCCGGACCCGGGAGCTCTGCGAAAACACGGGCGTTCCGCACATTGCCGCCGAGGAGTTGACGGCGCCAATTACCCGCCTCAATCTCAAGAAGCTGATCAAGTTCGATCCGGCTGCCTATGACAGGCACCGGCGTGAAGCGGCCGCGAAGTATCTCGACTTCCTCGTGGCCAATCGTCTTGAGCCTGCTCCGTTCCTGAAGCGGATCGCGGAATCCGGGTGATCCATCCCTTATCAATCCCCCCTTTCGACTGCCTGCGGACAACTGTGTCGGCGACCAAGTGGAGGTCAACGGCTATGAATTCGGTTGCGTCATCGCGCTGGAACCATGTGCTTCGATTTCTTTTGGTATGGGCGATCACGATCGCCCTTCCGAGTGCATGGGCGGCGAACGCCAAGGAGGCGCCCACGTTTTCCGTCTCTCCTGTACCTGACGTCGTGTACAGGTACCGGACGCAGCAGTGCGACTGGCGCACGATCCCCGACTCGCCTGCGAGGGCCTATAGGCGGGAGGATGCCTCCCTCGTCCTGATCGCCTCACACTTTCGGAACAGGATCTTCGAAGGGCGGGACTTCGACCATCTTCGGCCGAACTGCGGCGTCATCTCGCAGGGCGCGGAATCGGCCGATCCGTCGGAATTCGATGATCGCTACTGGATCCAGAGTCTTATTCCGCTCGGCAACGGCCAGATTCTCGCCTTGGCCAGCGAGGAGTATTCCGGACTGCGCCATGATGGCGTCTGCTCCAAGGGCTCCGGCAAGCCTGCCTGCTGGTATCTCTCGATCGTGGGGTTGGAAGCGAACGACCGTGACTTCTCCTTCAAGCTCCTTCCGCGGGACCAGCGTCTGATCGCCGGATCCAACCGGAGATTCGATACGTCCGTGAACGCGGCAGGCTTTCTCACTGTCACGAACACCGTCTTTGAAGGAGATTACGCCTATTTCATCGCTTGGACCGAGGATGCCGCCGAGCCGGGCCGGCGTGGGAACTGCCTGTTCCGTGCACCGCGGAGCGATTTAGTGAATGGCTGGCAGATGATGAGCAAGGGCCGGTTCGTCTCGCCTCCCGACCCGTATCCAGGCAACGGCCGACGCCCTGTTCAGACCCGATGCGACCGCTTGGGCGGAGCGGACATGTCGGGCAAGGCACGATCGTTGGTCTGGCTCGAAGCCAAGCAGAAATGGATGGTCGTCTGGTCGACGCGGAACAATGAGCCCGGCGGAGTCTACTATGCGACCTCACCTGACCTAAAGACCTGGTCACGTTCGACTTTGCTTGCTCCCTTCGAGCCGTTCTGGGGGACGCAAACGACTGGAACCTTCTACGACTATCCGTCACTCATCGATCATGCCAGTCCGTCTCCGGTCTTTCAGACGGTTGGTAACGAATTCTATCTCTATATGACGCGCTTCAACTGGCAGGTGAGGCGCAACACAATGGACCGTGACCTCGTCCGATTCAGAGTGACAGTCGATTAGGATGGCCCGGCCGCCAAATGGTTCGGCTGATTGAGGACATGCCTTCCGCTGCTCTGCGCAGGCCTATGAGCGCGTGCCCATTCTGCCATGGATCAGCAAGCCGGATCAGTGCTTCCCAAGGAGCCTGACAGTGCTGGCCTGCGGGCCCTTGTCGCCCATCTCCTCGGCGAAGGCCACTCGCATCCCCGGCTTCAGACGCGCGAAGGCATTATCAAGCACACTGTTCCGGTGGAAGTAGATCTCGCGCCCGTCTTTCGTTTCCAGGAAGCCGTAACCTTCTTCAGGCTTCACTCGCCTGACGGTTCCCGTCGGCTGCGGTTCGTGGACTTTGATTTCGCCCTGCATGTGCCGGACCATGTCCTGAAGCTGTCGCCTGGCTCGGTTGAAGGCATCATTGATCGCAAATGCCGGATCAGAGAACCGCTCGTCTTCGGGGGGCGTGTGCTCCACGGCGACCTCGTGCCCATCGGGTAGAACCAGGTGGATGTTGACCTCGTACTGCCCGCCGGTCCGGTGACCCTGCCCGGGCCCTTTCATCACGAAACGGCCGGTGGTGAGCCGGTCATAGAACTTATCGAGATCGGCCATCTTGTGTTCGATCAGGGCCCGCTGCTGTTCGGTCGGTTCGAAGCCTTGGAAATCGATTTGAGCCGGAATCTGCATGATGACACTCCTGCTTCGCCGAGACCGGAGAATCTGCTGAAAGTGTGGACTGCCCACCCCTCCCTGCTTTGCGGAATATCAAGAACAACCGAGCCCTGCAGGTTATCGTAAGCCATGCCTCAGTCACCCCTCACGCGAGACGTCAAGATCGGGCCCTTGATGCTCCCTGGAATGCTGACGCTGCCGCCCACCTGCAATGGCTTGATCATCTTCGCCCACGGCAGGGGCTCAAGCCGTCTCAGCCCCCGCAACACCCATGTGGCAAGACAGTTGAACAGTGATGGCTTCGCGACCCTCCTCTTCGACCTGCTGAACGAACGGGAGGCGGAGGATTGCAGGAACGTCTTCGACATTCCGTTGCTGGGCGACCGGGTTCTTGAAACCTTGTACTGGGCGAAACACCAGCCTGATCTGGCCACGCTTCAAGTCGGGCTTTTTGGGGCAAGCACGGGGGCCGCGGCAGCTCTCGCCGCTGCGGCTAAGGCGCCAAGCGATGTCCAGGCCATCGTCTCCCGGGGAGGCCGTCCAGACTTGGCGGGCGAGACTTTGAGGGATGTGGAAGCGCCTACTCTGCTGATCGTCGGTGGGCGAGACTATGAGGTTCTGGAGCTGAACCATGCTGCGCAAAGGCAGATGCATTGCCCTACGAGCCTCGTAGTCGTTCCAGGCGCAACTCACCTCTTCGAGGAACCAGGGGCTCTGGGCCACGTGGTCGCAGCAGCATCCGACTGGTTCGCCAAACATCTCACGGGGCAGAAGATCGGGGGCGCCAAGCCATTTTCAGCGCCTCCACCTTGATCTTTCTCAAAAAAGCGCAGCGCATATGGAGTAAAATCTCTCCAAATCCGTGAATTGACGGATTTCATCCTGTCCTTCGCCACGAACGTGAAGGAAAGTTCAAATGAGAACCATCATCAACCAAACACAAGACACGGCCCTGAATGTGGGCAACCTGATCCTTGGTGCCATTCTGTTCCTCTCGCCCTGGCTCCTGGGATTCCGGGCTGAAGGATACGCGGCATGGAATGCCTGGATTACGGGCGGTGTCATTGCCATCGTCGCCCTCATGGCAGCCTTGCAGACCTACGACTGGGAAGAATGGGTGAACCTGCTTGCCGGCTTATGGGCGATCATTTCTCCCTGGCTCCTGGGGTTTTCTGGAGTAACCCATGCCATGTGGACCCATGTTGCAGTTGGCGTGATTGTGGCTGTCTTGGCCGGTGGCGAACTCTGGCGGCTTTACGGATCCTCCGAGGCACGATCCACCTGATTGGATCCCTCCTGCCAGGAGAAGGATCATCGATCTGGTCCCAGCTCCACCGAAGCTGTGGTCGTCTGGCGTGTTGCAGCCGATCACTGCCCTCTGAGCGGCACGCTCCGAACGCTAGAGCATCGGACCCAAAAGTGGACTTGCACTTTTGGGATTGATCCGATGCTCCACCCTCTTGAAGAGCGCATCGTTCATGCGGAAAACCGGGTCCACTTTTCCGCACGATGCGCTAAACCGACGGATGCTATCCTTGAGGATCCGACATCCGGCGACCCGTGCCTATAGCAGCGCGCCCCGTCGTCGCATCAGGCGCATCGATGAGAGCTTCGCTTTCGGATCAGGCGATGGAAGGTTCGAACTCGCGGGCTGCTTCGATCAGGTAGTCGCGGACGTAAGTCGAGAACGACCTCCAGCACTCCACGTGATAGGTTGGCGTGTCATCGAGCTTCATGAGCACGATCTCGGCCTTGCCCATCAGCGTGCGGGTCGCCACGCCTGTCGGGAAAACATTGTCGGCGAGATCCAACGGGCAGCCGCTGTTGAGCACCTCGACTGCGCGCTGGCCGGAAACCACGATCCCGACGTTGCGGTGGCTGACATCCACGAGCGCGTAGAAGCGGCCGCTGAGCGCCGCCTCGATTTGCTCCATCATGGCCTGCACTTCGCCGTAAGGTCCCGTGAGAAGCCATTCGTTGGGGCCGAGGCGGATCGAGGCCCGCTCGCCCGAACCCGAACGGGTGTTGATCGGAATATCGAGACTGAATCCTGCGGCAATCCCGGTGCCTGCCAGTTCGGCCTCGTCCAAGCGAAGCGAGTAGCGATCTTGAATCGGGAGAGTTCGGATCGCGACCTGTGCCGTGTCCTCAGGATGCGCGACAGGCTCCCGAACAGGCAGCGAGTTGTCACGGCGGGCGGCTTGACTGGTCTTAAGCATTGACGCGCTCCCCTGCGGGATCAAAGAACACGGGCTCACAAACTTTCACGGCAGCGAACCCCGTCGGTGTCGTGACATAGACGCGACTGCCGACGCGCGAGCGCCCGCCTGCCAGCAACGCAAGTGCGATCGAGCGACCGCAATTCGAGCTCCAATAGCTGGAGGTCACGTGTCCCACCATGCGCATGGGGATCGCCTGATGCGGATCCGTCACGATCTGAGCGCCCTCTTCGAGCACCTCGGCCGGGTCATCGGTCACGAGCCCGACGAGTTGCTTGCGCCCTGCCCCGACGATGTCCGGCCGCGATAGGGAGCGCTTGCCGACGAAGTCGGGCTTGGTTTTTGCAATCAGCCCGGACAACCCGAGATCGTCCGGCGTTACGGTGCCGTCCGTTTCCTGCCCGACGATGATGAACCCCTTTTCGGCCCGCAGCACATGCATGGTCTCGGTGCCATAGGGCGTCATGCCATAGGCCTTGCCGCGCTCGAAGATCGCCTCCCATACGGACCGCCCATAGTCGGACGGCACGTTGATCTCAAAGCCGAGCTCACCCGTGAACGACACCCGGAACAGGCGGCAAGGAACGCCGCAGATGGAACCGGTCCGCACGGACATGTGCGGAAAGGCCTCGGGAGACAGGTCGATGTCGGCCACCAGGGGCTCAAGCACCTCGCGCGCCTTCGGTCCCTGGAGCGCGATGACCGCGTACTGCTCGGTGATGGAGGTGAGGAAGACTTTGAGATCCGGCCACTCGGTCTGGAGGTAATCCTCCATATGGGCCAGCACCCGTGGTGCGCCTCCCGTGGTCGTGGTCACATGGAAGCGGTCAGGGGCGAGGCGCGCCACGACGCCATCATCCATGACGTAGCCGTCTTCCTTCAGCATGAGGCCGTAGCGGCATTTTCCGGGCTCGAGCTTCAGCCACGCATTGGTGTAGATGCGGTTCATGAACTCGGCAGCATCCGGACCCACGACCTCGATCTTGCCGAGCGTCGAGGCGTCGAAGATGCCGACGCTGGTGCGCACGGCCTTGCACTCGCGCGCCACCGCCGCATGCATGTCCTCGCCCGGCTGCGGGAAATACCAGGCTCGCTTCCAGAGACCGACATTCTCGAACTCGGCCCCATGGGCGACGGCCCATTCGTGAAGCGGCGTCGTGCGGATCGGATCGAACAGGTGGCGACGGCTCGGGCCGACGAAGGCGCCGAAGGTGGTTGGCGTATAGGGCAACCGGAAGGTGGTGGTGCCGATCGCCGGAATGGGCCGATCGAGGATGCCGGCCACCAGTCCAAGCGCATTCATGTTCGACGTCTTGCCCTGGTCCGTCGCCATGCCGGTCGTGGTGTACCGCTTGACGTGCTCGATGGATTCGAAACCCTCGCGCACCGCGAGCTTGATGTCCTTCGCCGTCACATCGTTCTGGAAGTCGATGAAGGCGCGAACGCGCTTCGAATTGGCGCTCGTCGGAAGCACCCGCACCGGCCTAAAGCCGGTGAGGCTGTTCGTGGCGTCGAAGGTCCGCTCGGATTCGTACTCCGCCGCTTCGGCGCCAGCCGCCCAGCCCTGCGACAGGCATTCCCGGAGTTGGTACGCTCCTTTGGCCGCGCCTGCCGAGCGCTCTGCCTGCACCGATGTGCCGGGCACAAAGGCGTCGATCGCAGGCTCGTAGCGGGCCTTGCCGCGTGATTGAGAGAACAGGTGGATGGCGGGGGTCCAGCCGCCGGACATGCCCACGCAGTCGCAGGGCAGCGTGCGGGGCGTGCCCACGTTTCCATCGGCACCGACCGGGGCCACGACGAGGCCGTTGACGCGCTTACGCCCTCGGGAGCCGATCACAGTATGACCAGTCAGCACCTCGCAGCCCAGGGACCGCAACTCTCCGACCTCCGGCCCGCACTCGGCCTCGCTGCGGACATCGACCATGGAGACCGCGAGTCCCGCCGCCCTGGCGTCGGCAGCCGCTGTGTAAGTGGAGGCGCCGCTGGTGGCGAATACGATCTGTCGCCCGGGCGCGACGCCATAGCGGTTGATATAGGCGCGCATGCTCTCTGCCAGCATGATGCCCGGCCGGTCGTTGTCAGCGAACACGAGCGGACGTTCATGAGACCCTGTGGCGAGCACGACCTGTTTGACGCGCACCTGCCAGAGCCGCTCGCGCGGAAGATGGAACGACGGATCGGCGAGGTGATCCGTCACGCGCTCCGCCAAGGCAATGTGGTTGTGATTGTAATACCCGAAGGCCGTCGTGCGCGGCAGAACCACCACGTTGGCGCGGGCATCCAGCGTCTCGACCGCCGTCCGCACCCACTCCTGCGCCGTGATGCCGTCGATGAGCGAAGTCACGTCGTGCAGCAGCGAGCCGCCGAGTTCCGCCTGCTCGTCCACGAGGATGACGCGCTTGCCGCTTTCGGAGGCGGCGAGAGCCGCGGCAAGCCCCGCCGGACCGGATCCGACGACGAGCACGTCGCAATGCGCGTGGCGGTATTGGTAGCGATCCGGATCCGGGATGGTGGGCGCGCGGCCGAGACCGGCGGCGGCGCGGATGCGCGGCTCGTAGACCTTGGTCCAAAACGAGCGCGGCCACATGAAGGTCTTGTAGTAGAAACCGGAAACGATGACCGGCGAGAGGAGATCGTTCACCTCGCCCACATCGAAGTCGAGCGACGGCCAATGATTCTGCGAAGCGATACTCAGGCCGTCGAAGATCTCCGCCACTGTCGCGCGGTTGTTCGGATCCGCGCGCCCGCGCCCGCGATCGAGGTCGAGGAGCGCATTCGGCTCATCCGATCCATGGCCGACAATGCCTCGCGGGCGGTGATATTTGAAGGAGCGGGCGACGAGGTGAATGCCGCTGGCGAGCAGCGCGGAAGCGACGGTGTCGCCCGCATAGCCCTGCACGGGCTTTCCGTTGAAGCTGAACGAGACGGGCTTCGCGCGGTCGATCCGCCCGCCCGTGGGGAGCCGGTAAGCCTGAGCCATCAGAGCGTCTCCTGCCCGGGTGCGCGGTCGGGCCGCTTTTCACCCACCTTGTAGGTTTGAACGAACCGGTCGCTCGCCGTGTCGCGCAGGGCGTTGAACCAGCGCTGGCAGCCATGGGCGTGATTCCAACGCTCGGCGAAGATGCCCTTCGGATTGGTGCGAACGAACAGAAATTCCGCCCATTCCTGGTCGCCGAGCTTCGAGGGCTCGGCCGGGCGCGCAATGTGGGCTTCGCCGCCGCACCGAAACTCGATCTCCGGGCGGGGTCCGCAATAGGGGCAGGTCACAAGCAGCATCGTGTGCCTCAATGTGCGACGGCCGCCGCGGCCGCCTCATCGATGAGGCGGCCGGTGCGGAAGCGGTCCAGGGTGAAAGGCGCGGCAATCGGATGCGGCTCGCCCTTCGCGATGGTGTGCGCGAAGACATGGCCGGAGCCCGGCGTCGCCTTGAAGCCGCCGGTGCCCCAGCCGCAATTGACGAACAGGCCCGGCACGGGCGTCTTGCCAATGATGGGAGACCGGTCCGGGGTCACGTCGACGATGCCGCCCCAGTTGCGCAGCATGCGCATGCGGGTGAATTGCGGGAACAGTTCGCAGATCGCGTCGAGCGTATGCGTCGCGATGTGAATCCCGCCTTGCTGACTATAGGACACGTACTGGTCCGTGCCTGCGCCGATGACGAGCTCGCCCTTGTCCGATTGCGAGATATACGCATGCACCGCGTTGGACATGACCACGCAGGGAACGACCGGCTTGACCGGCTCCGAGACCAGCGCCTGGAGCGGGAAGCTCTCCAGCGGCATGCGGATCCCAGCCTTTTCCATGATCACGCTGGTGTGGCCCGCAGCGACCACGCCGACGCGCGGGGTGCGGATGAAGCCTTTTGTCGTCTCCACGCCCTCGACCGTGCCGCTGAGGCCACGGCGAATGCCCGTCACCTCGCAATTCTGAATGATGTCGACGCCGAGCGCATCGGCGCCGCGGGCATAGCCCCAGGCGACAGCATCATGGCGGGCTGTTCCGCCCCGGCGCTGCAGGGCTGCCCCCATGACCGGGTACCGCAGGCTCTTGGAAATGTTCAGCGGCGGGCAGAATTCCTTGGCCTCCTCCGGCGTCAGCCACTCGTTGTCGATACCGTTGAGGCGGTTCGCGTAGACGTGACGCTTGAAGCTCTGCACGTCATGCACATTGTGGGCCAGCATTATGACGCCGCGGGCCGAGTACATGACGTTGTAGTTCAGCTCCTGGGACAGCCCCTCCCAGAGCTTGAGCGCATGCTCGTAGATCGCCGCGCTCTCGTCATAGAGATAGTTGGAGCGGATGATGGTGGTGTTGCGCCCGGTATTGCCGCCGCCGATCCATCCCTTTTCGAGCACGGCGATGTTCCTCATGCCGTGTTCCTTCGCCATGTAATAGGCCGTGGCGAGGCCATGCCCGCCGCCCCCGACGATCACGGCATCGTAGCCGACCTTGGGCTCCGGGGCCCGCCACTGACGCTCCCATCCCTGATGAGCATTCGTCGCTTCCTTCAGAAGCGTGAAAAGCGAAAATCGGCGCATCGGAACACCCTCGTGCTGCCCACCTGTTATACCGTCCGTCGCCGGACGGACTTCGCATCGGCGCGACGTCGAGGTAGAATGAATGCGACAAGGAATGGAAGAAAATGGTTCAATCCGGCCCCAAGCTGAAGGTGGGCTTCGTGCTCATGCCGAAGTTCACGCTCACGGCCTTCTCGACCTTCCTGGACGTGCTGCGCCTCGCGGCCGACGAGGGCGACCTGAGCCGGCCGATCGCCTGTGCATGGGAGGTCATGAATCCGCAGCGCCGGCCCGTCCGGTCCAGCTGCGGGATCGACATCCAGCCATCTTCGGATTTCGTCGACCCCAAGGCGTTCGACTACCTGGTGATCGTCGGAGGCCTTTTGCATGGAGCTCACGGGATTCCTCCCGAAATTGCCCAATACCTGAGGGCTGCGGCCGATGCCGGCGTGAAGCTCATCGGGGTCTGCACCGGCAGCTTCGTCCTCTGCCGCCTGGGCCTGATGGCCGATCGCAAGTGCTGCGTGAGCTGGTATCATTACCGGGACTTTCTGGAAGAGTTTCCTGATCTCGTCCCGATCGCCGACCGCCTCTACGTGATCGATCGTGACCGGATCACATGCTCCGGCGGGGCCGGCGTGGCCGATCTCGCGGCTCGCCTGGTCAGTGACCACCTGGGACCGGCGCAAGCCTACAAGGCCCTGCATATCCTCCTCGTGGAACGGCCCCGTTCGGGAGACACCGCACAGCCTGCGCCGTTCTCTGCCGCGGCACGGGATGACCACCTTGTCTCGCGGGCCCTGCTCCTCATGGAGCAGAACCTCATGGAACCCCTCTCGATCCAGGAGCTCGCTGGAGCGCTGTCATTGAGCGTACGGCAGCTCGAGCGCCATTTCCGGAACCATCTGGGCGAAAGTCCACAGGAGAGCTACATGGCCCTGCGCCTCAGGCACGCGCGCTGGATGCTTGAACATAGCGCCCTTCCTGCCGTCCTGATCGCCGCAGAGCTCGGTTTTTCCGACAGCTCCCATTTCGGCCGGAGCTTCAAGGCGCGTTATGGGATGACACCCACCCAGTTTCGTCAGATCAGCCGCGATCACAGCAGAAAACCTGCCGGCCGGTCATCAACGCATGCGTCCGATGGGAACAACGCGGATCGCCGGGTCTTCGATGAGGATTATGCGCCTGAGGCATAATCCTCATCGCCATAGCCTGATACGCCTCAGCCACGTCAGCCGATCCATAGGGACCCCGGTGGCTCTCCCCGATCAGGCGGCCTTCAGCCGTTGGAAGGGCCCATGCGGAATTTCCGGCGGGGCGAAGCTTTCAGCCTTTGCCCGATCCCAGCGCCCATGCCAATCGGCCAGTTCGGGGATTTCCTCGCCTGAAACAAGAAATCCTTCCGGTAGGTAAGGATAGGCCTCGTTGCCATCGAGAAACTCGTTTTCCTTTTGCCGGAACATGAAGTGATACGGCATGAAGTCGCTGGGATTGTTTAAGCCAGCAGCTCCGGCGATTTCGCCCAGCGCCTGCATCGTATTGCGGTGGAAGCGCGCCACGCGGTCGCTCTTGTCACCGACATGGATCGCGCGCTGGCGGATGGGGTCCTGCGTCGCGATGCCGACGGGACATTTGTTGGTATGGCAGGACTGCGCCTGGATACAGCCTATCGCAAACATGAAACCACGCGCGGCATTGCACCAATCGGCACCGAGCGCCAAGGTGCGGGCAATGTCGAAGGCGGAGACGATCTTGCCGGCGGCGCCAATCTTGACTTCATCCCGGATCCCGGCGCCACGCAGCGTATTGTGCACGAAGGTCAACGCCTCAAGCATGGGCATGCCGACACGGTTGGCGAATTCCACCGGAGCAGCGCCCGTTCCGCCTTCGGCACCGTCGACCACGATGAAATCAGGGATGATACCGGTTTTGAGCATGGCCTTGACCATGCTCATGAATTCGCGACGATGGCCGATGCAGAGCTTGAACCCGACCGGTTTGCCGCCGGAAAGCTCCCGCAGCTCGCCGATGAACTCCATGAGGCCGATCGGGGTCGAGAACGTGCTGTGCGCGGCCGGAGAGACGCAGTCCACGCCCATGGGGATGCCGCGCGCTTCGGCAATCTCCCTGGAGATTTTCGAAGCTGGGAGCATGCCGCCATGGCCGGGCTTTGCCCCCTGGCTCAGCTTCAGCTCGATCATCTTGATCTGAGGATCGGCGGCGAGTTCGGCGAATTTCTTGGGCGAGAAGCTGCCATCGTCGTTGCGGCAACCAAAATAGCCAGACGCCACCTGGTAAATCAGGTCGCCGCCGCCCTGCCGGTGATAGCGGCTAATCCCACCCTCGCCCGTATCGTGGGCGAAACCGCCTTTTCTGGCGCCGGCGTTGAGCGCGAGAATGGCATTCGCCGACAAGGACCCAAAACTCATTGCCGAAATATTGTAGAGGCTGGCGTTGTAGGGCTGTTTGCAGGCAGAGCCGCCGATCCGCACCCGAAAGTCCGTATCGACAATCGTGAGAGGCGTTGCGGAGTGGGTGAGCCACGCATAGCCGGAACTATAGACATTCTCGATGGTCCCGAAGGGCCGCTTGTCTTCAACGCCCTTCGCCCGCTGGTAGACGAGGCCCCGATCCTGACGGCTGAACGGCACCTCATCATGATCGCTCTCGATGATGTATTGCCTGATCTCCGGCCGGAAGCTCTCGAGCAGGAAACGCAGGTGCCCGACCGTCGGGTAGTTGCGCAAGATCGAATGGCGGTGCTGCCACAGATCGTGAATGCCGAGGAAGAACAACGCCCCTGAAACCACCGCGACGATGAACAGCCATTCGCTGTAGACCATTGCACCGGCAAGCGAAGCGAGCGTCATGAGACCGGCAGCCACGAACACAGCGTAACGCTGGTATGAGAGGATAGTCGTCAGCATTTTGGGGGTTATTCGAAATGTCCACAGACGGCATACAGGGGAGTGCTTATCTTGGCCCTTCTGGAGCAGATAAGCAATGGTCATGCCCTTACCGATGGCTCGGTGGAGCGCGGCCAGCGGTGGAACTATTCCTGAATGAAGCCTGAGCTTTGGACAGCTAGAGCCGTTCCCCTTTGCGGGGAATCGGCTCTTTTCTTTGCTGTGACGCATTTTTTGCGGCGAACCGGATCGACTGCGCCCAAAATGACTCTAGTGGCTATCCCGCTCGGTTCGGCATGCCCTCCGGCGTCAGCGTACGGACAATACTGTCGTCCAGTGCCTCATAGGCGTGATAACCGATCGTCTGGTAGAGCTCCTTGCGCGTTTGCATGCGCTCCAACATGTTCTGCGTCCCGCCGTCTCGCGCAATGGCCGCATAGAGTTCCTCATGCGCCTTTCCCGCGACCCGCAGAGCGCTGACAGGCCAGATTACCATACGATATCCCATTGCGTGAAACTCGCTTGCGCTGAAGAACGGGGTTCTTCCGAACTCGGTCATATTCGCCAGCAACGGGGCGTTCACACGTTTTGCGAACTCCCGGAACATGTCGGCGTCATGAAGCGCCTCAGGGAAGATCGCGTCGGCTCCGGCCTCGAGATAGAGCTTCGCGCGGGCAACGGCGCCATCAAGCCCTTCGCTCGCTGCTGCATCCGTCCGCGCAATGACGTAGAGATGGCGGCGCGCTTTCACGGCGGCGGCCACCTTTGCGGCCATGTCCTGCGGAGATGCCAGCTTCTTGTCGTTCAGGTGCCCACATTTCTTGGGCAGGATCTGATCCTCGATATGGACCGCGGCAGCGCCTGCATCCTCGAAGCTGCGGACCATGTGCATGACATTGAGGGCCTCGCCATATCCCGTGTCGCCGTCCACAAGGATCGGCAGGCCAGACGACCGTGCGATCTGCCGGATGAAGAAGCAGACCTCGTCGACCGTAATGACGCCAAGGTCGGGCAATCCCATCGATGCACTCATCGCCGCGCCCGACAGATAGAGCGCATCGAATCCCGCCGCCTTGGCCTGCAACGCAGCTAGACCATTGTAGGCCCCCGGGATCTGCAGGATTTCAGGGCGGCTCAGCAACTCGCGGAACCGATCGCCGGCGCTGGCCGTGGGAAGGTCTTTGGCAATAAGATACGGCATCGTAAAATCCTTCTTCATTCTTCTCGGATCAGGGCAAACGTGGATGCCACCATGAGCTATGAGGCAACGAGACGGCTGGGAACGAGCACGGCCCCTTCCATGAGACGCCGGGCTGTCCTGTAGACGACTGCCTCCTTGGCGAACGCAGCTCCATCTTCAGCCTCGACTGAGGCTGCAACGGGGATCACCCCTGATGGATGGGCGACGCGGATGTCGGCCCCAGCATCGTGAGCCGGGGCAGCCAGCCGGCTCGCGATAGTCCCGGGAATCCTCACGGCCACCGCGAGGCACATGGCAGCAGTCAGCGGGGTTGCACGATGCGGCTGCCCTGCCGAGATCATGCGGGTCATGATGTCCATGTCAGCAGGAGACAAGCGGCTCCCCTTCAGAGTCGTGGCCTCCCCTGGGGCCGCGAGAAGGGAGACAATGGGAAGGTTGCGGGTGCGTGTCCGCGCCTCGTCCTCATTGGCGACAATCCCCATTCGCACGGCCGCCGCGACCCGGATGCTCTCGAAGAGCGCGAGTGCCTTCGGGTCGCTTGCCAGCACGTCCGGATGCTCGGTCGCGGTGAAGCCCAGGGCCGCAGCTTCCACGAACACGGTCGGATTGGCTGCGTCGACCAGAGAAACATCGATCCGTCCGACACCCTCCACCTCAAGGACGTCCTGCGCATTTCCCGTCGGCAGCAGCCGGCCGGTTGCCGCCCCGCCCGGCTCCAGGAAGGACAGTCGGATCGGAGCGCCTGTCCCGGCCACTCCGTCCAGCTGAAAATCGCCTTCGACGGCGGCCTTCCCGTCCACCACAGGAAATTGAGCGACAATGATCTTGCCCGTGTTCGTATTATGGATCCGGACTTTTGCCGTCGCGCCATCGGGCTGAACCAATCCCTCGTCCACGGCGAAGGGACCAATGGCGGAGGAGATGTTTCCGCAATTCGCCCGGTACTGAACCAACGGCTCTCCGACCGCCACCTGACCGAAGGTGTAATCCACATCCGCATCGGGCCTCGTGGAGGAGCCCACGACGGCAATCTTGGACAGGGATGAAATCCCGCCCCCCAACCCGTTGAGCTGCCGACCGTTCGGGTCCGGGCTCCCGATCGCGGCGAGAAAGATTGCATCCCAATCAGCCTTGTTCTCGGGAAGATCCTCGGGTCGGAAGATGATCGCGCGGCTGGTTCCGCCGCGGATGTAAACGGCCCGAACTGGAGTCTGTGGCATATCAGATGACCTTGTCGACGACTTCGATTTGGGACGATCGTTCCATGGGACTTTGCAACCGGCGGAGCACGAATGGCAGGATGCCTCCCGCGCGCCAGACCTGTACGTCGCTCTCACTATCCAAGCGGCACTTCAACGGTACCGTGACCGTCGATCCGTCTGCCCGGGTGATCCGGCACGCCACAACGGCTCCGCGCTGCGCATGGCCGACCATATCGTCGATCTCGAATGTTTCGGTGCCGTCCAGCCCGAGGGCTGCGCGCGTCGTCCCATTCACGAATTGAAGCGGCAGAACGCCCATGCTCGCGAGGTTCGCCCGGTGAATCCGCTCGAAGCTCTCGGCGATCACGACACGCACCCCCAGGAGCCGCGTTCCTTTCGCGGCCCAATCGCGGGACGAGCCCGTTCCATATTCCTTGCCTGCAACCACGACGAGAGGAATCTGAGCGGATGCGTACCGGGCGGCGGCCTCGAAGACGGACATGACATCGCCACTCGGGTAATGTCGCGTGAAGCCGCCCTCTGTTCCGGGCACCATCTCGTTGCGAAGACGGATATTGGCGAACGTGCCCCGGACCATCACTTCGTGGTTGGCTCGGCGCGCCCCATAGGCATTGAAATCGCGGACAGGAACCCCCTGCGCCGTCAAATAGCGGCCCGCGGGCGAAGTTGCAGGAATGTCGGAGACCGGCGAGATGTGGTCGGTTGTCATGCTGTCCCCGAGCAGCAGGAGCGGCCTGGCGCCTTTCAAGCTCCGCAGGGATTGTGACTCTCCAGAGAGCTTCCCATCGAAATAGGGCGGACAGCGGATATAGGTGCTCGCCTCGTCCCATGAAAAGAGGCTTCCCGTGCTCCCGCTGAGGGTGTTCCATTCACCCTCCCCGGCGAAGAGTTCGGCATAGGACTGACGAAACAGGCCAGGCGACAGAGTGCGGCCGAGCACCTCTGCGATTTCCGACGATGTCGGCCAGATCTCCTGAAGAAACACGGGACGGCCCTCAGGCGTGGTTCCAACAGGATCCCGCGTGAGATCGACGGTCACGCGTCCCGCCAGAGCATAGGCAACGACCAGAGGCGGCGACATCAGGTAATTCGCCCGTGCCAGGGGATGAATGCGCGCCTCGAAATTCCGGTTGCCTGAAAGCACGGAGCAAGCCACGAGATTCTTGTCGCGGATCGCCTCTTCGACCCAGGGGGCGAGCTGCCCCGAATTTCCGCCGCATGTGGCGCAACCATAGCCTGCGATCTGAAATCCGAGCTGATCGAGGTCAGCCTGAAGGCCGCTTCCCTCGAGATAGCCACCCACGACTCTGGATCCCGGCGTCAAGGAAGTCTTGACCCAGGGCTTGACCTTGAGACCCAGAGCAACCGCCTTCCTCGCCAGGAGGCCAGCGGCGATCATGACAGCGGGGTTGGAGGTATTCGTGCAGCTCGTGATGGCTGCGATGACGATGGCTCCATCACTGACTTCGTCATCGGCTGCCCGGCACGAGGGAGGTTGCATCTCGGCTCGGAAGTTCTCCGGCACCTGATGGAGCGGCACGCGATCCTGTGGCCGTCTCGGACCGGCCGCGCAAGGCTCCACGTCACCGAGATCGAATGGAACGATCGTGTTGAAATCCGGCTCCTGAGCCCTGGCCTCTCGCCAGAGCCCTTGGGCCTGGCAATAGGCTTCGATGATCGCGACATGACTGGCCTCACGGCCCGTCAGGAGGAGATAGTCCAAGGTCGCCTGATCGATCGGGAAGAAGGCGCAGGTTGATCCATATTCCGGCGCCATGTTGGCGATCGTCGCCCTGTCGGCGACGGGCAGTTCGTCGAGAGCAGGCCCCGTGAACTCGACCAGCTTGTCGACGACGCCGAGAGACCGCAGGCGCTGTGTCAGCGTGAGAACAAGATCTGTTGCAGTCACTCCGGCGCGGAGGCGGCCAGTGAGTCTCACCCCGACGACATCCTGAAACGACACGGCTAGAGGCAGCCCGAGCATCGCCGCCTCCGCCTCGATGCCGCCGACGCCCCAGCCGAGAACACCCAGGGCATTGACCATCGTGCTGTGGCTGTCCGTTCCAACCATCGTATCGGGAAACGCGACGCTTTCGCCGTCATGCTGCTCGACCCGAACGACGGAGGCGATGTGCTCGAGATTGACCTGATGGAGGATGCCGGACCCCGGCGGGACCACACGCAACGTATTGAAGGCCTGCTGAGCCCATTTCAGGAAACGGTACCGCTCCCCATTGCGCTGATACTCGTAAGCAAGATTCTTGCTGAAGGCGCCCGCATGTCCGGCCTCGTCGACGATAAGAGAGTGGTCGACGACGAGGTCTACCGGGATCAGCGGATTGACGCGCCTTGCATCGTCCCCGAGGCTCTGCATAGCGCTTCGCATGGCCGCGAGATCGACGAGACCGGGCACTCCTGTATAATCCTGCATCAACACACGCGCAGGATGAAACGCGACCTCGGCCTGTTGGCCGGATCGAGGCTTCCAGTTTGCGAACGACAACACGTCCTCGTCTGACACTCCGTTCCGGCCGGAGTGGCGCACCAGGTTCTCCAGCAGGATCTTGAGGCAGAACGGCATCCGCTCGATGTGGGCGAGGTTGTTCTGCGCCAGCGCTTTCAGGTCGAAATATGCGATCTGTTGTTCGTCGACAGTGAGGGTCCGACGGATGCTTGCTTTCAAGGACATCATGGAATCCGTTCTGGCACTAGCTGCAGGGACATTATCGCTGCGGCTTTTGCCTGGACGTGTTCGGGGACGCTTCCGGGATTGATCCGGATGCGGCGCTCGCCGCCAGGCCTGCCCTCGCGGCAGCGATATGGCGGCGCATCGTCAGCTCGGCGAGTTCCGCGTCGCGATCGGCCAGAGCGTCCGCGATTCGGCGGTGTTCGACCAAGGCGCGCTGCACGCGTCCGGCGATCCGCCTCTGCTGGCGGCGACACAGACGAATGAGATTGTAATACTCGCCGCAGAGGAGATTGATCAGGGTCTCGTTGCGGCTGCACGTGACGATGAAAAGATGGAAATCGTCGTCAGGGTCGCCCTGAAGATCCTCGACATTGAAGGTGCTCTCGTCGAGACGAGCTTCATGCCGGGCCAGAATGAGCCTCAGCTGCTCGATTTCAGCGTCACTGATCCGGATTGCCGCCTCCCGCGCGGCCATGCCTTCAAGCGCCTCCCGCACCACAAAGATTTCCTGGATCTTCTCGGGCGTCAGCTCGATCACACGTGCGCCGACATGCGGCGCGCGCGTCACGAGCTTGCGCTCCTCCAAACGACTGATCGCCTCCCGAAGGGGAGCTCTGCTGGTTCCAAGCTGCCGCGCCAGCTCCGGCTCGCTGAGTTTCTCACCAGGGCGCAACTGCCCCTGCAGGATGGCATCGCTGAGCTGGTTCAGGATGCGATCGGCAGCGGTCAGTCTCTCGTCCACGGCGCTCGATGATTCTCGGGACATGCGGTGTCTCCTCGCTGACGGTCTTTACACGCCGCTTCATTGGATCGTCAATGAATGTCGACAATATTGTGGGTACAACAGGCATAGGCTGAGTCAGTTTGATGGATATTAGACAAATTGTCGACACTTATGCTTGACAAGCCTTCTGCCACAAGCTCGAATGAAGCCATGCAGCGCGCAACATTGATACGCTGCCAACAAGAAGCCGCCGAACTGAGTGGAAAAGGCGGCAGCTCAATCGATGAGCGCCGGCAGCACGCAAGCGGCCGGTGACGTCACTGTAAAAACGCTCCGGAGGAACCATGCCCTACTCTCGCAGAACAGTCCTGCACACGGCAGCTGCAGCTGTCTTCGCGACCATTCTTTCGACTGGCGCCATCGCCCAGGACAAAGACTTCAAGATCCTGATTCCAAGCGGCCCAGGCGGTGGCTGGGATCAGACGGCGCGCGCTATGCAGCAGGCTCTGACGCAAGCCGGCATCGCCAAGAGCGTCCAGGTCACGAACGTCCCCGGTGCCGCCGGAGCCATCGGCCTCGCTCAGTTTGTGAACACGACGAAAGGCGATCCCAGCCAGCTCATGATGAGCGGATCGGCAATGGTCAGCGGGATTCTGACGAACAATGCGCCGGTCAAGCTCGATCAGGTCACGCCGGTCGCCCGTTTGATGGCGGAGTACCTTGCGGTCGTGGTTCCGCCGGAATCTCCGATCAAGTCGGCGAAGGATCTTCTGGCTCTGGTGAAGGCTGATCCCGCCAAAGTCACCTGGAGCGGGGGCGCGGCGGGTGGGATCGACCATATCGCCGTGGGCCTGTTCACAAAGCTCGCCGGAGTCGATCCGGGAAAAATGAATTATGTCGCCTTCTCGGGCGGCGGTGAGGCCCTGGCAGCCATCCTCGGCGGCAAGGTGACGGCGGGCATATCCGGCTACGGCGAGTTCGAAAGCCAGATCAAGGCCGGCAAGCTGCGTTTGATTGGAATTACCTCGGCCAGTCGCGTTCCTGAGATCGATGCTCCGACTTTCAAGGAACAGGGAATCGATCTCGAGGTGTCGAACTGGCGTTCGGTGATGGCGGCGCCGGGAATAACGCCCGAGCAGAAAAAGGCAATCGCGGCTGCCATCGAGACGATGGCGAAATCGAAGGAGTGGCAGGAGATTCTCAAGCAGAAGAACTGGGCCGATTCCTATCTGTCCGGCGACGCCTTCACCAAGTTCCTGGCCGAGGATCAGGCACGCACCAAGGAGGTACTGACCTCCGTCGGCCTTGTGAAGTCATAATCATAGGCCTTCAGCATTGCCATGCAAACGCCGCGCCTTCGCGCGGCGTTTTGCTAATGGGGGCGGCTGCAGCATCGCTGGCGATGGAGGAAAATCCATTGATCCTGCACAAGTTCAGGCCAGGGCTCGTGCTGGGAATCTTCTGCTCTGCTCGTCGTGCCAAGCTCTTTCATTGTCCGCAATGAAGGCTGCAATGGCCTCGCGAGACATCGGTTTCGCAATAAAGAACCCCTGGGCCTGGGAAGCGCCAGCCAGGCGCAGGGCGTCGAGCTGCTCTTCCGTCTCAACACCCTCGGCCGTCGTGCTCATCTTGAGATCGTTCGCAAGGCCGATCGTCGCTTTGATGATCGCACGGCTGTCGGGTGAGCCCGTCATGGTACGCACGAACGACTGATCGATCTTGATCTTATCGAAAGGAAAACTCCTCAAATAGCTCATCGACGCATAGCCGGTTCCGAAGTCGTCGAGTGCGATCGAGACCCCGAGAGCCTTGAGCCGTTTGAGTGTCGCAGTCGCCTCCTCAGTGAGTTTGACGGACTCCGTGATCTCCAGCACCAAGCGACGGGCCGGCATACCGGATGTGCTTAAGGCTTTCTTGACGCTGGCGAACACGTCACGACGCTTGAACTGCACGGGGGAAAGGTTGATCGCAACCTTCAGAGGGAAATCCCAGGTCATGGCCGCCGAGCAAGCTTCCTCGAGGATCCAATCGCCAATCGGACCGATGAGACCCGATTCTTCAGCGGTCGGGACGAACTCGGGAGGTGCGATCATTCCTTTCGTCGGATGATTCCATCGCACCAGGGCCTCACAGCCCCATATCCGATTTGTCGCCAGATCGAGGATCGGCTGATAATACAACTCGAATTCCTTGTTCTCGTGGGCGCTCCTCAGCGCTCCCTCAAGTGCGCGACGCTCCGCGCGAGAATCCTTGATGTTCGGGTCGTAGAACCGATAAGTGCTGTCGGCATCGGATTTTGCCGCATAGAGGGCGACGTCGACCGACCTCATGAGTTCGGTTGTGGTCTTGCCGTGGGAGGGCGCCATCGCGACGCCGACGGAAAGCCCGAGCTCGATCTCCGTATTGCCGATTGTGTATGGAACCTTCATGGCGGCTTGGATGGCCGTGATGAGGTCGATGACCTGTTGCCGGCCCACGACCGGCCTTTGAATGATGGCAAACTCGTCGCCGCCGATACGAGCGACGAAATCGCTCTTTCTGAGACGTTCGCGCAGGCGTCTCGCCACGATTTGGATGACCTCGTCCCCTACCGCATGTCCATGATTGTCATTGATGTCCTTGAACCGCTCGAGATCGAAAAGGTGCAACGCAAAATCTGCACCGGATCTTTGGGAGGTCAGGAGGGCCCGCTTCAGCTCCTCGACAAAGAGAAGCCTGTTGGGAAGTCTGGTCAGGATATCGTGGCGCGACAGGTAGCTCTCGCTGGCAGCCCTGAGAATACCGGTTTTGACATGCCTCAAGCCCAGCAGGCTCGTGGTATCGATTGCGATATCCATGAGATAGGCGACGAACCGGATCAAACGGGCTTCGAAACGCCGTCCCGCCATGAGCTCCGCCACGGTCCGGCTGACCGCTATGCCGCAGGCATGATGGGCAAGAGGATGAAGAGCAACCAACCGTTCTTTCTCGTCGATCCAGCCGACGTCGCGGATGAGCGTCGGACTGTTCTTCGCGATCATCCGCTGCAGAGGCGTGTTGGGCTTCCAAATTCTGCGCCCGAGCGCTTTCTCCGTTGCCGGAGTGTGGACAAGAATGATGCCGTCGCGCCGATAGAGCGTAACTGTCAGCGAGCGTGCCTTGAGATGCTTCTCGTAGATTCCCTCCAAATGACTGAGGTCGATCATGGACACGATGATGCCGAGGAAGTTTCCCTCGGTGTCCTTGATCTTCCGGGCGAGGGAGAGGATCTTTCTGCCGCTCGATCGGATCCTTCTGGGCTCGCTGAGATATGAGATCAGTGACGGATCCGTTGAGAGATCTTGGTAGTAGGACGTGTCGGTCAGATAAATGGGATCGGACGTCGGGTGTGGATTCGATGTGCCGACGATCCGCCCCTGCGCATTGACAAGGTCGATGCGGATGATCGGGGAAAGGGAGTGGGACGCCCCGACCAATATGGCCTTTGTGGCCTGTGACGCGGCAAACCCGTCGAACTCTTTTGCGGTGAGACAGGCCTGCGGAATTCTGCCGACCACGTCGCGCAAGACGCTATCGATGGACTGGAGAACGCCGTCCGTCTGCTCCTGCAATGCATGGGCGAGGCCGGTCAGATCGCTCTCAGCTCTCGCAAGATCGTCACTGTGCCCGCGCACGAAAAGGGCGGCCGCACCGAGGACTGCGGCACCAGCGGCAAAAATGCTAAGGAAAAGGATCAAATAAGCTGACACAACGAAGTCCGACTCGGCTCCTCGGGACGATCTCCGCTAGCATGCGCCCGAAGTTGTCGTTATTTCGTTAATCTCAACCGCTGAAATCGCTAATTGGAGTTCTGAATGTAGAACTCGCGGTTTATGCTCGGGGCTGGTGGCCCTCGCCTGATCTGTGCAGGGCGGTGCAACACGTCCTTATGTCATAGGCGCATAGGTCACGTGACCGGACCAATCTTCCGCACTGCAACATAGAAGATTATCTAGAGCTCAGCGGAGTACAGTTCAGTGCTCCGGTCTCCCAGGAGAATTCTTCCAGGGATTTGCTTTAGGAATACCCGTCATGATCGTAGCCACCATCCTCCGCGCTTTCATGCACCTTGTGAATGCCCTGGCCCTTGCAAACCAGCTCAGGGCCGAGCGGATGCTGAACGAGCACCTCACACGTGCCGGCAATAAGCTCCCCTGAGCACGTTCGCAGGCAGCAACAGGGTTTCGGATCACAGGACGGTATTGACACCTAGAGGTGCTTCCACTTGCCTGGAACCAGGTCTCTTCGGGGTTGTGCCGCTTCTTTGCGGCGAACCGGGCCATTGCGACGAAAATGCTTTAGGCGGCCCTGTGAGAAAAATACCCGGATACGAAACCGTTCCAACCCCGAAGAGCAGCCTCTTCCGCCTCAGCCGCCGTACCGCACGGCTCTGACAAAGGACCTTGTGGGGCGTCTTCATTCTCGCAGCTCAGGCAAACATAATGTGCCTCGTACTGCCCGTATGTCTCAAGGCAGTTGACGCCCAGTTTGGCTCCTCCGCAAACAGGGCACGGCTTAGGGCCACTCATTGCCATTCACTCCCATTCACCGTTTGCGCCAACCTGCGGACTGGCGGGCAGCACCAACCCATCCTCGGGCGCGGCAAGACCGCGCTCTCTTGGGAATCCTGGCAATCCGGTTGCGCCTGAGCATCGTCGGGTCCTCTCCAGACGACGTCCGCTTGATCATCACTCGTTGATATTGAGGATAGAAATTTTCGACTCCTCCCGGCGCCACAACCAGTAACATTCCTGGATCGCCTCGCGCGCCAGTTCAGGCTCGCGGTCGCGCAATGCCTGGACGAGCGCTCGATAGGCCTCGACGTTTCGCTCGAAAGCGCCGCGGACCATGGAAATGATCCTGACCTTGTTCGCAATGACCGATCGAATGACCGAGGAGAGACCATCGATGACGATGACGATCACGGGATTGCGGCACGCTCTGGCAAGGCTAGCATGGAGCTCGAACTGGAGCTCGACGACATCTTCCAGGGAATCCGATTGAGCAATCCGATCGATCAGGCCATCGAGCGCGGCGAGGTCCGCGGAACTTGCCTGAATGGCAGCCGCGCCCGCCATTTCCCGGCCGATCATCTCCATGGCGCTTTGGATCTGGTCGATCGAAATGAACCCGAGCTTGAGGGCAACGTCGAAATAGAATTGCAGAAAGCGCGAGTTCGGCAGCGCCAGATAGGTTCCGCTGCCCTGGACGCGCTGGAGCAGCCCGAGCGTTTCAAGAACGGTCAGCCGGTCCCGCAGGGTCGGGCGCTGGACGCCGAGCTGGTCGGCCAGCTCACGCTCTGTCGGGAGCTTGATCCGCCCGCTGCTGTCAGGCCTGAGTTCCATGGCGATGTCGATGACACGCGCAAGGATATCGTCTTCGCCGTCGGTCATCGAAAACCGCAGCTCCTTCTACCCGCTGGCCCGCGCCCCAAAACGGGGACTTGGCTCCTCGTCTGCGTACTGGCCAGAACTACGATCTGCAAGAGCGTGCATCAAGTCGCGCATCTGCGGGTAAGCCGCATCGAAGATCCTGAACATGCGATCGTAGGTCTCGATGGTCCGTCGGGAACCGGGCCGGATCGGCGCGGCATTGGCCGAGATCAGCGGAAGGTCCGCATCTGCGGTGCCTGTGAACAGGCCTGCCGCGATGGCGCCGAGCAGTCCGGCCCCTAGTGCCGCAGCGTCAGGCATATCGGACATGATGTAGTCGAGTTTGAGGACATCCGCCTTCATTTGCCCCCAGAACCGGTTCCGCGCTCCGCCGCCCACACCGAGCATCCGCTCCGGACGCGTGCCCCATTTGGCCGAGCCGCGCTCCAGTATCTGCCGCAGGCCGAAGGTCGTTCCCTCGAAGACGGCGCGCACCATGTCCTGGCGGCTGTGTCGCAGAAGAAGCCCGAGCCAGCTGCCGCTCGCCTCCGCGTCCCAGATGGGACTGCGCTCGCCCGCCAGATAGGGCAGGAACAGAAGACCGTTGGCTCCTGGGACGGATTCCTGGGCCAGATGCTCCAGCTCGGCCAGAGTCTTGATTTCTGGCCAGACCTTGTTGTTGAGCCAGCCGAAGGCGCCGCCCAATGTCGACATCGCCCCATGGGCCAGCCAGCGGCCCGGCATGATATGCTGGCGATGCAGGAAGGACGGCTCGAAATCCGGCTGGTCGAGGCAGAACGTGATCACCCCCGACGTGCCGACGGATTCGAAGACCTTGCCGCTGCTCGTGAGGCCGACGGCGAAAGAAGCCGCCGCCGTATCGGCGGCGCCGAGGGCGACAGGCGTTCCCACCGGCAGTCCCGTCGCGGCCGACGCCCCGTCGGTCACCCGACCGATCATGTCCGTGCAGGCGCTGATCTCGGGCAGGATCGCGGCGTCGAGCCCCCACAGTGCGAGGAGATCGCGGTTCCAGCGCGGCTCGGAATCGCCGATCCGCATCAGGCCAGAATAGGACGCCTGCGTCGGCTCGATGCCGTCCCGTCCGCTGAGGCGGCGGGCCAGGAAGCCGTTGAGCATGGTGATGCGCCGCGCCTTCGCCCATGCCGCCGGCTCGTGCTCCCGAATCCAGGCCAGGTTGGCGGCCCAGCAGGTCGACGTGCTCGCCCGGTTGCCGGTCTGCTTCATGTAGGCCGCGCCGTCGGAACCGATCACTTCGTCAAGATGGGCCTGGGCGCGGCCGTCGAGATAGAGAATGCCCGGCCGCACCGCCTGACCGTCCTCGTCGAGAAGAATGGTCGTCGGGCAGGTCGTGGCGAGCCCGATGGAGACGATGGACGGGGCGCGGGCCGCGACTTCACGGATGGCATCGACGGTCGCCGCCCAGTAGCGTTCGAGGTCGATCTCGGCCCAGAGCGGATAAGGCGTGATGACGGGGACGGCCCGATGCGCCTTGGCGACGAGGCGGCCTTCACGCGTGAAGGCGCAAACCTTGATCCCGCTCGTTCCTGCATCGACTCCGAGAAAGGCTTCAGTCATTGCGGATCGCCACCTTCAAGGCCCGCCCGCTCTCCGCCTCCTTCAGCGCCTCGACGGCGTCGGCCAGTTCGAAGCGATGGGTCACGAGCGAGTCGGCATCGATGAGCCCTCCCGCGAGCAATTTGAGGGCCGTCTCGTAATCCTGCCGGCGCAACGCGCTGGCTCCCGTCACGATGATCTCGTTGTAGTGCACGAGGTTGACATCGAACGTCGCCATGTCGCCGGCGGAGAACCCTGCGAAGAGATTGACGCGGCCGCCCTTGCGGACCAGCTTCAGCGCCTCGTTGGCGAGTGCCGGAACGCCGATGGCCAGAACCACCGCATCCGCGCCGAGTCCGTCGGTCACGCCGCGGATCACCTGCGCCAGGTCTTCCCTGGTCGGGTCGCAGGCGATGTCGACGCCGCGATCGAGAGCGGCTTGGCGGCGCATCTCGTTCGGCTCGCTCATGATGACCAGCCGCGCGCCGGCCCGGCGCGCGAGCGCCGCGTGCATGAGGCCGATCGGCCCCGCCCCGAGGATGACGACGACGTCGCCGAGTTCCACGCCCACATTCCGCAGCCCGTTGATGCAGCACGCCAGCGGCTCCGCAAGGGCGGCCGCCTCGTAGGGCATGCCCTGCGGAATGCGGACGGCATTGCCGGATTCGAGCGCCAGCGCCGGGACCTTCAGGTATTCGGCATAAGCCCCATCGAACTCGTACCCAATGGCCTGACGGTTCTGGCAGACGTTCTCCCGGCCGGTCTTGCAATACGCGCATTTGCGACAGGGAATAACGGGATTGACCGAGACCGCGTCGCCGCAGGAGAACTGCGAGACCCCGGCCCCCACTTCGACCACCTCGCCCGCGAACTCATGGCCGAGAACGGACGGGAAGCGGACGCCCTTGGTCTTGCGGCCGCGGAGAATGCGGATGTCCGTCCCGCAGACGGTCGCAGCCTTCACCTTCAGGATCAGCTCGCCCGGCCCGGCGGACGGAGTTGCGACATCCTGCAGGACGACGTCGTCGGGAGCGCGAAGAACAGCGGCTTTCATGTCCGGAGGTCCTTCTCTTCTTCGAGAGCGCGATCATAAACCCGCAGAGCTGCCTCGACACCAGCATCGTCGTGCATCAGGGCCGACAGGGCCTTGATAACGGCGGAGGTATGCGGGTGGGACCAGACGAAACGACCATAGGTGACGCCGCGCATGCCAACATCGAGCGCCTCACGGGTCATCCGCAGATAGTCTTCCAGCGTTTCGCCCATCTCGCCACCGGCCAGCGCCACAATGGACGGGCAGGCATCGACGACCGAGCGGAAGCTCTCGGCCGAGCCGGACCACATGGTCTTGATGATGTCGACACCGAGTTCGGCGCCGGCGCGAACCGCATAGGCGAGCACCTTGGCGTCATGCTGATCCTTGATCAGGGCGCCCTTCGGGTAAATATGCGCGACGAGCGGCATGCCGGCGGAGGCTGCTTCCTTCGAGATCTTACCGAGGAAGGTCAGCTGCTGCGCCTGATCGGGACCGCCGACGATGCAGCCCACTGAAATGGCGTCGGCGCCGAACCGCACCGCCTCCTCCACGTCCGCGACCGGCGCGTCGTAAGTCGGGTGATACTGCACCGAATAGGCGCTCGCCTTCAGGATGATCGATGCCTGGCCCGCATAAGGGGCGAACACCTTTTCGGCGATGCCCTTGTGCATCGTGATCGCGTCCGGGCTACCGGCTACCACCCTCTTCATCACGGATCGGATATCGACGAGCCCGGGCATCATCCCGCGGGTGATCGGGTGATCGACCGTAACGGCCAGCATGCGGCCCGACTTACGATTCACGATCCGGCTGAGGCGAACTTCTTTACCGAGAAACATAGCGACTCCTAGAGCACAGTCGGGGACACCGACGAAACGATGGGGGGCATTTGGTTATACCAATCTTATAAACCTATATTCTGAATATCGCAATTGGTTTGACCAATTATCACGCGACCAAATTTCGTGGTATCCCGGCCCAGAACAGCTCGATGTTCTCGACCAGCTGGTCCGTGAGTCCCTGAACGGCTTCGCTGCTGGCCCAAGCCACATGGGGCGTTAGGATGAAGTCGGGCCGATCGACGAGGCGCATGAACGGATGATCGGCGGGCGGCGGCTCCGCCGTCACGACGTCGAACGCGGCGCCGGAGATCCGGCCGGAGGTGAGCGCATCCGCCAGAGCGGCCTCGTCCACGAGCCCTCCTCGCGCGGTGTTGACGATGAGCGGGCGACGCTCCATCAACGCGAATTCCGGCGCCGCGATCATGTTGCGGGTCGACGGCATGAGCGGCGAGTGCAGGCTGATGACGTCGCTCTGGCGCAGCACGTCTTCGAAGGGCGTGTAGAGCGGCCCCATCCCGGCCGAGCCCTTGTAGGCCGAGAAGAGAACCCGCATCCCGAAGGCGCGGCCCAGATCCGCCACCGCCTTGCCGAGCACGCCGTCGCCGATGACGCCGAGGGTCGAGCCGGCGAGATCCCGGATCGGATAATCGAAGAAGCAGAACTGACCCGCCTCCTGCCAGCGACCGCGGCGGACCGCGTCCACATAAGCCAGGATGCTGCGCCGCAGGGCGAGGATCAGAGCGAAGGTATGCTCGGGGACCGTGTTCACGGCATAGTTGCGGATGTTGCACACGGCGATGCCGCGCTCTGCGCAAGCCACGACATCCACGACGTCGTATCCGGTGGCGGCGACGGCGATCAGTTTCAGCGCTGGCGCCTCAGCGATGGCGTCTCGCCGGACCGGGGCCTTGTTGGTGATCACAATGTCGGCGCCGGCGATCCGGGACGCGACCTCCTCGGGTGCGGTCTTCCCGTAGGCCACGAATTCATGCGGGAAGGACGGCGTCCGCAGCTTCGTTTCCGGCGAAAGCGTATCACGGTCGAGGAAGACGATGCGAACCGGCCTGTCGGGCGAGATTTCAGTCATGCGAACCACTTCGTGCTAGTCAGTTGTGGCAATCCGTTCCGCTGCATGCAGGGCCTGGATTCCCTGATGAACCGGCGTCCCGTCCTTGCCGGGACGCTCGAAGGGCGACAATCAGTACAGCCCGAGCAACCTGATCGGCCCCACGGTCAAGACCGGGAACAGGACCAGGGCCAGGATCGCGGCGGTCAGGATCAGGATCGGCGCCATCGATCCGCGGATGACATCCTCGATCGACATCTTGGCCACCTGGGCGACGGCATAGAGGCACACGCCGACGGGAGGCGTCACCAGGCCCAGGGTGAGCGTGATCACGGTCACGATCAGAAAGTGCATCGGGTCGATGCCCATTTTAATGGCCGGCGGCAGCAGCACGGGGATGAGGATGAACATGGCCGCAATCGCATCCATGAACATTCCGACCACGACGAGGAACAGAAAGATCAGGAACAGCGCCATCGTCGGCCCGGTGCTGATGGTGGACAGGAATTCCGCGACCTGCACCGGCAACCCGTCGAAGGTGAAGACCCAGGCCGCGAGCTTCGCGGTCGCCGCGATGAACAGGATCGTGCCGGAGGCGCGGGCCGTCTCGACGAAGATGCTCCAGATCTCGGAGGCAGGAATCGTGCGATAGACGATCACCGACAGGAACATCGTGTAGAGCACCGCGATGGCGGCGGCTTCGGTCGGCGTGAAGAACCCATTGACGATGCCGCCGAGCAGGATGACGGGCGTCAGCATCGGCAGGATCGCGCGAAGGCCTGTGGTGACCACGAGTCGGACATTGAACGGGGACGGCGGATTGTAGCCGTAATTCACCGCGTAGAAATGGTTGAACACCATGAAGACGAACGCAATGAACAGGCCCGGGATTAGACCGGCCACGAGCAAGGTCCCGATCGACACATTCGCAATGGAGCCCGCGATCACCACGAGAATGGACGGCGGAATGATGGAGGACAGCGTCGATGTGACGAGCGTCATGCCAACCGCGTAGCCTTTCGGAAAGCCATGCCGCTCCATCGCCTTGATCTCGATGGCGCCCACCGATGCGATGTCGGCGACGGACGATCCGGAGATGCCACCGAAGATCACGGAGGACACCACGTTCACGTGGCCGAGGCCGCCCGGCATCCAGCCGACCATGGCCTCGGCGAAGTCGAAGATGCGTTCGGCGACCCTGCCCCGCTCCATGAAATGGCCGACCAGGATGAAGAGCGGCACGGCGACGAGCAGGAAGGAGTTCATGGCCGAGAACATGCTCTGCGACAGCAGGTCGATCGGCGTCGAGGTGAACAGCAGGATGACGGCAACGCTGGCAAGGCCCAGGGCGACGGCCAGAGGAACGCCGATGGCGGACAGTCCCAGGAAGAGCAGAAGCAGCGCAATACTCATGACGTATGCCCTTTCGAAACGAAGGCGTCGGTTTCGTCGAGTTCGACCTGCGGCTGGACACCGACCTCCGGAAGCTCGATGAGATTGCGGCTTGCCTTGAGCGATTCAAAGATCGCCAGAATAGCGAGAACGGCCGAGATGGGCATGATGAGTCCGATCACCCACATGGGGATCGGAAGGGTCGCCGTCTGCTCGTTCATCATCAACTGCTGACGGATGAGGCTCAGGCCGGTCCATCCCATGAGAGCGAAGAACAGAACTGAGGAACTGACATAGATCGGCACGGCAAGACGCCGAAACAGGTTCGGAAGCGCGGCGATGAACACTACGACCCTCGCGCTCTCCACCGTCCGGAATCCTGCGGCCAGCCCGAGGAAGACCATCCAGACGAAGAGATAGCGGGTGGCCTCCTCGGACCAGGATACGGGCGCTCCGAGCAGCCGGCCCACCACCTGGACGAGCACCACGATCAGAATGCCGGTGGCTGTCGCCCCCGCTGCGAAGTCGGCTGTGATTTTGACGAATCTGCCGAGAAGGGATGGCTTGTGAGCCATAGGCCGTCACTCCCGAATGCGATGCTGGCCGCGCAAGCGGCCAGCATTCCTGGAGGATGATCGATCGTGTTATTTGCTGACCGCCGCGATGGTGCGATCGAAGAACGCCTGATCCTTCACCAACTGCGCGAAGGTGGGGAACAGCTCCTTGGCGACGGCCGCGAAGGCCTTCTGCTGCTCGGGCGTCAGGCGCTCGACCTTCATGCCCTTCTCGGTCAGGGTCGCGATCGACTTGCTTTCGTCGGCGGCATCGTTCTCGACCTTCCAGGCCTCCGCCTCGACGGCCGCCTCCTTGATGGCCTTCTTCTGGTCTTCAGGAAGCGCGTTGTACTTGGCGGGATTGATGGCCAGCACCCAACCGTCCGCCATGTGGTTCGACATGGTCGCGTAGGATTGCACTTCGTAGAACTTGGCAGTCACCGGAATGTTGATCGGGTTTTCCTGTCCGTCGATGACCTTGAGCTGCAGACCGTTGTAAACTTCCGCGAAAGCCATCGGGGTCGGGGCAGCGCCCAGCTTCTTGAAGAACTCGACCCAGAGCGGGTTGTTCGGAACCCGGAACTTCATGCCGGCGAGATCCTGCGGGCTCGTGATCGGCTTGCGGGAATTGGTCATCTGGCGGAACGGGCGCGGCCACAACCCGAGGCCCTGGATACCGATCTTGCTCAAGTCGGCAGTGAGCTCCTGGCCCATCGGCCCGGAGAGATAGGAGCGGAGCTGCGCGGTGTCCGCGAACAGGTAAGGCACGGAAATGGCCGTGAACTTCGGGTTGAAGTTGGCGTAGAGCGATGTGGACAGCAGCAGCATGTCGAGAGAGCCGCCCGCAAGCTGCTTCACCGCGGCCGAAGGATCGCCGCCATAGAGCTGCCCGTTCGGAAATACTTTCACGGCAACCTTGCCGCCGGTCTTCTGTGAGACGAGCTCGGCGAACTTATTGGCCGCCAGGGTAATCTCGGAATTGTCCGGGTCCGGTGTCGAAAGGGTGAAGTTCGTCTGGGCCCCCGCTGCGGTTGCCGCCATCATGAGCGCAGCCGTGGCCATGCCACGGACGATGGTTTTCAGCATTCTCGTCTCCTCCTGGTTCTTAGTTGGCATTATTGGTTATACCAATAGGCTAGATGACAATAAAAAAGCTGACAAGTGGTATAACCAATAATGTCTACCATTGCGGAATTAGACGATAGTCGGTTGAGCGGAGCCATTTTTGTTACGCAGTTTCGCCGCATCTCGGCCGTTTATTCAGGGTCCAGCCCTTCTGCGTACGGGACCGCTTGCGCCGGCTGTTGAAGAATGCGTTCGAAGGACCATACTGCCGAGCATGCCGCCATCGGGCGATCTGAAGGACATGCTAAGCTCGCGATCAGAGCGAATAGGATTTGAACGGACTCCATATCGATGACGAATTTAACTGCTTCACCGGCCTGGCAGGCCTTGCAGGCTCATTCCGCTGCCATTCGCCCCTTGCACCTGCGCGAGCTTTTCGCGCGTGACCCGGAGCGATTCAGCCGCTTCTCGGCCAGGCTCGACGACCTTCTGCTGGATTATTCCAAGCATCGGATCACCGAAGAGACGATGGCGCTTCTCCTCGATCTCGCACGCCAAGCCGACGTGGAAGGGTGGCGCGACCGCATGTTCGCCGGCGAGAAGATCAACACCACCGAGAACCGGGCCGTGCTGCATGTCGCCCTGCGCAATCGCTCGGGCCAGCCGATCACGGCCGATGGCGTCGACGTCATGCCCCGCGTGACGGCGGTGCTTGAACGGATGCGGCAGTTCTCCGAGCGCGTCCGGGGCGGCGAATGGCGCGGCGCCACCGGGCAGACCATCACTGACATCGTCAATATCGGCATCGGCGGCTCGGATCTCGGTCCCTTCATGGTCTGCGAAGCCCTCAAGCCATATCAGCGCCCTGACCTGCGGCCTCATTTCGTCTCGAATGTCGACGCGGCCCATCTCACCCATACCCTCGCCCGGCTCGATCCGGCGCGGACGCTCTTTATCGTCGCGTCGAAGACATTCACGACCCAGGAAACCATGACGAATGCCGCAAGCGCCCGGGCGTGGCTGACAGAGGCGCTGGGTGAGGATGCCGTCTCACGGCATTTCGTCGCCGTCTCGACAAATGCCGCGGAGGTGGCGCGCTTCGGCATCGACACGGCCAACATGTTCGAGTTCTGGGATTGGGTCGGCGGCCGCTACAGCCTCTGGTCCGCGGTCGGGCTGCCGATCGCTCTCGCGGTCGGGTTCGATTGCTTTCGTGAGCTGCACGAGGGCGCCTACGAGATGGACCGGCACTTTCGCACCGCGCCTCTCGAACAGAACCTTCCCGTGATCATGGGCCTGCTCGGCATCTGGTACCGGGACTTTCTCGGCGCCTCGAGTCTTGCCCTGCTCCCCTACGATCAGCATCTCCATCGTTTCGCCGCCTACTTCCAGCAGGGCGACATGGAGAGCAACGGCAAGTCGGTGCGGCGCGACGGCAGCAGAGTGGACTACGCGACAGGGCCGATCATCTGGGGCGAGCCGGGCACGAACGGACAGCATGCCTTCTTCCAGCTCCTCCATCAGGGCACGGAGCTGATCCCGGCGGACTTTCTCGCCGCCGCGGAAAGTCAAACGCCTTTGGGAGACCATCACGAGAAGCTTCTCGCCAATTTCCTGGCCCAGACCGAAGCTCTCGCCTTCGGCAAGACGGAGGGCGAGGTCAGAGCCGAGCTGCAGAAGCAAGGCCTGTCGGGAGAGGCCCTGGAGGCGCTCGTCCCTCATCGGGTGTTCGAGGGGAACCGGCCGACAAGCTCAATTGTATATCGGGCGCTCACGCCGCACAGGCTCGGTACCCTGATCGCCCTCTACGAGCACAAGATCTTCGTTCAAGGCGTGATCTGGGAGATCAACAGCTTTGACCAGTGGGGCGTTGAACTCGGAAAGGAACTGGCCTCGCGAATCCTGCCCGAGCTTCAGAGCGGCAAGGCCGTGACAAGCCACGACAGCTCGACGAACGGCCTCATCGACCACATCCAGTCTCTTCGCGAGCGCACGCGATAGCTCGCCGGCCAGGAGGGGGCGCGGACTGGCGTGAGAGGCCGGCAGAGCGCCCTCTGCACGTTTGCTCCACGGAGCTTTGTGCAGGGTCGGCCACCAATCCGGAGCCAGCGAGCGAATTGGAGCAGAATTACCGAGCGGTCACAGGCTTGACCTTGAACACGTCATTCATTGTGCGTGAAAGGGCAAATTGAGCCGCAACTCTGGAACATAACGTTCGCGATAGATCCATCCGGCCTCAGAATCGCCGGCCGAACATCCAGTCACCCATTTCATCAAGTGCATCGAGAGCACGGTTCGTCAGACGGCGCGAACCAGCAAGCAGCCCCTCCTCATGCTCCGCATCGTAGGGATATCCATGACGCGGCATTACCTCTCGGCGCTCTACGAATGCGTCAGCCGGTTCGCCGAGCACCCAATCCCGCTGCGAAGCGGCAGGCGGCATGTTCGCCGGCGGCATCGGGCGAATGTCATTCTTCGCCTCGACCGGATTGCGGCTCTCGGGCAGCAGGATGTCCTCGACCCGGGTCAGGGTCACGTATTGTGACTGGGGCAACGCGACATGATAGCCGAGGCCCTGAGCCAGACCGGCAAGGTCCCGGACAGCTGCCTTGCCCGCCTCCATGCCGTGGCAGATGCTGAAGTAAAGTGCATGGAAGTTGGCATTCTGACGGATTGTCTCACGGCTTTCCTTCGTCGCGAACGGCGCGAGATAGAAGGCCATCGTGCGTCCGCTCTTCTCGGCCACGATCGCAGGTTTGGTCCGTGAGCAGTAAACATACCCGTTCTCCTCGCTCAGTTCCTTGCGTCCGGCGGAACTGGCAAAGAATGTCTTGACCCGCGTTTTCATGAGCGTGCCCTCACCTCCTTTCGCGAGAGGAGCGGCAGCCAGGACGGCGAACTCGTCGCAGCCATCAGGACGACAAAGCCCTCGAACAATATCAGGCCGGTCATAAGCCTGGGCGAGAACTGGGGTCGAGACGAGGAACGCGAGTGCAACAAGAGGTCTGAGCATTGGCCTTCCGTAAATGTATGGTTAACGAAACGTAGCTGTCGAGGTCGCGCACGAATGTGTCGATTTCAGGCCAGCCCCGGAAGCTGTATGCGTCTTGAGTGGTTCTCAGGTTCGCGTCCGATGAGGGGCAATCGGACTGGAATTGCGGCCCGCCACAGGTCGTAACAGGGGCTGCTCCCTAGCCTTCCCGATCTATTACTGAGGGGAGGCTTGCCATGGGAAACTTGTCTGAAACAGCCGATGACCGGCCGGTCAATTGTGGTGCCCGGCCCATTCCTGGTGATCCACTTCAGCCTCCGTGCGCCTAGGCAGATCCCGATCGGTGCCAGGGAAGAGGCCCAAGTGATCACGGGTAAGTGAGCATCGTTTTTGGCGCGTCTCGAATTTTCCTGAAGCCCCGGGTGTTCTCATTCCAATATCCGGACAGTGCTCAGGTGCAACATGACAGTGGCCTACATCAATCGGATCGGCACGGCAGTTCCCGACCACGATGTGCATGGAAGCTTCATCCAGTTCGCAGATCGGGTTCTGCCCGATCAAAGGACCAAGCTCCTCTTCCAGAGAATGGCGCAGCGGGCCGACATCGACCATCGCTACTCGACCCTGGAGCCCTATGGAACTCTGGAGGCCGCCATTGACCGAGACGGGCTCTACCGTCTGGGTCAATTCGCCGGCACTGCCGCCCGAATGGCTCATTTCGAGGCTCATGCCGTGAGGCTTGCTGAGCGCAGCGTCGAGGCTCTCGGCCTCAAGGAGAGCATATCGTCCATCACTCACCTGGTGGTTGCCTCCTGCACGGGCTTTACAGCGCCGGGGCTTGATCAACAACTCGCCGACTGCCTCGGTCTCAGTCCGTCCATCGAGCGGACGCTGGTCGGCTTCATGGGATGTGCGGCTGCCGTCAACGCGCTGAAGATCGCCCATCACATCGTTCGATCCGAACCTTCGGCGAACGTGTTGGTCCTCAATCTCGAATTGTGTACCTTGCACCTCCAGGACACGTCCGATCTCGAAGTTCTGCTCAGCGCCCTTCTGTTCGGAGACGGCTGTGCCGCGAGCCTGGTTTCGGCGCGACCGGAGGGAGTTGCGCTCAAGGACTTTCGTGCTGTGACGATCCCGGACTCGAGCGACCTGATCACGTGGAGGATCGGGGATTCGGGATTTAAGATGACCCTTTCCGGTGAAGTTCCGTCACAGATCGCGCGCGCTCTACGGCAGGAAACCATGCGGAACGACGACCAGGGAATCCTGCGCGGACGAAACAAGGGCGAGTACGATCTCTGGGCCGTGCATGCAGGCGGTCGAACGATCCTCGATGCTGTCGAGCATGGCCTCGATCTCGGCCCCGGTGCATTGCGATGGTCTCGGGATGTTCTTCGAGCCTTCGGCAACATGTCTTCGGCCACTCTGATGTTCGTACTCAAGAGCATGATGCAGTTTGCGCCGTCACCTGCGCAGGGCCTCGCCATGGCGTTCGGGCCGGGACTTGTGGCGGAGACCTTCAGATTCGCTCTTGAGGGGTAAGGCACCATGGGTATCGCACTCACCCAGCGCAGTGGCGAGACGGAACTCATGGATACGGAGAGCGTCTCACTCGACGACTACAAGGCATGTCTTGAGGATCTTGCGCGCGTCAACATTCTGACCCTGACACATCGCCCAATTCTGGCGTGGCTCGATCACGCCACCCGCCATATGGGTCAGAACGATAGCATGACCGTTCTCGACGTGGGTTATGGTTATGGCGACCTGCTGCGTCGGATTCATCAATGGGGCAGGCGTCGACAAAGAAGTATAGCGTTGATCGGTATCGATCTCAATCCATACAGCGAGGTGATCGCGCGTGCTGCGACGCCTCAGGAGGATCGGATCGATTTCCGAACAGGCAACGTCTTCCAGTTCACCTCTGATCGGCCGATTGATTTCATCGTCAGCTCTCAGACCGCGCATCACATGAGTCACGACGATCTCGTGCAATTCGTGCAATGGATGGAGCGCACGGCCGTGCGCGGCTGGTTCATCGCCGACCTGCACCGGCACAGTCTCCCGTTCCATGCATTCCGACTGCTCTCCTGGCTCGCGGGGTGGCACCGCTTCGTCCGGCACGACGGCCCTGTATCAATCGCACGTAGCTTCCGCCGCTCCGATTGGGAGCAGATCCTAAGAGAAGCCGGCGTCGATCTTTCGGCTGCTGTAATTCGGTGGCATGCGCCGTTCCGACTGTGCGTGAGCCACCTGAAATGAGGCCAGGGGAACCCATGGAGGAGAACGCAGTGATCGGTGGCGGCCTGGCCGGCTCGACAGCAGCCTGCCTCCTCGCCCGCGCAAACCGGCCCGTCCTGTTGATTGAGCGGACCGCGGAGGCACACCACAAGGTCTGCGGCGAGTTCCTCAGCATCGAGGCACAGGGCTATCTGACGCGCCTCGGTATCGATCTGGATCACCTGGGCGCCAGCACGATTTCATCCGTACGCATCATCTGCAACCGGATGATCGCCGAAGCAAAGCTTCCCTTCAGGGCACGAGGCCTCTCGCGCAGGAGCCTGGACGAGGCTCTCCTGCGCACGGTAGCCATGAGCGGAGCCCGGATCGAACGCGGGACACCGGTCCGCAGTATTGCACCCGATGGCGCGAACTGGCGCATCGATCGAGGCACCGGCGATCCGTTGCAGGCCAGGACCCTCTTCCTCGCCACAGGCAAGCACGATCTTCGCGGAGGAAAGCGCGTAACCGCCGGGACCAGTGACGAGCTCATCGGCTTCAAGATGCACCTTGTTCTCGCCCCATCCCAGCAGGCTAGCCTTGAGGGCATGGTCGAGATTGTTCTCTTCCCCGGAGGCTACGCCGGATTACAGATGATCGAGGGTGGCATCACGAACCTGTGTCTACTGGTCAGCCCGGAATGCTTCGATGGCGTGGGCAAGCGTTGGGACAGCCTTCTGGAGTACATCTGCAATCAGTGCTCCCCGATGGCGTCCCGTCTCGATGGGGCTGTCGCCGTGACGACACGCCCATTAGCGATCTCTCATATCCCTTATGGCTTTATCCATGCCGCTCCGCCTTCCGAACCAAAGGGCCTGTTTCGGCTCGGCGATCAGTTCGCGGTTACTCCATCCTTTACAGGCGACGGCATGTCGATGGCGCTGCACAGCGGCTTCATGGCAGCGTCAATGTTCGCGCGGTATGGTAGGGAAAGCTCGCTTTACCACCACAGGATGCGGGATGATGTGCGCAGACAGATCCGGATCGCCTCACTGATTCATGATGCAGGCCGCTGGTTCCCGGGTCAGCCGGTCCTTCTCCGGATGTTTCAGGCCTGGCCTGCGGCGCTTCGATTCATCGTGGCGATCACGCGTCTGCGCACGGCCGCCATTCAGCGGGCGCTGATCGCACCATGATCATTCCAAGAACACCCCAGACGACACAGGCGGTCGCCGACCACTACGATGAACTCGATCCGTTCTACCGTGAGATATGGGGAGACCATGTTCATCACGGGCTTTGGCTCACGGGCCGGGAGAGCCCCGCTCAAGCAGTCGAGGCCCTGATCGCTTACCTGACACGTGAACTGGCGCTGCGGCCCGGACAACATGTCTGCGACGTCGGGTGCGGTTATGGCGCCACGGCGGAATGGCTCGCGGAGAATTTTGGGGTTCACGTCACGGGCTTTACTCTCTCCGAGGAGCAGTTGAAGCATGCCCGGGTCCGGAGCGAGGGGAATGCCCTGCTCAGCTTCCTGCGCCGGGATTGGCTGGAGAATGGATTTAATGAGAACGCTTTCGACAGCATCATTGCCATCGAAAGTTCCGAACACATCGCCGATAAGCAGCGCTTCTTCAATGAAGCGTATCGAACCCTTCGACGAGGAGGAAGGCTTGGCGTCTGCGCCTGGCTTGCGAGAACGGGAGCTGGACGCTGGGAAGAACAATATCTGCTGGAGCCAATCTGTCGGGAGGGACGGCTCGCGAGCCTGGGAACAGAGGCCGACTACCGAAGATGGGCACTCGAAGCAGGATTCGTGATCGATGGTTTCCATGATCTCAGCGCTCAGGTCCAGCGCACCTGGACTATCTGTGCAGGGCGTGTCGCCAGGCTGCTCCTGACGGATCGGCGCTACTGGCGCTATCTGCTGGATGCCCACGCGAAGAACCGCATCTTCGCCTTGAGCCTGCTGCGTATTCGGGCTGCCTATGCGACGGGGTCCATGCGCTATGGCTTGCTTGTTGTGCGCAAGCCTTGAGAAGAGGCGTCGCCTCGCAGCGGAGAGCAGGTGTGAGGAGCACAGCATGCGTGGTGACAGGCTCGAAGGACTTGGGAGCGGAGCATCCCCGGTTTCGAAGCTGCTGACGACCAGCTGATTCAGGAACGCTCCACACAATCGGCTTTTTGGCCAAGTTCCGATGACGAGGTCCGTCGCATGTCGTCCGCTTCCTATCGCATATGGAGCCGAGCCCATGTCTTCCGGTTACGCCTCGAACCATGCCTCAGCGACCGCCTGGGCGGGCTTTGCCGCCATGGCGCTCGGCATGTTCATGGCAATCCTCGACATTCAGATTGTCGCTACGTCTCTGCCGGCCATCAGCTCGGCTCTCGAGATCTCCCCCGATCAGATGAGCTGGATTCAGACGGCGTACCTGATCGCGGAGGTCATCTCGATCCCGCTGACCGGCTGGCTCACGCACGCGCTGACCTTCCGGCGGCTCTTCATGCTGGCCATCGGTGGGTTCACTCTTGCCTCGGCCGGATGCGCTGCGAGCTCCAGCTTCGCCTCCTTGACCGGATGGCGCATCCTGCAGGGGTTCAGCGGCGGCGCTCTCATTCCGATGGTGTTCTCTGCCGTGTTCCTCCTGCTGCCCCGCAGATTCGAAGGAATGGCGACGACCATTGCCGGCGTTCTGGCGGTGCTCGCCCCGACGCTCGGTCCCATGGTTGGCGGCTGGACCACCACCCGCTTTTCCTGGCACTGGCTGTTCCTGATCAATATCCTGCCGGGGCTCGTCTCGCTGCTCGTCGGCGCGATCTGCCTTCCCCGGCACAGGTCTGAATCAAAGCGGCTTCGCGCTCTCGATTGGATCTCGGTCGGGTGTATCGGGACGGCTTTGGCTGCCTTGGAGATTGGACTGAAGGAAGCCCCGAAACGGGGATGGCTGTCCGGCTCCGTCCTTTTGGCATTCGCAAGCTGTCTCGTGCTTGGGGTTACGTTCACGGTTCGGATGCTTCGCAGCCCGAGGCCACTCGTCGATCTTGCGCTCTTCGCCGACACTAGGTTTGCGGTCGGATGTATCCTGAGCTTTCTGCTCGGAATCGGCCTCTATGGATCGGTTTATCTCATGCCGGTGTTCCTTGCGCTCGTCAGAGGGCACGCTCCGCTCCAAATTGGTCTCATCATGCTGGTTACGGGGAGTGCCCAATTGGTGGCTGCGCCAGTGACGGTCTGGATCGAGCGGCGTGGGTTTACGGCCCTACTCGCTGCTCTGGGGTTCACATTGTTCGGGGCAGGCCTGTGGCTGAGCGCCGACCAAACGCCCCAGACAGACTTTTCAGGCATGGTCTGGCCACAGGCGATCCGCGGTTCCGCGATCATGCTGTGCATCCTGCCGCCGACGCGGCTCGCGCTCGGTCATCTGGATCCGGAGCAGGTGCCAGATGCGAGCGGTCTGTTCAATCTGATGCGCAATCTGGGCGGAGCGATCGGCATCGCGCTGATCGACACGGTGATCTGGTCCCGTGTGGCCGGGCACGGACAAGATCTCCTCAGCCGGCTCGTAGCCGGCGACCGCTCGGCTGCCGATTTCATCGGTCTGTCACCGGATCTGCTGGCGAGGCCTCACCCTCCACCGGACAGCCCGCTCGTACAAGCCTTTCTGAAGCCGCTCGTGGAGAAAGCGGCCCTGACGCTCGCCATCAATGAAGCTTGGCTCTTGTCGGCGATCTTCGCGATGGTCGGAGCGCCTCTGGCGGGAGCGGTAGCAGTCCAACAACGGCGTCAAGGATCGGTCCGCCGCAGATTGGAAGCGGCCAGGGAGTGAGGTGCGATGCGATTGGGTGCTCATGCTGAAACCGTCCTTGAGTGGCTGGCTCTCAAGCTGAACCTCGGCCCGAAGCCGCTGGCCGATACCCAGGCCGCGTTTCAGTTCGCTCGGATCATAATGGCAGCCGCCCGGGCGGGCTTGTTCGAGGCCCTGCACGATGGCGGACGCACGGTCCAGGAGGTCGCGGCCTCGCGCGGCACCGATCCTCGCGCGACCGGCAAGGTCTTAGATGCCCTTTTGGCCCATGGTTACGTCCGATATCAGGACGGGGTTTACGAACTCAACCAGCTGTCTCGGAAATGGCTCCTTGCGGGAAGCCCCTATACGCTCGTGCATAAGCTGGATTTCCAGGACATCGAGTGGCGCTGGACCGAGGGCTTCGATCAGTGGCTTTACGATGGCGTTGCCCGGGATATGCATCGGACCCTCAGTCCCGACGAATGGCATCGTTATCAATGGGGCATGCGTGATTTTTCGACGGCCCCGGCAACGGAGCTGGCTTGGCGCGCACGCCTCCCCAACCCGGCGCGAGCCCTGCTCGACATCGGGGGCTCTCACGGTTTTTATTCCGTCCAGCTATGCCGCCGTCATCCAGCACTGACGGCCACCATTCTGGAATTGCCGGAGGCGGTCCCTGCGGCAGCAGACATCCTTGCGCGCGAGGGCATGGGCGATCGAGTATCTCATATCGCCGGCAATGCTCTTGAGGACGACCTGGGGGAACACCGCTATGATGCCGTCCTGGCCGCCAATCTCATCCATCACTTTGACGAGGATCAGAATGTCCATCTCGCCTGCAAGGTGGCGCGTGCTCTCAGGCCAGGCGGCGTGTTCATGATCCTCGACGCGGTTCGGATCGATACGCCGGCCGATGCGAACCAACCGAGCCGCCGCCTCGGAGCTGTTCTCGACATCTACTTTGCTCTCACGAGTACCGCCGGAACATGGCCGGTCAGTACCGTTCAGAAATGGCAGAGAACTGCTGAGTTGAGACCCCGCCGTCCGATCTGGCTCAGAACGATGCCGGGCGCGGCCCTGATGACGGCTATAAGAACATGACCGGGAGCCCTCTCGGCGAAGAGGCCCAAGCCGCAGTCAAGACATATGGCCGAGACAAAGAAAAAGAGCCAATCTAAACAGCGGGAAGCTGATCCAGACAGGACAGCCCAGGCTCATGGTGGGGGTGCGGATGAAGTTACATTTCTCGCTGCATCGGTTTCGAACTGGCTGATAAGGCACCTGACAAGCGTTCGCCTGATAACGTGCGCGCAGGAATGGACTGCGCCAGCGTCCGTTCCATCAGCACTTGTTCTAACACTGGAAGCGCGATCTTACGCCAAAATACTTGAGCACCGGGTTGCTGAACCAGCCGTCGACCCTAAAACTTGCGGTTAACTTTGACCTTGATTACGGCAACGAAGCCTCAAATCGAGTAGCAGGAAAACGAACTGTCATAGGTCTGAACCAGATCTACTGACTAAGCTGAACTATTCTCACTGGAGGCGATCACCCAGATGACGATGGATCAGGTTCAAGGGTCACAACCCTCCTCCACGCCCCTTGAGCGGGATGCCCGCTTGGTATCCACCGATCATAGGGTTGCGCCAAGCGAAATCGCCATTGGCGTGGTGATTGGCCGGGCTGCGGAATATTTCGACTTCTTCGTTTTCGCTATCGCTTCCGTGGTGGTGTTTCCCAAGGTGTTCTTTCCCTTTGCGGAACCTGTAACGGCGACGCTCTATTCCTTTGCTCTGTTCTCACTGGCGTTTGTCGCCCGGCCGATCGGTTCGCTCATCTTCACGGCGATCGATCGGCGACACGGCCGTGGTGTCAAGCTTACCATCGCGCTCTTCCTGCTCGGCTTCTCCACCATGGCGGTCTCCTTCCTGCCCCGCTATGAGCAGATCGGCGTCTGGTCTCTTTATCTCCTCGGCATCCTACGCATAGGACAAGGCCTCGCTCAGGGCGGCGCTTGGGACGGGCTCGCCTCGCTTCTTGCGCTCAATGCGCCCATCGAGCGCCGAGGCTTCTACACCTCCATACCGCAACTCGGCGCCCCGCTTGGCTTCATGGTCGCAAGCGTCCTGTTCTCGTTCTTCATGCTCAACCTGTCCGAGGCTGATTTCCTGGACTGGGGCTGGCGCTATCCCTTCTTTTGTGCGTTCACCGTCAACGTCGTGGCCGTGTTTGCGCGGTTGCGGCTCGTGGCCACCGAGGAGTTTTCACGCCTTCTCGAACAGCGACGGCTCGAACCCTCGCCCATTATTCCGCTCCTCCGAACCCATGCGCGCACTCTCCTCGTCGGTGCCCTGATCCCGCTGGCGAGCTTTGCCCTGTTCCACCTCGTCACCGTGTTTCCCATCAGCTGGATCACCTTGTTCACGCAGCGCTCTGCAGGCGAGTTCCTTATGATCCAATGCACCGGCGCCTTTATCTGCGCCGGTGCGGTTCTGGCCTCGGGCCTGATCGCGGACCAGATCGGCCGCCGCATGCTCCTCCTGGTTTCGGCTGGCCTCATCGCGGTCTTTGCCATTTGCAGCACCATTGCCCCCCTGATCGTCGAGGAGAACGCGATTGGCCAGACGATCTACGTCAATGCTGGTTTCGCACTGCTCGGCCTGTCCTATGGACAATCGTCAGGCGCAGTGACGTCACAACTTGGTCGGCGCTTTCGCTATACCGGCGCGGCTCTCACCAACGACCTCGCTTGGCTGCTCGGAGCCGGCTTCGCGCCGCTGATCGTTTTGTTCCTATCAGCCCGTTACGGCCTCGCCTGCGTCGGTCTGTACCTGCTCTCCGGGGCGGTCACGACTCTCGTGGCGCTCAGCCTGTCCCGCTCGGAAATCCGGCAGGTTTGAGCCATGCGGAAGCCAAAGAACCCAATCCATCAGAACGCGGGTCACTGCCCAAGCGGGTCACTGAAGCGTAAAGCCCTGCATATCCTGGCACTGGTCACCACCTCGGGGCTGCTCGCCGGATGCAACATGGTTGTCATGAACCCCGCCGGCGACGTCGCGGTCCAGCAGCGCAACATCATCATCGCGTCCACCGCGCTCATGCTGCTTGTCATCCTGCCGGTGATCGCCCTCACATTCATCTTCGCGTGGCGCTACCGCGCATCGAAGCCCGACGCGACCTACGACCCCGACTTTCACCATTCGACTCAGCTCGAAGTCGTCATCTGGACCGTTCCCCTGCTCATCATCATTGCGCTGGGCGCCATGACCTGGATCGGCACCCACACGCTCGACCCCTTCAGGCCGCTCACGCGGATCGGGCCCAACCAACCCGTGCCCCCTGACACGAAGCCCCTGACGGTCGAGGTCGTCGCCCTCGATTGGAAATGGCTGTTCATTTATCCCGAATACGGCGTTGCGAGCGTGAACGAGATGGCAGCGCCCGCGAATGTGCCGATCTCCTTCAAGATCACGTCCTCCTCCGTATGGAACACGTTCTTCGTTCCCGCCATGGCCGGCATGATCTACGCCATGCCCGGCATGGAGACGAAGCTCAATGCCGTCATGAACGAGGAGGGAGAATTCACCGGCCAGTCGGCGCATTACAGCGGGTCGGGCTTCTCCCGCATGAATTTCGGTTTCCGAAGCCTCAGCCAGCAGGGCTTCGATGAATGGATCGCGAAGGTCAAGTCAGCCGGAGCCTCCCTCGACCGGGACGCGTATCTCAAGCTCGAAAAGCCGAGCGAAGCAGAGCCAGTCCGCTATTTCGCATCGGTAGAGAGCAGTCTCTACGACGCCATCGTGGGCTTGTGCGTCAAACCGGGCCAGATGTGCATCGGCGAGATGCATCACATCGACAGAACGGGTGGCGCAGCCGAAGAAAGCGAAGCGAACCGCAGGCGGCTTGATTACGACAACCGCCGCCTGGAGAGCGGGAACGAGCCATCCGGAGCAACCTTTCCCGCCTCTGGCCGCCCGCCTCAGGGCTCCGTCCAGCCGCAGGGCATGATGCCACGGGATCAAGACCTGAGCCGAGGCGGCGTCAATACTCCCAAGACCGAGCCTGATCAGGGACAGGGCAATGCCCTCCCGGGCGCCGACCGGGGACCTGCGCCGGCCCAATTGAACAATCAGCCCACCGACGGCCACCCGCACTGATTGGAACGAGTATCCCCATGTTCTCGAACCTCGATCTCAAGCAACTCATCTTCGGGCGTCTGTCGCTAGAAGCCATTCCCTACCATGAGCCCATCCTGCTCGGGACCTTTGCGGTCGTGGCCCTGGGGGGCATTGCGCTTCTGGGCACCATCACTTGGTACGGTAAGTGGGGCTACCTGTGGCGGGAATGGCTCACGAGCGTCGATCACAAGAAGATCGGCATCATGTACGTCGTGCTCGCTATCGTGATGCTGCTGCGCGGTTTCGCCGACGCGGTCATGATGATCACCCAGAAGGCTCTTTCGGTCGGCGCATCCGAAGGCTACCTGCCTCCGCACCATTACGATCAGGTCTTCAGCGCCCATGGCATGATCATGATCTTCTTCATGGCCATGCCATTCGTGACCGGCATCATGAACTACATCATGCCGCTCCAGATCGGTGCGCGAGACGTCGCCTTTCCGTTCCTGAACAACTTCAGCTTTTGGATGACGGCGGGCGGCGCCGTCCTCACGATGATGTCGCTCTTCGTCGGTGAGTTCTCGCGGGCTACCTGGCTGGGCTTCGCGCCGCTGTCAGGGGCGGCTTACAGTCCAGGCGTCGGCGTCGATTACTACATCTGGGGCCTCCAGATCGCAGGCGTCGGCACGACGCTGTCGGGCATCAACCTGATTGCGACCATCGTCAAGATGCGCGCTCCGGGCATGACGATGATGAAGCTGCCCGTCTTCTGCTGGACGACGCTGGCCAGCAACGCCATCATCGTCACGATCTTTCCAGTCCTGACTGCAACCCTGACGCTCCTCGCGCTCGACCGTTACGTGGGAACGCATTTCTTCACGAACGATTATGGCGGCAACGCGATGATGTACATGAACCTCATCTGGATCTGGGGTCATCCGGAGGTTTATGTTCTCATCCTGCCCGCCTTCGGCATCTTCTCGGAGGTCACCTCGACTTTCTGCAGCAAGCGGTTGTTCGGCTACACGTCGATGGTTTACGCTACGATGGTGATCGCCCTCATCTCCTGGCTCGTTTGGCTTCACCACTTCTTCACCATGGGTGCAGGCCCGACCGTCAACTCCTTTTTCGCCATTGCGAGCATGATCATCTCAATCCCGACGGGAGCGAAGGTGTTCAACTGGCTCTTCACCATGTACCGCGGGAAAATCCGATTCGAGACACCCTTCATCTGGGTTGTGGGGTTCATCCCGACCTTCGTGATCGGTGGGCTGACGGGCGTGCTGCTCGCCGTGCCGCCTGCTGATTTCGTGGTGCACAACAGCCTGTTCCTGGTCGCTCACTTCCACAATGTGATCATCGGCGGCGTAGTGTTCGGGCTGCTGGCGGGTGTCCAATACTGGTTTCCCAAGGCGTTCGGCTACAAGCTCGATCCATTCTGGGGCAAGGCGTCGTTCTGGTGCTGGCTTGTCGGCTTCTGGACCGTGTTCGGGCCACTCTACATCCTCGGCCTGATGGGCGTGACGCGCCGGACGCAGCACTTCGACGACCCGGCCGTGCAGCCCTTCCTGACGATCGCCGCGATCGGCGTCTTCATCATCATGGCGGGGATCCTGGCGTTCCTGATTCAGCTCTTCGTCAGCTATCTTCGGCGCGACCAGTTGCGCGACCTGACGGGTGACCCCTGGGACGGGCGCACCCTCGAATGGGCGACGTCCTCGCCTCCCCCACCCTATAATTTCGCGTTCACGCCGGTGGTCCACGATCTCGACGCATGGTGGGACATGAAGAAGCGCGGGTACGACCATCCTTTGGAAGGCTTCAGGCCGATCCACATGCCCAAGAACACCGGCGCGGGCGTTATCCTTGCGGGCCTCAGCACCGTGCTCGGCTTCGCCCTGGTCTGGTACATCTGGTGGCTCGCAGCCCTGTCCTTCGTCGCTCTCCTCGCCGCCGCCATCATCCATACGTTCAACTACAACCGGGACTATTACATCCCGGTCGAGGACGTCGTCCGGCTTGAAAGCCAAAGGATGGCGCAACCCGCAGGAAGGGTCTGAGCCGATGCATGAAATGACCCCGCCGCCGGGCGCAACGGCACCGGTCTTCTACGAGCAGGAGGAGCATGCCCACGGCGACGGGGGCACGCTGTTCGGCTTCTGGATCTACCTGATGGGGGATAGCCTCATCTTCGCGGTCCTGTTCGCCTGCTACGGCGTACTCGGACGCAACTATGCAGCGGGGCCATCAGGCGCCGACCTGTTCGATCTGCGGCTGGTCGCGGTCAACACGAGCCTCCTGCTCCTGTCTTCGATCACGTACGGGTTCGCCATGTTGGAGATGGACAAGAACCGGGTCAACAAAACCCTCGCCTGGCTCGCGATCACGGGCCTGCTAGGCGCAGCGTTCCTCGCGATCGAGCTTTATGAGTTCGCCCATTTGATCCGCGAAGGCGCAACGCCTCAGCGGAGCGCATTTCTTTCTTCGTTCTTCACGCTGGTAGGCACGCATGGACTGCACGTCACGTTCGGCATCGTGTGGCTCGTCACACTGATGGTCCAGGTGCGTCAGCGCGGGCTGATCGTGGAAAACCAGCGTCGGCTCATGTGTCTGTCCATGTTCTGGCACTTCCTCGACGTGGTCTGGATTGGCGTGTTCACCTTCGTTTACTTGATGGGGGTCATGCGATGAGCCAGATCGCCGAGCCCAGGATATCCGGGGGACCGCAACATCGCGAGGAGACGCACGGGGAGCCTCATTCCCATGGCGCGCAAGGCACGTTCAGAAGCTATATGACCGGCTTCATCCTGTCGGTCATCCTTACCGCCATCCCATTCTGGCTCGTGATGGGCGATGTCCTGAACGACACGCGCACGACCGGCATCGTCATTATGGCACTGGCGGCGGGGCAGATCGTGGTTCATATGATCTATTTCCTGCACATGAATACAAAATCGGAGGGCGGCTGGACCTTCCTAGCCCTGTTGTTCACGCTCATTCTTGTTGTCATTACGCTGGTTGGCTCGATATGGGTCATGTACCATTTGGACCAGAACATGATGCCGATGCCGCCGCACGAGGCCTTGCAAAAGCCCTAACGGGCAAAAGCATCGCAGCGCTGGTTGCCTTCGACATCGTTGCAATCCTGCTTGTGGTCGGCCTCGCCACGCTCGCCGTCTGGCAAGTCCATCGCCGCGCCTTTAAACTTGACCTGATCGCGCGCGTGGAGTCGCGGGTTCACGCGGCCCCAGCGCCCGCGCCAGGACCGGAACGTTGGGCTGGCATATCGTCCGCTACAGACGAGTATCGCCGCGTAGTCGTGACGGGAGACTGGCTTGGAGATCGCTCGACGCTTGTCCAGGCCGTGACGGAATTGGGCGGCGGGTATTGGGTCGTGACACCTTTGGCCCGAAACGACGGGACGACAATCCTCGTCAACCGCGGCTTCGTTCCCGCAACCGAGCGCGACCCAGCCTCGTGGCGTCCGCGAAGCCCAGGGCTCGTCACCGTGGTGGGCCTCCTGCGCATATCCGAACCGGGCGGCGCCTTTCTGAGGACAAACGACCCGATATCGGATCGCTGGTTCTCACGCGACGTCGCCGCGATCGCCGCGGCACGTGGCCTCGATAAGGTCGCGCCTTATTTCATCGATGCCGAACGGACACCTAGTGAAACCAGCTTGCCTGTCGCAGGGCTGACAGTGATCGCTTTCTCCAACAACCACCTCGTCTATGCGCTCACCTGGGGCGCTTTGGCGCTGATGGCCGCAGCGGGGGCAATCTTCGTCAACATCGATCGATTGCGACCCGCCTGGGTAGGACAGCGCGACACTGGTCTACGCGAGTCGTGAGATGGAACTCAGCCGATCCATTGGTATTCTCGGCCTAACCAAGCAGAAGCCCTTTTGGACTATCGGCAGCAGTTCGCTCACGGCATCCGGGCGGACGGGCTGCGTGCGACGATTGCTCCATTGACCCAAGTCACAACAATGTTGCTTCGCGTTGCGTTTAAGACGAGCTTCTGAAACAGGTCCTCGATCGTATCCATTTCCGGTGCCCAACTGACATTCGAGCCGGGGACCTGGATATCCATCAGCAGCGCATCGAACTTGTAGCCGGGGGCAAACTTCCCGACTGGAAGGCCCAAGGCCTCTCCGCCCCCGACCGTTGCCAACCAAAAGGCTTCCGGAACTGAGATCGCCGATCCTGCGAGGCCGCGCTCGTCGGGGGATAAATCCGGGTCAACGCCACTTTGGCGTACGCGAGACGCCAGCAGGGCATGGCGGCAGCCGTCCAGAATTGACGGGCTGTGCCCCGCGGAGATATCGCTCCCCAGTCCGACACGCACGCTCCTGTCTAAGGCTGCCCGCAATGGGAAAACGGCATTTGCGAAGTAGAAGTTCGAGAGTGGACAATGGGCTACGGCAGCTCCCTTCTGCTGGATCAATGCCAAGTCCTCATCGCTGACGAAATTCGAATGTGCCAGGATGGTGTTCTGGCGCAACAACCCGAATCGGGCCAGAACCTCCGTGTCGCTCGCGCCAAAGCGCTCCTGAACGAAGTTGCGTTCCCAGTCGCTCTCGGAGCAATGGGTCTGGACCAGGCAGTTCAGCTCTTCCGCAAGTTTCCCGAGGCCGTCGAGCAAGGCGTCGGTACAGCTCGGAATAAACCTCGGCGTAACAATCGGGCGGACCAGCGGATCGTCGTCACCGGCACGCTCGCGGACGCCTTCAATAAAGGATCGGGTATAGTTCAGAGCATCAGACGCACTCACGTCGCGATAAAAATCCGGGCATTGAGTGAGATCATCCATGGCCACCTTGCCGACGAAAGCGCGCTGTCCCTTCGAAAGACAGATTTCCGCAAGTGCTAGAGACGCCTCAAGGTGGATGGTCGCAAAGTAAACAGCAGTCGTCGTGCCATTGGCCAGCAGAGCCTCGACAAGAGAAGAATAGACCTCGCGGGCAAAAGAGGGATCAGAGTACCGGGCTTCGAGAGGAAACGTATATTTCTGGAGCCAGACTTCGAGAGGGGCATCCAAGGCCTTCCCCAGCTGGGGCCATTGCGGGGCATGGATGTGAAGGTCAACAAGCCCTGGCAGAAGAAACTGGCCATCCTCAAGCGCAGTCAAGATGCCCTGGCGCTCAGCCTGAGCCTTGACCTCGGCAGAGCGTGGGTGATCTTTTGGAAGGATCTCCGAAATTCTCCCAGCAGAATCGATCAGGATAAGGACGTCCTCCAGCACTTCCAGCGTGCCGCGTGTCGGCACGTGAAACGCGGTGCCTGCCACAACCCTGTCTGGCATTGGATTATCCCTCTCAATCAGTTGGTTGGGACGTCATACGTTCCCTCACTGGGCAGGCAAGGGATTTTTTGCGCTTTGTCAGGTCCAAGACCACAACATCTAACAGCCGACATGCATGGGAACCTTGAGTGAACCTGCGCGCCCGGACACGCAGACCACAGGCGCGGGATTGACGGCCTGGCTTTTTCGTTCTCACGTTTGAGTCCGCTGAGGCCAATCCGCCTGGGCTGCACTCACATTAGGCCGACACTGCTGCAGCGATCGCCTGCATCTCATCAAAGAGTTCTTCGGTTTGTCGAGGATCGGTACAGGGCAGCCGCGCGAGACTGGCGAGCACCATCCCAAAGGACGCCAGCAGAAGCAGGGTTGCTTTCTTGTCTCCTCCACCACTTCGCTGCACAAGGCATGTCACCATCACCTGGAACTCCCGGCATGGGTCCTGTTGCTCGCGCGCCAGCAGCAATGGCGCAAAGCGGCGTCCGCCCGATTCATAGTCCCGGCGCAGTTCACGGATGAACTTCTCCAGGACGGGCTCCTGATCGTTCTCTGCGTCGCGAAGCATCTGCTCGAGCCGCAGCGCCATGCGACGCTGCAGGCCCGAGATCAGACTGTCCTTGGAGCTGAAATGGTACAAGAGGCCACCCTTGCTGAGCCCCGCCGATTGAGCAACGGCATCGAGCGTGAAACCCGCGATGCCGCCGGTGCAGATCAGATCCTCGGCTGCAGCCAGGATACGGTCACGAGCCGAGACTGACGAATGATCGGTTTGTGCTGTCATGATCCAGATGTGATTGCTTCTTTAGGTCTGACCACGCAGCGTCGAGGCGCAGCCAGACCATTTTATTTGCCTAAGAAGCCTCGGGTGACGCTGTAATCGGCACAGCGGACTCACCCTCTCTGGGTTTCGGCTGCCGCCATGCGATCAGGCGGTAGAACATCGGGATCAGGAAGGTCGCGATGAACGTCGCGGCCAGCATGCCGCCGATAACGCCTGTGCCGATGGAGTGACGGCTCGCCGAGCCAGCGCCCGTCGAGATGGCGAGCGGTACGACACCTAGGATGAAGGCGAGCGACGTCATCACGATGGGACGGAAGCGCAGCCGCGCCGCATCAATGGCGGCCTCGACCGCGTTGGCCCCTTCCTGACGTCGAAGAACGGCGAACTCCACGATCAGGATCGCGTTCTTGGCCGCCAGGCCGATGAGCGTGACCAGCCCGATCTGGAAGTACACGTCATTGGTCAGACCGCGCAACCAGATTGCCACCAGAGCACCGAACAGAGCAAAGGGCACGGCCGTGATGACCGCGAGCGGCAGGCTCCATTTCTCGTATTGCGCCGCCAGGATCAGGAACACCATGATGAGGCCGAAGATCATTGCCTGGGATCCGGTGCCGCCGGTCTCCAGCTCCTGATAGGCGGAGCCCGTCCAGGCAATCTGAAAGCCATCCGAGAGCACCTCCCGGGCCACCTCCTGCATCGCCGCGATGGCTTGGCCCGAGGTGTAGCCAGGGGCAGGATTGCCCGTCACCTTCGCGGCGTTGAAGGCATTGAAGCGCTCCAACTGGTCGGGGCCGATGACGCGCTCGACCGTTACAAGCGTGCTGAGCGGGATCATGCTGCCCGAACTCGCCTTGACGAAGACGTGCCTGAGGTCGTCGGGGGTCTGGCGGAAGTTCGACTCCGACTGCAGCATCACGCGATAGTTGCGTCCGAACAATGTGAAGTCGTTGACGTAGAGGTTGCCGAACGTGCTCTGCATGGCCTCGAAGACCGAGTTGATCGGCACGTTCAAAGCCTTTGCCTTCTCCCGGTCGAGATCAATCCTGTATTGAGGCACACTCGTGTCGAAGGTCGTCCGCACACCCGCGAGCTCGGGACGCTTGGAGGCGGCCTCGACCAGTTTGGCGGTAGCCGCGCTGAGGCTGGAGACGCCGCCCCCGGTGCGGTCCTGCAGATAGAGTTCGAACCCGCCGGTAGTGCTCAGGCCCATGATGGGTGGCGGATTGAAGGCGAGAACCATGCCATCCTTGATCCCCGCATTCATGCCGATGAAGGGACCCGGAAGCTTGCGGGCGTCGAGTTCCGGCGCCTCGCGCTCGGCCCAATCCTTCAGCGACACGAAGGAGGTGCCGGCGCTTGTCTTCATGCTACCCGAGAGCAGATCGAAGCCCGACACGGCAAAGACGTTCTCTACCGCTGGATGGTTCTGGAAGTTCTGGCTGGCCGTGCCCACAACCGCCTGAGTGCGGCTCAGCGAAGCCGCCGGCGGCAGCACGGCGATGCTGAACAGGACACCCTGGTCCTCGTCCGGCACGAGCGAACCCGGAATAGTCACGAACAGGTAGCCGGTCGCGCCGACCACGCCGGCAGAGATCAGCAGACCGACGGCGACACGGCGGACCAGGAAGCGCACTCCTGCTGTATAGCCGGCAGTGAACCGGTTAAAGACGCGGTTGAACAATCGGAACGGCAGGGCCGGCTGCTGGTGACCGGGCTTGAGGATCAGCGCACATAGGGCGGGTGTGAGCGTCAGCGCCACGATGCCTGAGATCGTCACCGAGATCGCAATGGTGACGGCGAACTGCTTGTACATCTCGCCGGCGAGTCCGCCCATGAACGTGACGGGCACGAACACGGCGCACAACACCAGCACGATGGCGATGACCGGACCCGTGACCTCGCTCATGGCCTTGATGGCGGCTTGGCGCGGCGGCAGGTGCTCAGTCGTCATGATGCGTTCGACGTTCTCCAGCACCACGATGGCGTCATCGACCACGATGCCGATGGCGAGGACCAGACCGAACAGAGTTAGCAGATTGATCGAGAAGCCGAACAGGTACATGCCGGCGAAGGTGCCAATGATCGAGATCGGCACCGCGATGACCGGGATCAGCGTGGCGCGCCAGTTTTGCAGGAACAGGAACACGACAGCGACCACGAGGATGATGGCTTCGATGAAGGTGTGGATGACCTCCTCGACCGAGACCTTGATGAATTTGGTCGTGTCGAACGGAATTTGATAGTCGATCCCCTCCGGGAAAGCCTTCTTCAGTTCCTCCATCCGGGCAGTCAGCGCCTCCATGGTGGCCAGCGCATTGGCGCCCGGCTGGAGGTAGACTGCAATCGGAACAGCGGGCGTGCCATTGAGCTCAGCCGTAACCGCGTAGCTCTGGGCGCCGAGTTCGACGCGGGCGACGTCTTTGAGACGCAGCGCCGCCGCATTCTCGTCCGAGCGCAGGATGATGTTCTCGAACGCCTCTTTATTCGGCAGGCGGCCCATGGTTGTAGCCGAGTAGGTAAAGGCCACCGACCTGTCGGTCGGCTCGTCGCCGAAGCGGCCAGCTGCGAACTGGGCGTTCTGCTCGCGGATGGCGGTCGCGACATCGGTCGGCGTCAGCTTGTACTGGGCGAGCTTGTCCGGGCGCAGCCAGATCCGCATCGAATAATCGAGCGAGCCGAGAGCCGAGGCATCGCCGACGCCCGGGATGCGCTTGAGCTCGTCGATGACGTTGAGGAGGGCGTAGTTGCCGACGTAGGTCCGGTCGTAGCGCGGATCCTTCGAGAACATGGCCACCATGCCGAGGATCGAGGTCGAGCGTTTGGCGACAGTAACGCCCTGCCGCGTCACCTCCGAGGGTAGAAGCGGAGTCGCACGCTGCACTCGGTTGTTGACATCGATCGTCGCCTGGTCCGGATCGGTGCCGAGGGCGAAGGTCACGGTCAGCTGCATCGTGCCGGCGCTGGAGTTCGACGACTGCATGTAGAGCATGCCCTCGACGCCGTTGATCTGCTGCTCCAGAGGCGCCGCCACGGTTTGGGCCACCGTCTCGGCGCTCGCACCGGGATAGGTGGCGCTCACGACCACCTGGGGCGGCGTCAGCTCGGGATATTGCGCAATCGGCAGCGCCCAGAGGGCCAGGGCTCCGGCGAGGACGATGACGATGGAGATGACAGCCGCGAAGACCGGCCGATCGATGAAGAAGCGCGGGTTCACTGCTGCACCGCCACGTTGGTGTTGGTGGATGCGACCGAGGCCGTCACCGGCGCACCGGGGCGAACCTTGATGACGCCCTCGGTGACGATCTTGTCACCGGACTTGAGACCCGAGTCGGCAATCCAACCGCCGTCGATCTGCCGGCCGAGCTGAACCGGGCGCACCTCGGCTTGGCCACTGCTATTCACGGCATAGACGAACTGCCCCTGCGGTCCCTGCATCACGGCAGCCTCGGGCACCACGATGGCATCGTTGAGGGTCAGACCGGTCACGGTTGCCCGCACGAACTGGCCGGGGACAAGGCGGCGGTCAGGATTTTTCACGACGGCGCGCGCCTGAAGGGTTCCGGTTTCGGTGTCGATGCTGCTCGACGTAAAGTCGATGGTGCCTTCCTGGTCGTATACCTGCCCGTCGCCGAAGGTGATCCTTACCCTGAGGTTATTGGCAGGAGCCTGTTTGGAGCCCTGGGCATCGAGAAGACGACGGATCTCGGCGCCTTCCCGATCGGCGAACGAAAAGTTGACGTAGACGGGATCGAGCTCGGTAATCGAGGTCAGCAGGCCACTGTCTCCGCTGGTGCCGATCAGGCTGCCTTCCGGCACCTGCTCCAGGCTGGTGATGCCGCTGATGGGTGCTTTGACCTTGGTGTAATCGAGGTTGAGCTGGGCCGTGCGCATCTGCGCTTCGGCTGCTGCAACGGCAGCAGCGCCAAGCTCCTTGGCCGAGATTGCGTCGTCGCGGGCCTTCTCGCTGCCCGCGCCTTTTGCATAGAGCTGCAAGGCACGCTCCGCATCCCGGACAGCCTGATTGTATTGGGCCTGGGCCTGTTGAAGCTGCGCTTTGGCCCGGGCGAGTTCCGCCTCGAAGGGCGCAGGATCGATTTCGAAGAGCACTTGGCCAGCCTTGACGGTCGAGCCTTCGTTGAAGTGCCGCTTGAGCAAGATGCCGCCGACGCGCGCTCTGACCTGAACCTCGCGGTGAGCCGAAATGCGGGCCGCATATTCATAGGTGACGGGCACCTCCTTCGCCTCGACCAGCGTTACGGTCACCTGCGGCGGCGGCATCTGCCCCCCTCCGGGCTGCTGCGCGTTTGCAGGTGACCAGCAGGTCAGGAGCAGGACTGCGGTTAGCAGGAGATGGGCTGCCGGCGTCATGGAGCGGGGCATCAGGAAACTCGGTTGGTTGATGGTGCACCGCATATATTCGTTGACTTTTGAGTCAGTCAACAGTTATTAACTGACTAGTCAGTCAGTTTTAGTCATTGATGCTCCAGGCGATGGAAGCCAAAAGGTGGCGATCGCGTTGGTTCAACTGGGGCCTCTTGTGGAGGACAGTGCCGGAAGACGCGTAGCGATCTGCGTTCAGCAAAGGGAATGTTGAGGAATATCGTATGGTTGGAGGTGTCAGAGCCCGCCGCAAGGCCGAACGCCCCGGGGAGATCCTGGAAGCCGCGTTTGAGGAGTTCGTCCGGACGGGCTACGCCGCCACGCGTCTGGAGGACGTCGCTGCACGTGCCGGCGTCACCAAGGGCACGATCTACTTCTACTTCGAGAACAAGGAGCAGGTCTTCATCGCGATGGTCCGGGAGCTCTCACGGCCACTTCACGTTCAAGCCGAGGAATTCGCTGCGAACAGCTCGTCCATGGCACTCGAATTCCTGCGCGCCTATCTCGGCTATCTATACCGGATCCTCGCCACCGATCCGCGCAGCCGGGAAATCTTCCGCCTGCTGATCGCCGAAGCGAGGCGGTTCCCAGAGCTGATCGACGAATATCATCAGAACTTCATGGGTCCGGCGGTCAGACGCCTAAGCCAAAGCCTTGAGGATGGCACGGCGAAGGGCGAGATCCGTCCATCGTCGATCCTCGAATTTCCAGAGCTCCTCCTCGCGCCTGCCCTATCACTGAACATTTCAATGCTTCTGTTTTCCGATCGACGGCCTATCGACATGGAGCGGCACTTCGAGATTGCGATTGATCTCCTTCTCAATGGCCTTCTGCCACGATCTGCAGAGGATTCTGGCCACCACTAGCGAGCTTCTCTTTGGATCTGTTGCGACCCTGTGCCCCCTCGCAGCAACGGATCCCAGCCTCGCATCGAGAGCTATCTGTTTCGCATCGGCGGCAAGTTTCACCTGCTGTCGCTGATCTTCTTAGGAACTGAAATGAGTAGCCCGGTGCGAGGCTCTGTTTAATCGCTCCCGCTATGGCGTCGAGATCAAGCAACCTAGCGCATTGTGCAGATCCGAGGGGTTCGTATGAGCGATGCACTCTTCCAAAGAGCGGAGAAGCGCGAGATCCATTGGATCCGCTCTAATCGTTTGCCTTGTCGGACCCGACCTCGCCGACGCTGGCCTCGAGCGCAGACCGGGCGGAGGCGACGTGGCGTCGCATCAGCATTTCGGCCAGCTCGGCATCGGCATCGGCAATGGCATCGGCGATGCGCTCATGTTCGAGCAAGGCACGCTGGGCGCGCCCCGGGACAATGCGGTGCTGCATTCTGTAAAGGCGAAACAGCGTGTAGTATTCGTCGCAGAGCAGATCGAACAAGTGGCTGTTTCGGGCAATCCGAGCAATCAGAAAATGGAAGTCGGAATTGGCTCTGGCTTGCCAGTAGACCATCGCATCTGGCTCGGACAGCACCTGACGGTGCATTGTGAGCATGGCCCGGAGTTCGGCGACATCGGCGCTCGTGGCGTGGCGGGCGGCCTCTCTCGCGGCCAAGCCCTCCAGAACTTCACGAATGTGAAAGAGCTCGATGGCGAGCTTGCGGGACGGGACAACGACCCGCACACCTTGCCGCGGCGTGCGGGTGACGAGCTTGCGTTCCTCCAGCCGCCGAATGGCTTCTCGCAAGGGCCCACGGCTGACGCCGTATCGTGCCGCCAACCGCGGCTCGCTGAGCTTCGTGCCGGGTGGAAACTCGCCCCGGACGATCGCCTCGCTCAGTTGCTCGAAGAGAAGGTCGGACAGCGATCGGCTGTCCTCCTCGTCCTCGATCTCGATGTGCTCGCTGTCCGGAGAAGTCATTTGGGCTCACCTTACCGGTCTGGCGTCGAGTAACGCTGTTCCAACTGGTCGAAGAAGGGTTTGTTCACCAGCCGCTGACGCTCCTTGAAGCTCGCGACGGGCCCTGCCTCGTCAAGGCTGCCATTGCTCTTGAGATGCCCCAATGCGGCCTGCATCCCATGCACTGCGCCCTGCAGAGCCACATTGGCATAAAGCACAAGGGCAAAGCCCATCTCGTTCAACTCCTCGAGACCCAGGATGGGAGTACGGCCGCCTACCACAAGATTGACGAGTTGAGGCGTCTCCCGGAGGCGGATCGGGATTTCGCGGATCTCCTCGGCGCTCTCCGGCGCCTCGATGAAGGTGATGTCGGCGCCATCCTCGATGAAAGCCTGCGCCCTCTCGATTGCGGCGGCAAGTCCCTGGGTCGCCCGCACGTCTGTCCGGGCCACGATCAAGAGGTTCGAATCCTGGCGCGCATCGACGGCCGCCTTGATGCGGCTGCGCGCCTCGGAAAGATCGACGACCTCCTTGCCTGAGAAGTGGCCGCAGCGTTTCGGACTGACCTGATCCTCAATCTGGACGGCGCTGGCGCCGGCCCGCTCGAGAATCCGGATCGTATGGCGCACGTTGAGCGCGTTGCCAAAGCCGGTATCCGCGTCGACGATGATCGGGAGATCCGTTGCATCGCGGATCGTCGCGGTGTGCTGGACAATCTCCGGCAGGCTGATGAAGCCAAGATCGGGCATGCCCAAATACGTATTCGTCAACCCGGCGCCGGACAGGTAGATTGCCTCGAATCCGAGATCGGCAATGATCCGCGCCGCCAGAGCGTTTGCCGCGCCGGGCAGGAGGACTGCGCCGCCCCTCTCGAGGCGGGCCCGAAAGGCTTTGTTGATCTCGTGATTAAGCATGAACCTGCTCCAGGCCTCGATCAAAGATGCCTTGGCCCGTCGGCCGGGATGGGCTGACGGTTCCAGCGGGGAATGCTGGGACGAGGCTGTCGAGCGCACCAGCGGCGAGGCTCGCAAAGCCTTTCGCGGCGGCGAGGAACGCCTGTCGCTCTGCATCACCGATGTCGTTGCGGGTTAGCGTTTCGAACTTGCCCACGTAATCCGGCCACGTCCAGGGACGCGCACCATTTGGATGAGCGTCGGCCACGGCGCGTTCGCCAGAGATGACACGGCCATCCTGGAGGGTGATGACCAGCTTGCCGCCGAAGGCTCGCTTGGCCGGATCCGGATCGTGATAACGGGCAGTCCAGGTCTTATCCTCGACCGTCCTGATCTTGTGCCAAAGCGCCACCGTCGAAGCCCGGCGAGCGCGCTCACGCGTATAAGAATCCACATGGTGCCATTTGCGATCCTCGAGCGCGACCGCCAGAATATACATGATGGAGTGGTCGAGGGTCTCTCGGCTCGCCTCCGGATCGGTCTTCTGCGGGTCATTGGCGCCGGTGCCGATCACGTAATGCGTGTGATGGCTGGTTTCGAGCAGGATGTCCTTGATCTGCGACAGATCTTCGATCTGGCCTGCCAAGTCGATCGCCAGGTCGATCAGCGCCTGCGCCTGGTACTCGGCCGAATGAGCCTTGGTGTAGGTCTCGAGGATGGCCCGCGGGCTCTCCCCATCGGCTGGCAGGTAAACATCGTAGCAGTCATCCGCGCCGCCCAGCATCCATGCCAGAACTGAGTCCTCGCCTTCGTAGATCGGAGACGGCGAAGCCTCTCCACGCATGGCGCGGTCGATGCACTCGATCGCGAGCTTGCCCGAGAAGCCGGGCACGTAGGCCTTCCACGAGCTGATTTCACCCTTGCGCGACTGGCGCGTCGAAAAGGACAGGTGCACCGCTTGGTTGACTGCCTGGAAGATGATCTCGGTCGGCAAACCGAGCAGAGCCCCAATGCCGGCTGTGGTCGCCGGCGCAAGGTGAGCCACGTGGTCCTTCTTGTATCTGTGCAGCGAGATCGCCTTGACCAAGGCCACATGGACCTCATAGCTGACTGCAATGCCGCGCGCGAGGGCTGCTCCGTCGAGGCCCATCTGCTGGGCCACGGCAATAAGGGGCGAAATGGCGTCGCCCGGGTGGGAATAATCGGCGGCCAGGAACGTATCGTGGAAATCGAGCTCGCGCACGGCCGTTGCATTGGCCCAGGCGGCCCACTCGGCGTCGACCCGTGTTGCCGATGACAGCCCGTAAAGGGTCGCGCCGCCCGGACGGGGATGCGCCAAAGCCATGGCCCGAGCGGCCGCCACGGGCGCCCGATTGATCGCCGCCAAGGCAACGCTAGCATTGTCGACGATGCGGCACGCCATCATGTCGATCACGTCGGCGCTGAGCGGCCCGCAATGGGCTGCGAAGCTGGCGATGTGCCAAGCGAGTTGCTGCTCGCGCGGCAGTTGGGCGGCGGATGGGTGGACCCGTACGGTATGTTTGTTCATTGGTCGGATGGTCATTACTGTAGAAGGTTGCAGGGAGCTCCGGCCGCGGCCGGAACGATTACGCATTTGCACGCAGGCGCCGCAGCACGATGGGAGCAAGGAGGAAGAGGCAGGCAATCGCCAGCAAGATCGCGGACAGGGGTGTTGAGACCAGCACCACAGGGTTGCCCTGTCCTGCGGCGAGAGCCGTGCGCAGTTGCTGTTCGGCCATCGGTCCGAGGATCAGACCGATCAATACCGGCGCGATGGGAAAGTCATAAACCCGCATCACGTATCCCATGACCCCGATGGCCGCCATGCAGATGAGGTCGGTCAAGGAATTCGAAACGCCCCAGATGCCGATGGTGGCGAAGACAAGGATGCCGGCGTAAAGCTGAGGTCGAGGGATGGCCAGCAGACGCACCCAGATCCCAACGAGAGGCAGGTTGAGCACCAGGAGCATCACGTTGCCCACATAGAGAGAGGCAATGAGGCCCCAGACCAGCTGCGGATTGGAGGTAAAAAGAAAGGGTCCTGGTTGCAGACCGTAATTCTGGAAGGCAGCCAGCAGCACCGCCGCCGTCGCCGAGGTCGGCAGTCCGAGAGTCAGCAATGGGATCAGAATTCCCGCAGCCGCCGCGTTGTTCGCAGCCTCAGGACCAGCGACCCCTTCGATCGCCCCCTTGCCGAATTCCTCGGGATGTTTGGAAAGCCTGCGCTCCAGCGTGTAAGAGAGCATGGTCGGGATTTCAGAGCCGCCCCCAGGCAGAGCCCCCATTGGAAAGCCGAGCGCCGTGCCCCGTAGCCAGGGTTTCCACGACCGTCTCCAGTCCTCTCGTGTCATCCAAGTCTGGCCCTTGATGGGCACGATGTCGGACGAATTCCGGCGATAGCGGCTTGCCACATAGAGGATCTCGCCAACTGCGAACAACGAGACCAGCACCACCGTCAATTCCATGCCGTCGAGCAGGGAAGCCGCTCCGAAGGTCAGGCGCGGTTGACCGGTCATCTGGTCGATTCCGATGACACCGAGGGCAAGTCCGATGAACAGCGAGATAAAGCCGCGCACGCGCGAGCTTCCCATCACCACCGCCACAGAGGTGAAAGCCAGAACGGTCAGAGCGAAATAATCCTCCGGCCGGAAGTAAAAGGCGATCTCGGCGATAGAAGGAGCGGCGAAGGTGAGCAGCAGGGTCGCGATCGTGCCCGCGATAAACGAGCCGAGCGCGGCGGTGGCGAGCGCGGCGGCGCCCCGGCCGGCGCGGGCCATTTTGTTCCCCTCGATCGCCGTCATCATCGAGCCGGCCTCGCCCGGCGTGTTGATGAGGATCGAGGTTGTCGATCCGCCATACATGGCGCCGTAAAGCACGCCAGCAAACATGATGAAAGCCGAAGTCGGTGCGACACTGACGGTGACAGGCAGCAGCAGCGCGATCGTGAGGGCGGGACCAATGCCAGGCAGGACCCCGATCGCGGTGCCCAGAACTGACCCGAGCAGAGCCCAGAGCAAGTTCGTCGGCTGCAAGGCGACGCCAAAGCCCTCGATCAGCAAGGAGAAGGTTTGCATTTATAGCCCCGCGACCGGGAGGAAGCCGCCGAGCTGCAGGCCCAGCTGGGTAAAGAGAAGCCAGGACAAGGCACCGAGCATGGCGCCGACAACCATGTCGGCAAGCGTCCTGCGCGAGCCAAAGGCTCGCGCAACCAAGGTGAAGGACAACATGGCCGTGATCGGCAGGCCAAGGCCTTGAATAGTCAGGATCGGAATACAGGCGGCCGCCAGTGCGGTCAGCAAGGCCGGGGTATCTGCCTTTTCGGCGCCGGACGCATCTTCGCTATCCTGCGGGTCGAAGGCCTCTCCATGCGCGATCTGCACCAAGAGGATGAGGCCCAGAACGACCAAACCAGCACCAGCCATGGAGACAAACAGACCTGGGCCGATGGCGGCATAGCGAGCACCCTGCGGCAGACTGAAGGCGCCATAGAGACAGATGCTCCCGAGCACAACGACCGCGGCGCCGAGCCACCAGGGACGAGAGGTAGCTTGAGTGCCGCCTCCCGCCTCGCCATGTCGTCGGCTATTGGGCAAGGCCGGCCTCCTTGAGGATGGTGCCGATCCGGGCCTCTTCCTCGGCAATGAAGGTGCCGAACTTGGCTCCCGGAAGGAAGAACTGATCCCAGCCCTGAGTCTTGAGAACCGTCGCCCAGGCCGGGCTCGCGTTGAGCTTGGTGAAGCGATCCACCCACAGTGCGTAGTTATCGTCAGGCATACCGGGAGCACCGAGAATGCCGCGCCAATTCGCGATCTCGACGTCATAACCGGCTTCCTTGAAGGTCGGCGCGTCCAGCCCCTTTGCACGCTCGGCCGAGGTGATGCCGAGGATGCGGATGCGCCCCTGCTGCGCGAACTGGGCAAACTCGGAGATACCCGAAATTCCAGCCGCCAACGTACCATTGACGATGGCAGTGACCGTCTCGGCACCACTGGTCTGAGGGATGTAGTTGAGGTCGGAAACCGGGATCCCGCCAGCCTTCGCCAGAAGGGCCAGAGCGATATGATCAACGCCACCAGCCGAGCCGCCGCCAATGGCATTGGCGCCCGTATTGGCCTTGAGCGCGGCCACGAGATCTTTCAGCGTTTTATGGGGCGAGTTGGCCGCCACCGCGATTACCAGATACTCTGCCGTGAGCCGGGATACCGGGCGGAATTCAGACAGCTTGATCGGCGACTTGTTCAGAATGATCGAGCCGACAGTGATGGCTCCGAACACAGCCAGGGCGTCCGGTTTACCTCTTTGTGCCTTCTCAAAGGCGGCGAGGCCAATGGTGCCGCCAGCACCGCCGGTGTTCGTGAAGTTGACGCCGCCGGTGTAGATGCCTGCCTCGCGCATCGCCTGGAATGCCTGACGACCAGTCGCGTCCCAACCACCTCCAGGGTTAGCCGGCAACATGACATTGACTTGTGCCTGCGCACCGCCCGCGATGAGCGCGGCGAGCATGGCGAAAGGCAACAACGCCTTTTTCACATTCATTCTTATTTCCTCCCTGGGCCTTTGCAGGTGAGCATCTCCGGCCCGCGCCGTAGATCCGGCTTGCCCTGATTGATACATCACAACGCTGCTCTGTTCTCGTTTTTGTCGGCAGAATTGCGGTTATGAGAAGATCATGAACGTGATCTGGTGTCAAACAAGGTACTTTTGTCGACAGAAAGACGCTGGAAAAGTGTATTCGGCGCAGCGTCAGAGCTGCCTCGAAAGCCATGTTCCGTTCGTTGAGGCTGGATACGTCGACGCCAATTTCACGCCTCGAGCCACTCCGGCGGCGAAATCAGCTGCCCTTTCCGGCATGGCGGCGCGAACAGCTCTGGCCTGCCGGCACGAGGGGTGGAGACGCCCAAGTTGTCGGTAACGTCGGCTCTTTCGGTTGATGTGCCGGTGAGCTCGTCAGCGGCGGAGCTGCGGGTCTCCAGCAGACTTCACATCGCTGCCGGCGGCGATCGTGGTCCCAGGCTCCTGCCGGCCGCACTTGCGGCGCCGCAGGTCCGTGCCTGGCGCAGGCGCGTTGGCCCTTACCGTGCGCAGATTGCCACGGGGTTCTGTCGCTCCCGCCAAGCCCGTGTCGAGGAGCTCCCGCATAGTCCGGGTCCGTGCTGCCGCACTGGGAGAGCCGAGGACCACACCAACGACACGCCGGCCCTCGCGGACGGCTGAGACGGCCACATTGAACCCGGAGGCGCACACGTAACCAGTCTTCGTTGCCTCGAGGCCGGCATAATCCTCGATCAGCTTGTTCGTGTTTTTGAGCATGCGGCCGTTGACCGTGACGGCTGACGTCCGGAAAAGCTCGGCATGGTCCCCATGGTAGCTCAGGACTGCCAGCATCAGCACGGCCATGTCCCGCGCGTTGGTGACCTGACGGTCATCGTGCAGGCCGCTGGCGTTGACGAAGCGCGTTCCGGTCATCCCAAGACGCCTCGCCTCCGAGTTCATCGCGGCGACAAACGCCATCTCGCTTCCACTGACGGCTTCCGCGATGGCGACCGCCACATCGTTGGCGCTCTTGACCATCATGATGAGGAGCGCGTCCTCCAGCCGAAGCGACGTGCCTGAGGGGACACCCAACTTGGAGGGCGCCTGGGCCACTGCCCGATCACTCAGGACGAGGGAGCTGTCCAGAGTGAGCCGGCCCGTTCGAACTGCCGTGAGGGCAAGATGCGCCGTCATCAGCTTGGTGAGCGATGCCGGATGCCAGGAGCGGGTCGCCTCCTGAGCGGCGAGGATGTCGCCGGACGACGCGTCCACCAACAGCAGGGGATTGGCGCAGGTTGGCGCGGTCGTCAGGATCAGGCCAGCGGCGAGCAGGAACGAGGGCAGCTTCATACCCCGATGGTTGACCGAAGCGCGACCGCGCGCAAGCCTCTGATTACGAGGCCCTCCAGCCTCGGTACCCCAGTCGGGCCATTGCCACAGGACCGACGACAGCCGCCCTGAAGCTCTTCACTTGGTCGGAGCCACCAGCTCATATGGACGTGCACGTTTGGGATTGGTCCGATGCTCCCTTCTTGAATGAGCGCATCGTTGAGGGCGGACCCGAAGGGCCGCGCAGCGAAAATCGGATCCCCGTTTCCCTGCGCGACCCGCTGGGTCGGCACGATGCGCTAGCGGGCCGGCTCGAGCTTGATGACGTCACGAGCCGCCTGCTCGACGGCCTCACGGGAATAGACGAGCGGTACGTAATCACCGGCGGCCCAGAGCGGCGCGAGGTCGCGATAATGGGCGCTGAAGGGATTGCCTGATTGACCGGGGGTGTTGATGGTCACGCTCTGGTCCCAGTTGCCGACATCCAGCACCATCCGGAACGAGGCGCCGGCAGTCACGCGGAAATCAGACGCGCGATAGGAGGCAGCGCGAGGGCTGAAGGCGGAGCCGCCCATCGCCAGCCGGCCTACCGTCATCTGAGCACGGGTCGTCTCGTCCGCCAGAGGAGCCAGGGCATGGTCGAACTGAGCGTGATGCAGCTTGCCCCACTCCCAATTGGAGATGTCTGGACCGAGCACTTGGCGGACCTCGTTCATGGCGCCCCTCAGGCTTTCGAGGAGGATCTCCCGCCGAGTTGCAAGGGGATCTGCCCCAAGAGCCTGGTCGGGGCTCTCCAGGTAATCCACGACCGCCGCAATGTCGCTTGTGCCGAGCGTGGCGCGGGCCGGCTCAGGAAGGGCCTTCGCTGTCAGGGCACGCCCAAGGTGCTTGGTCATCCAGACCTCGAACAGGGCCGCACCCGCACTGTCGTGGGATGTTCGATGGTCCCACTCCCTGAGCAGGTTCAGCCCTTCGCTGAGCATCGGATCGTCAGACGAGATCGGCTCGAGCAGCTTTGTCAGTCTCCGGCCATTGACGGTGTAGTCGTCCGTCTGCAGGGCCATGGCGTCGGCCAGCGTGATCTTCTCCTTTGATGCGAGAACCTCCTTGATGCGGGTGATGCGCGAGGGGTCGGACCATTCAAAGCCGACCTTGCGCTCGGCGATCGGGTACCCGGCCGGGATATTCATCTCGTTCGCGGTGGCAAACCACCCCGTCTCGGGATTGAAAACCTGAGGCAGCTCCTCGCCCTTGAGAAATCCGGACCATTCGTAGCGGCCATCGCCGGGCACGGGCATCAAACCGTCCCAGTTCGGACGCAAAGGCGAGCGGCCTCCGACAATCCAGCCGATATTGCCGGAGGTGTCGGCATAGACCTGGTTCTCGGATGGCGCCCCCCAGTTCACCATCGCTTTCTTGAAGCCGTCCCAATCCTTGGCGGTCATGTATTCCGCCGAGTTGAAATACGCCGAGGTGCCGGGCTCGAACCAGACCGACCGCATGGCGAAAGCCCGCCGCTGCGACGGATCGGCGTGAAGAACGGGGCCATGCCGCGTGAAGCGCATCTCGACCTCACGCGGTCCCTCCCCCTTCACCGCGATGGTCTCTCGCACGACCCGCATATCCTCCCAGCCGTCGCGATAGCGGTACTGGTTGGGGTTGTCCGGATTGGTTTCGTAGACGAAGAGATCCTCCTGATCGATGGCGAAGATGGTCAGGCCGAAAGCGATCTGGCCGTTGTGACCAATGGAGATCCCAGGCAGCGCCGGCTCGCCCGCTCCAATCACCGAGAGGCCGGGAGCGTTGAGGTGCACGATGTAGCGCAAGGACGGCACCCCATGCGCCCGATGCGGGTCGTTGGCCAGGATCGGCCGGCCGGTGGCCGTGCGGCTGGGCGCGATCGTCCAGTTGTTGGAACCGATGGTGCTGACGCGATCATCCGCTTCGGCCAGGAACTTGTCGGGATCGAGTGACGTGCGCTGTTGCCCTGGCTTCGCGAAGGTGACCTCGCGCGTAGCGAGCTGATAATCGTTCAGCACCTCGCGCGGGATCGAGCAAGGATCGAGATCATCGGGCACCTTGGTTGTCCAGTCCGGCTCGATCTTGCGCCGAAAGCGATCGGCCTCGTACCCGGCTGCGCAGGCAACCCGCGCCCGCGACACCTCAGAGGCCACGTTACGGGTGAGGCCATGACTGCGGATGCGCACGACGTCCTCGGGCGTCCAGCGGTCGGGCATCGTGCCGGCGACCCGGAATTCGACTGGAGTAGGTCTGCGACCACCGCGGATCTCGTCGACGAAGGCGTTGATACCGGCCACGAACGCCTCCGTATAGTTCTTGGCGTCGGGTCCATAGGCGGCCCATTCCTGGTTCATGTCCCCGCGGTAAAGGAACATGCGAGTGGCCCGGTCCTGCGCCACGTAGGCGGGGCCGAAATCCTTCGCGAGAAGGCCAAGTCCGCGCTTGCGCCAGAGGTCGATCTGCCAGAGCCTGTCACGAGCGGCGTTGTAGCCCTGAAGAAAGATGGCATCGCGGGTGTTCGCTGCGTAGATGTGCGGAATGCCCCATTGATCGACGATCATCTCGGCCGGTTGTTGGAGCCCCTGCACCTCATGGGAGCTTGTCCGGACCGCACTCGACATCTCGGCCCAGGCCGGGAGCGCGGTGGTCACGAGCAGAGCGCCAACAAGGGGCACAACACGTCTAGTTCCGGACCGCGTCTTCATCATGTGTTCCTCCCTGTCAACAAGCGATTTATTCCTTTTCTCTCCGGGATGGAGTGGCGTGCAGGAATCAAATCAGCTTGATGCTCAAGCTTGAGCGAAGGGGAGACAACTGCGTTCCCGGCAGGGCAGATATGGGGATCAGGCGACTTGTCGGAGCAGCGGGCAGCCCCATTTCCCTAGACCGCCCCGTTTCAAGCCATGGACTGGCTCTGATGATGCAGTCCGCCAATTCGCGCGCCAGGATCGGCCGGTTACGATCATGGGGGCGGGGGCAAGCGCCTCCTCAGCTGCGTAGCAGAAGCCTCCAAGGTTCTCCCGCTCTCCTCCCTCCCCCATGCCCGGAACCAAGCGATGAAATGGGTGGCTCCCAGTCCCCGCACTGAGATGATGAGCACTGTTTGAGGTGGATGCGAGGGAGCGGATGTCATGGGAGAGACCCAATCCCCCTCAAAAGGTGTAGCCCACCCTTAGGCCGAAGTTGGTGAGTCCACGGTTGTTCGAGCACAAGCCCGCATTCGAGAGGTGTTCCACGGTTGCTATTATGGTCCAGTTTTCCGCAACATGCACGCCGACCGAACCTGACTCGCGGAATAGGGCTGTGCAGCCCAATGCGTTGTGATGGTTGTCGATTGGATCGTTTTCGCCGTTGTGAACGGCGCCGCCCAAGCTGCCTTCCACAAAGATGGCTGGCGTTATGTCGAAGGTCCAGGTCAGGCCGGCATAGCCGAAGCTGGTGTCGCCAAAGAGGTTGAGGCTGCCTCCCACATGGAGACGGGGAATAAGCAGATCGAGGACCGGGTTAGTCGCGGTAAACGGCCGAACCGACAGAATCTCACCAGTCAGGTTGGCTGACCCACTTTCAGGGCCGGTCGGGTCTTGCGCCGTCACGCCAAAGCGGATCTCCGAGATAAAGCGCGGGACTACTTGCTGCTGGGGAGGGAGCGGCAGCGGACCTTGCGGTGAAAGGTCCGCCGCGTGGACTGCCGTCCCGCCGCCAGTTAATGCCAGCGCCGCAACGAGAAGCCGCTTCATGGATGTGCCCCACCGATCTTGCACTCGTCTGTTCATACCTTATGAGGACCACCTTCGCACGACTAGCAAAGTAGGTACCCGATCAGAGTTCGTCGTTGACGCATTTGGGGGACGGCCCCTGAACTCGACGCGTATGAGGCGGGTGACGTTTGCCAGGCGGCGAACCGATCCTGACGCGACCCGATTCTGGTTCCCACCTTGCTCATCCGTCGGCAAGACGGCCTTGCACCTCCCGCACACTGTCCGAAGACAGCAGCTCTCAATCAAGTTTCGGGTCCATGGACGCGGGCTGTGCGGGTCGGCCGATGAGCCTTCGCAGGAAGCGGGAGAAATCCTCCATGAGCACGAAAGCCGCCGGGACAAAGACGAGTGAAAGGAGGGTCGAGACGATGAGCCCACCGATAACCGCGATGGCAATCGGCGCCCGGGCCTCCCCGCCGGCACCGATCGCGAGTGCCGAGGGCACCATACCGGCGATCATGGCGACAGTGGTCATGATGATCGGTCGAGCGCGCTTGCGCCCGGCGTCGACGATCGCTTCCTCCGGGCTTATCCCCTGCGACTGCGCCTCCAGCCCAAAATCGACGAGGAGGATAGCGTTCTTCGTCACGATGCCGAGCAGCATCAGGATACCGATCGAAACCGGCATGCTGATGGGCTGGTGAACGGCCAGGAGGCCCAGCATCGCACCCCCAATGGAAAGCGGCAGAGAGAACAGAATTGTCAAAGGTTGCAGGAAGCTCGCGAAGAGGAGCACCAGCACGCTGTAGACGAGAAGGAGTCCCGCCAGCATGGCGGTAGAGAAGCCGTTGAACAATTCCGTCATAACCTCGGCGTCACCCGCCTCGCGCACGGTGACTCCAGCCAGCGGGGTGCGGGCAGCAGGCAGCGCGAGCGTCGCCTTAAGGGCATCGCCGAGCGCAGCGCCGCTGGCCAGATCCGCCTCGACAGTGACGCTTCGGGACCGGTCGTGCCGTTCGATCGAGGCCAAGCTGCGGCCGATCTCCACATCCGCCACCGCAGCGAGGGGAACCGGCTGCATGCCCGGTGGGCCGCCGTTCGGCGGCGAGAGACGTATGGCATCGAGCGCCCGCGGGTCCGTGATCGCCGCGGGATCGAGGCGCACGCGAATAGGAATGAGCTGTTCGTTGCCACCGAGATGAGGAAGGTTCGGTTCGAGGTCGCCGAGGGTCGTGATACGGATCGCGTTTGCAAGTGCCGCGGCGGGAAGACCGAGCGCGGCGGCATCCGCGGGCCGAGGGACGATGCGGACCTCAAGCCTCCCCAGAGAGGCGGTGGAGATCACATTGACAAGCATGGGCAGGCGACGCATCTGCGCCGCGAGATCCGCCGCCGCCGCCGAGATTTTCGCGCCGTCGGCGCCCATGACGATGACCGTGACCGGCCTGAAACCGTTCGCGTCGAGGAAGTAGGAGCGGATATCGGGCACGTTGGCGAGTTCCGCCGCAAGGACACCTTCGAGCTCGCGCTGGGTGCGGCTTCGCTCCGAACGTGGTGTGTAGTTGACAATGAAGGTGGCATCGCGCGCCTCCGACATCCCGATCGGCACTCGCCCGCCCTGGACGAGAACGGAGCGCACCTCCGGCAACGCCTTGAGACGGCGCGTGACGAGCTCCGCGGTGCGGCGCGTATCGGTCAGGTCGACGCCAGGAGGCAGCTCCACGACAAGGAGCGAGCGACTCGTGTCCTCCGGAGGCAGAAGGGAGGTCGGCAGTAGCAGGGCGCTTGCAATCGAAGCGACAAAGATTGCCAATCCGAGAGCCACCGTGACAATTCGGTGGCGGACCGACCAAGCCACAAGCCGCGTATAGGTGCGCAGTACCCTGCCCTCACGTTCCACAAGTTCCCGTGCCGAAGGAAGACCATAGGCCGCCATCATCGGTGTGATAAGGCGGGCGACGAGCAACGAGAAGAACACTGCCACCGCGATAGTCACGCCGAACTGTTTGAAGAACTGGCCTGCAACACCACCCATGAAGCTCGAGGGTACAAAGATCGCAATCAGCGTCGCCGTCACGGCGATGACGGCCAGTCCGATCTCGTCTGCGGCTTCGAGCGCCGCTTCGTAAGCACTCTTTCCCATCCGCATGTGTCGGATAATATTCTCGACCTCGACGATGGCATCGTCGACAAGGATGCCGGTCGAGAGCGTAATGGCGAGGAGCGTTACGAGGTTGAGCGAAAACCCCATCACGTCCATAATCCAGAAGGTCGGCACGACCGAGAGTGGCAGGGCGATTGCCGCAATCAGCGTGGCGCGCCAGTCCCGCAGAAATACGAATACCACGATGACGGCGAGCACCGCGCCCTCGATGAGCGTGCTCATCGTGGCTTGGTAGTTGCCGATTGTGTAGCTGACGGGTACGTCGATGAGGCGGATCTCGTAGTCGGGGTTCGCACTCTGCAGCACAGCGATGCGGTCTGCGACGGCGCGAGCGACGTCCACATCGCTCGCGCCGCGGGCACGAGACACTGCGAAAGCGACGATGGGCTCGCCGTCCAGAAGTGCGAAGGTCTTCGGCTCCGCCATCCCATCCGTCACCGTACCGAGATCATCGAGGCGGACCGGTCCGCCAGTCGGCAGGATGATAGGAAGGGCGGCAAGGCTTGAAACGCTGTTGACACCGGCAAGCGTGCGGATTGCCGCGTCGCGCGCCCCTACCTCAACTCGCCCGCCTCCACCGTTGACGTACGCCGCACGCAATTGCTCGTTTACGTTGACGACAGTGACGCCAGCATCCGCCAATCTCACAGGGTCGAGATGGACTGCGATCTCGCGTACGACCCCGCCGATGCGCTCGATGCCCGCGACGCCACGGAGACCGAGGAGCGCGCGCTTGACGGTCTCGTCGATGAATCTGGAGATTTCCTCCGGTGTGCGATCTTTCGCCCTTACCGCATATGTGACGATGGGTTGGCCGGCAATTTCAATGCTCTGGACTATGGGCTCCTGCACGGCCTGGGGAAGTTCAGTGCGAACGCGAGCCACTGCGTCCTTGACACCGTTAACCGCAGCGGCCGCGTCCATCTCGAGGCGGAACTCTATCACGGTGTTCGACAGGCCATCCGAGATGGTTGATGAGATGTGGCGCACGCCGGCAACGCCTGCCACTGCATTCTCGATCGGGGCTGTAATCTGTGTTTCGATCTCGGCCGGCGATGCACCGTAGTGCGGTACGGCAACGGAGACGATGGGAAGATCGACTGCAGGCAAGCGCGTCACTGGCAGATGCCGGAAACTCATCAGACCGAGCAAAGACAGCACCAGAAAGAGGACGATGGCAGGGATCGGCCGGCGGATCGACGTTGCCGAGATGGGGATCCTCATCACGGCACCTCTGCCGGCGCGGCGCGCACGGCATCGCCATCTCGCAGGAAGTCGGCTGCACGGGCGACCACGAGATCGCCGGCCGCGAGTCCTGAGCGAATCTCGACCATATCGCCCTGGACGAGGCCGGGCTGCACCGCGACGCTCTCTACCCTGCCATCGCGCACGCGCCGCACCAGCGTCCGGTCACGCTCGGAGACGAGAGCCGAAAGCGGAATGCCTAGGCCGCAGCTCTGCCCCGTTTCGATGACGCCGGACACAGAAGCGCCGAAGAGCAGGCGCGGGTCTCCATCGAAGCTGATGCGCACCAGGCCGAGTCGGCTCTGCCGGTCAACTTCCGGCGCGACGAGGCGCACTTCGCCGCGGATCTCTCCTCCGGGGGTCTGGAGGCGCACGGAACGACCAGCACGCACGTTCACGAGGCGGCCCGCCGGGAGCCCCGTCATCACGTCCATAGCACCATCGCGGGCGAGGCGAAAAAGGGGCTCAGTGGACGAGGCGGAGGCGATGAGGCCAATGCGGGCGCTACGGGTCAGGACTACGCCATCCACGGGCGCTGTCACGTCAATCGACCCTCCGGTCGGCACCTCCGACGGTCCCGGCCGGCTGAGCCGCGCCAGTACCTGGCCGCTCCTCACCCGCTCGCCCGCCTCGACCAGCACCTCGTTCACTCTTGCGCCATTGACGAGGGGGATAACGAGCACATCCTCTCGGGGCACAAGCGCACCGATGAAGGAGACATGATCCTCGAAGCATGCCTGGGTGGCGGTAGCGGTCGTGACAGTCGGAACCGGCGTCGTGGGTTGCGCTGTGCCAAGCGTCGGCCATAGTGCCAAGCCGATCAGGGCCAGCCTGCATACGAAGGGAGGGGCCATACCATCCGCTCCAGATCACCTGGAAGAAGAAGCCACGGGCGGCTGGGCTTGTCCAGAGCAAGGCCGCTTGATTGTGCCGGGTCCTATACAGCGGCGTACCGGCAGATCCGATCCTGCAACGGCTGAGACAGCTATCATCACTTGGTCGAGCTTTGGCGACGGGCCGATCCGACAGACGCGTGACCAGTGATAGCGCCACAGCATCCCCGCAAACTGCCAGGCTTCGTCAGAATAGTTCCGAGAGACGGCCTGGAAGGTTTCACAAAGCCGCTCTGTGTTCCATCCGCCTTTACGCGAATCACGCCTCATGCTTGCCGCTTTAAGGGCACAAGAACACTCTAGAATCGCAAGAAACAAGCTCAAGACCGATTTCCGTTGCGCAGATGTGAACCTGCTCAGGCTCAACCGGAGCGGACCCGCAGGGTCCGACGCCAGCATGGTCAGAAAGAAGGTACTTGTCGCGACCTCTCTCGGAGTACTCATCCTCGCCTCGGCGGCGGCCCGGACCGAGAATGGGCTGAAGACGGCTGCGATCGCGCAGACGCCGGCTGCGCCCATCGACGGCGAGTGGATTGTCGCCGATCAGACCGCTCGCATCAGTATCGCGCCGTGCGGCGACGGCAGCGACGGAACCCGTTGCGGCACGCTCATTTGGACAAAGACCCCGGGCGGCGTCGATTCGAACAATCCTGATCCGGCCAAGCGCAACAAACCCCTTCTCGGTCTCGAGATCATCAAGAGTATGAAGCTTAAGGGCCAGAATTCATGGGAGGGCAGCGTCTACAATGCCGAAAACGGCAAGACCTATGCAGCCACCTTGGTACCGCAGAGCCCGACCTCCCTCAGGATCGAGGGCTGCATCCTTGGCGGTCTTCTCTGTGACGGCGAAACCTGGACACGCGCGAGTGAGACCCTGGGCACGAACCAGCCGAAGCCCACCGACGGCACTCGCTCCATAAAGCCCCGCTAAACGGACTCGGAGCTCCTCAATGGGTCTTGACATCGCTGCACTCTTCCACGCTCACGAGGAGGACCGATACGATCTGCACACGCGCCATCTCAACGAACAGATGGTGCGCGTGCTGAAGGTGATCGGCTACGATGTGAGCTTTCGCAGGGCACAGGGAGCCCATCTGTGGGACAGTCGCGATCGGCGCTACCTTGACCTCCTGTCCGGCTGGGGTGTCTTCGCTCTCGGACGCAATCACAAGGGCGTTCGCGACGCGCTCGTCTCAGCCATGGATGGGGAGCTGCCGAACCTTGTACAGATGGACGTATCTCCACTCGCAGGACTTCTTGCCGAGCGCCTTCTGTCGCGCACGCCATACCTTGACAAGGCATTCTTCACCAATTCAGGGACAGAGGCAGTTGAGACTGCGCTCAAGTTCGCCCGCGGCGCCACCGGGCGGCCGGGCATTCTCTTCGCCAGCCATGCCTTTCATGGACTTACCTATGGCAGCATGTCGATTACAGGCGACGAGATGTTCCGAAGGGGGTTCGAACCGCTCCTGCCGGACTGCGCTGAGATCCCCTTCGACGACCTTGCGGCTCTCGAGCGCGCACTCGCGTCGAAGACCATCGCCGCCTTCATTGTCGAGCCGATTCAGGGCAAGGGCGTCAACATGCCCTCCGAGGGATACCTGGTGGGTGCGGCAGAGCTGTGCCGCTCTTACGGGGCTCTCTTCGTTGTGGACGAGATTCAGACAGGACTCGGTCGCACGGGCAAGTTCCTTGCCATCGACCATTGGGGTGTTGAGCCCGACATGGTGCTCCTAGCAAAAGCGCTTTCCGGCGGCTACCTCCCGGTTGGTGCCGTGCTGACCCGACGCTGGATCTTCGACAGGATCTTCGACCGGATGGACCGCGCAGTTGTGCATGGCTCGACCTTCTCGAAGAACGACCTCGCCATGGCGGCAGGGCTTGCGACACTGCAAGCGCTCGTGGAGGAGCAAATAATTGAAAATGCCGCCAAAAATGGAGCGCGCCTGATTGCCGCCTTCGAGGGCATGGCAGAGCGTTACGAGCTCGTGAAGAAAGTGCACGGCAAGGGGTTGATGATTGGCATTGAGTTCGGCCCTCCGCAGTCTTTCAAATTGAAGGCTGCTTGGAATGCACTTGAGGCCATGAACAAGGGCCTGTTCTGTCAGCTCATCACCGTACCCCTTTTCAAGGAGCATCGGATCCTGTGCCAAGTGGCGGGCCACGCGAGCCATGTGGTGAAGCTCCTTCCGCCGCTCATCATCAAAGAGGAGGACTGCACCTGGATCGAGCGTGCCTTCGATGCCGTGATCGCCGATGCTCACCGCGTTCCCGGTGCTGCGTGGTCCCTAGGCAAAACGCTCGCCGGGCACGCCATGAAGGCGAAGGCCGGTGTCGTATAAGGGCGGGGTAAGCGCCGGCATATTGGGCCGAAGCGCTCTTATACTGGATAGAGAGGCGAACAATGTATTGCTCAAGTTTGCAGCAGGATTGTTATTGGCTTCGCAGGGCAGATACCCCGAACCACCACTCCCGGATCTGCTACGATATCCTGTCTTGGCCCGGGCGCGCGAACCACAGGGTCACCGATCATCAGCCTGCCTCTTTATCGATATGGCCTGAGATCCTATGGACGGTATAATTCACAGCTCCCGCACCGTTTTCCAGAGGAGCAGGCGCATGGCCGGTGTCCTGGTGAATGAGAACAGTGTCCCTATTGTTGCCGGCGGCTCATTCTACGCAGCCATGCAGATACTGCCACGCTTCAGGTATGAGGCAATCTATGCCGTATATGCGTTCTGCCGACCTAGCGATTTCCCCGCTGTCATCGATGGAATGATGATGGATGTGACCGGTGCATCCGAGCCCCAGCCTGGACGATGCTCGATCTCTATTGTGAATGGGCCACACGTGCCGTCCGCAGGATCTTCGGAGCTGATCAACAGCACGGAGACTGTCTCGTTCGATGGACAGCTACGCCCATTGCTTCACGTTGATGCTGGCGTCCGATTCAAGCGTACTTACTGTCGAGATGCTTGATGGAAGAATACGGAGTATCGCATGGTTCAATCCGTCCCCATTCACCTCGAATTGTCCAACGACGTGATCGACACGAGGATCGAAGCCGCCAGCGAAGCGCTTATCGCATGTGCTCAAGCTGACGGGCATTGGAGATTTGAGTTAGAGGCCGATGCCACGATTCCCGCCGAATATATACTTCTCAAGCATTATCTTGGAAAGCCGGCGAACAGCGATCTTGAAGGAAAGATTGCAGCATATCTGCGCCGCATACGGACTCCGAACGGTGGCTGGCCTCTATACCACGGCGGATCGTTCGACCTGAGCGCGAGCGTCAAGGCATACTTTGCGCTAAAGATGATTGGAGACGCACCAAACGCCCTTCATATGCGCCAAGCCCGCGATTTGATTCTTGCGCATGGGGGCGCCGCACGGAGCAACGTGTTCACGCGGACATTGCTGGCGCTCTATGGCGAGGTCCCCTGGCAGGCCGTGCCGGTCATGCCCATCGAGATTATCCTTCTGCCACGCTGGTTTCCCATTCATCTCTCGAAAATGTCCTATTGGGCACGCACGGTCCTCGTTCCGCTCATGGTCCTGCAGGCTTTGAAACCAACGGCGCGCAACCGACGCGGCATCGTTGTCCCAGAGCTTTTCACGACCCCACCCGGCAGCGAGCACAACGGGCCAGAGGGGTTTCAGAAAAATTCGCCTTGGACGATTTTCTTCGAGATGACTGACGACGTTCTACGCAGAACGGAGCGGTTCTTTCCGAAGAGTACACGACAGCATGCAATCAAGGCGGCAATCGCTTTCGTTGAAGATCGCTTGAACGGCCCTAACGGGTTTGGGGCCATATTCCCCGCAATGGCAAATGTCTTGATGATGTACGATGCTCTGGGATATCCAGAACATCATTCGCACGTCGTCACTGCCCGGGAGGCCATTGACCACCTAGTGATCGTGAAGGACAGCGAGGCCTATTGCCAGCCGTGCCTCTCGCCCGTGTGGGACACTGCGCTATGCTGCCAGACCCTTCTCGAAGTTGGAGGCGATGAGGCGGAGCAGCACGCCAAGAAGGGGCTGACTTGGTTAAAGCAGCGTCAGATCCTTGATGTCATCGGAGATTGGGGGGTGATACGCCCTCACGTGCGCCCTGGGGGGTGGGCGTTCCAATACGCCAATCCTTATTATCCTGATGTTGATGATACGGCGGTCGTGGTCATGGCAATGCATCGTGCGCAGTTGCGGCTTGGCCTGCAGAATGCCGCAGTCTTTGACGAGCCAATTACCCGTGGCCGCGAGTGGATTTCAGGACTGCAGAACCGAGACGGCAGTTGGGGCGCCTTCGACGCCGATAACAGCTACGGGTATCTCAATTATATTCCCTTCGCCGATCATGGAGCACTCCTTGATCCACCGACCGTCGATGTGACGGCTCGCTGTGTTTCTATGCTTGCTCAACTTGGCGACAAGCCCGGAAGAGGCTCACCGCTGGCCCACGGCATTGCGTATCTCCTTGAGGAGCAGGAGGATGATGGGAGCTGGTTCGGTCGCTGGGGCATGAATTACATATATGGAACGTGGTCTGCTCTTTGTGCCCTGCACGCAGCAAGAGTGGATCCACGTTCGGATGCTGTCCGAAGAGCAGTAGAATGGCTCGTACGGATCCAGAATCCGGACGGAGGTTGGGGCGAGGATGGAGAGAGCTACCGTCTTGATTACCGAGGTCATCAGCCCGCATCGAGTACGGCTTCTCAGAGCGCCTGGGCTCTCCTGGGCCTGATGGCCGCCGGCCAGGTCGAGCATCCTGCGGTCAGACGTGGCGTCGAGTATCTGTGCAACACCCAGAGTGGAGACGGATTCTGGCCTGAAGAGTATTTCACAGCTACGGGTTTTCCAAGGGTCTTCTATCTGCGCTACCACGGCTATCCTAAGCTCTTTCCGCTTTGGGCGCTTGCACGCTATCGCAACCTGAAGCTCGGTCTCCATGAAGTAAGCGACTGGATCGGAATGTGAGCTCCAGACTGCCACTCCTGATCGTAACCGGACTTGCCTATGAAGCGCGCATGATCGCCGGGCCCGACCACGTCACCATCTGCTCGGGCGGTTCACCGGAACGGCTGCGCCACGTTCTCCGCGCCCTCACTCCTGCTTACCGGGCTGTTGTCAGCTTCGGAATTGCCGGCGGGCTCGATCCAAGTCTCTCACCTGGCGATGTCGTTCTCGCCCAAGGCATTGTTGTTGGAAAAGTGCGATGGTTCGCGCATCCGGGCCTCACCCAGGATTGGATTCGAAGGTCGTCGGTAGCAGGCCGGAGCGTCATCGCGGCTGAGATTGCAGGCGTTGAGGCCCCCGTTCGGACCCCTATCGCAAAAGCAGCCCTCCGTTCCGCCACGGGTGCCGCTGCGGTCGACATGGAGTCCCATGTTGCAGCCGAGTTCGCCGCCATTTGCGGAGTTCCGTTCGCAGCGATCCGAGTGATCTGCGATGCCTCGAACCACTCGCTTCCGCCATTTGCCAATGAGGCACTGGATGCTGATGGGATCTTGGATTGGCGGTATGTCCTGCGCGCAGTGGTGCGGCAGCCCATGCAGATCGCTTTGCTGGCGCGTCTTGCGATCAATGCGTCGGCCGCTACCGCCGGCTTACGTCGCTGCCGGTCCCTTCTCGGGCCCAATCTTGGGGTCGGAAACCTTGCCGAGCCTTTCAGCGACGTTTCGTGAGAACACGAATTGCGCGGGACGTTGTTGGTCCAGCGGGATCTCCGGCGCCATAGGACCTCGCGTTGTCACTCCATGCAAGGCGACCCAAACGGCCTTCCATGGCCGTCGAAGCGTGTCCCTGACCGCCGATGCCTCATAGCCTGAGTGAACCATGCAATCGGCACATTTTTCGTAGCAGCCCGTTCCGTATGCACCCCAATCCGTTTCTTCCATCAACTCCCGGTAAGTATTGGCGTAACTCTCTCCCAGGAGATAGCAGGGGCGTTGCCATCCAAATATCGTTCGGGTCGGATTTCCCCATGGCGTACACCGATAGGTCTGATTGCCAGCAAGGAAATCAAGGAACAGTACCGACTGATTGAATACCCATTTCTTACCGCCTCGGTTGAGGCGGAAAACATTGCGAAAGAGATCCTTGGTGGTTTTTCGGTTGAGGAAGTGCTGCTGGTCGGGAGCTCTTTCATAGGCATATCCGGGCGAGACAGTAATCCCACTCACCCCCAGTTCCATCACTGTATCGAAAAACCGGGCAACTCGCTCCGGATCTGCGCCTTTGAACAAAGTGCAGTTGATCGTTACCCGAAATCCTCTCGCTCGCGCGAGCTTGAGGGCAGCGACAGCGCGATCATAGACTCCTGGCTGGCACACGGACCGGTCATGCATGTCCTTGTCGCCGTCCAGGTGGATGGACCAGGTGAAGTATGGGCTCGGTTGGTATTGATGGATTCTCTTCTCCAACAGGAGCGCATTGGTACAGACGATCACGAATTTACGCCGCGCAACGGCACCCTCGACGATCTGGGGCAGTTCTTTGTGCAGGAGCGGCTCTCCGCCTGCAAGGACGACGACGGGTGCACCACACTCGTCGATGGATCCAAGGCAGTCTTCCAGTGACAGACGCCTGTTCAGGATCGCATCCGGATAGTCGATCTTGCCACATCCCGCACAGGACAGATTGCACCGGAACAATGGTTCCAGCATCAGCACGAGCGGATAACGCCTCCGCCCTGCGAGGTGTTGGCGGACGACATAGCTGCCGATGAGCAGAATTTGACGGAGGGGCATGCCCACTGGTAAATCCCTCTTCTGGCAAGGTGCAACTCTTCAGCCCGACCGGGTTCAAATATTCGCAAGTTCGGTAGGCAGGCGGAAATTAATGTTCTCTTCAATCCCTGGCAGTACGGAGATCTCGACCGAATACTTTCGAGAGAGGGCATCTATTACCCTGTCGACAAGTACTTCGGGCGCCGAAGCTCCGGCGGTCAGCCCGATGACCTCAACCTGGTGCAGCCAGGTGTGATCAATATCTGTCTCGTCCTCGATCAGATAACTAGGTACGCCGGTCTCCTCACCGATCTCCCGCAGGCGATTGGAATTTGAACTGTTGCGGGCACCGACAACCAACAGGAGCTCTGCCGTCCGGCAGAGCTGCCGGACGGCCATTTGGCGGTTCTGCGTCGCGTAGCAAATGTCTCCGGTCTCGGGCCCAACAACGTCATGAAAGCGCCGCTCCAGAGCCGCAATAATCGACCGGGTGTCGTCCACGCTGAGGGTCGTCTGGGTCACATAGGCGATGCGCGTCTCAGTCGGTAGATCAAGCGCGTCCACATCGGCCTCGGTCTGCACCAGATGAACCATGCCCTCGATCTGCCCTAATGTGCCTTCGACTTCCGGGTGCCCGGCATGGCCAATGAGAACCAAAGTCCGGCCTTGCGCTACATAGCGCTGAGCTTGACGATGGACCTTGGTGACAAGAGGACATGTGGCATTCAGCGCGTGCAAATTCCTTACTTGTGCTTCCGTAATGACCGCTCGGGAAACCCCGTGCGCACTGAAGATCACGACTGCGTCGTCGGGCACTTGGCTGAGGTTCTCAACAAAGCGTGCGCCCTTCCTTTCCAAGCTCTCAACCACATGCCGGTTGTGAACAATCTCGTGTCGGACATAGATGGGAGCACCATACTTGGCGAGGGCGCGTTCTACGATTTCAATCGCGCGGATAACGCCAGCACAGAAACCACGGGGCCGAGCGAGGATAATTTTCATATCCTATCCTCATATGCATACCTTGTGCAAAAGCCACTATTGAAGTCTCTACCTCGTGATGTGGCACTACGATCGTTATCGATTACAGCGCGTTCGCACTCAGGTTAAACAACATACCCGCACGATAATAATAACATCAACATTCCGACATTCTACTACGATCCGATCTTCTATTCGAGGAGAAATCCTCAGGCCCACCGAAATGAGCGCCTGAGCAGTTTGTATTTAGCCGCAATAGTTTCGTTCAACTCAGGTTTTAAGCATCAGCGTCCATAGGGCGTCTTGGTGGAGGAAAGCCCAGATTGCCGCGGATGTGCTCCGAAACAACGGCAAAGCTCTTATCTAGAGGCGTCCTGCCGCGGCATGCCGCTTTGGCTGTGAACATGAGACATCGCATTTCTCGGCGCGATGGGCGCCGCATTAATCCGTCCCTTCCATGCACCACCCCGTCCCCGCCAATGCTGAAGAGCGGAATCGAGGGTGAACAAGGTATAAATGCCCGCGACAAGCGGAAGCGCAACACCCCATGCCGAGCTCCGGCCGTAAAAGCGCAGGCAGGGCATGAACGCAGCAGCCATCAGGGCCCAGGCAACCGCCCCGGCGACCTGCGCAGCACTGGTGCCCAGTGCGACGAGAAGGGGCGGTGCCACATAGGTGATGTTCATGACGATCACGGCGCCGACGAGCCGGAGCGGCGAGTATCGGAGCTCCGCATAGGCCGAGCGGCTCACCATGCGGCCGATATCGCTTAATTTCGGATATGACCGCAGACTATGCACCTGTTCCGTCAAGCCGAGCCAGACAAGCCCGTGCCGTTTCATGAGCGCACCAAGTGCACAATCGTCGATGAGCGCATGACGTATCGCGTGCAACCCGCCGGCCGCGATGAGGGATCGCCGGTGGACGAGCATGCAGCCACCCGCTGCGGCCGCCGTAGCGCGGCGGGCATCATTGACCCACCTGAAGGGATAGAGCTTCTGGAAAAAGAAGACGAAGGCTGGAACGAGCAAGTGCTCGGCGACACTCTCGCAGCGGAGCTTCACCATCAGCGAAGTCAGGACCGTTCTGCGAGCGAGCGTTCGCTGGACCAAGCGCCTGATCACATCATGGGTCGCATAGGCAATGTCCGCATCGGTGAACAAGACGAATTCCGGCGGTGCAAGACTCGCCTCGATGCGTTCCAATCCCTGCTGCATGGCCCATAATTTTCCTGCCCAATCAGCGGGCGGAGCAGTGCCTTTCACAATGATGAGGCGATCATCCGCTCGGGCATCGAGGGCTGCTGCTGCGGCCATCATACCAGTTTCGTCGGTACTCTGATCGTCAACCACAACAATGTCAAAGTAATGAGGATAGGTCTGCTTCAGCAATGAGGTCACGGTGATGGCAATCGTTTCAGCTTCGTTGCGGGCCGGGATGATCACAGCTAAGGTGGGAGCCTCGGACAGACACGATGCGTCGTCGAGAACAAAACGGTCGTCGCGCTCCGCCATTCGCCAAAAAAGACCCCGCCCGAAAAGCAGATATATCCAAATCAGGAGGGAGGTACCGGCTAGAATGGTGCCGCCCATCGGACTCGCTCCTTCATGGGACCAAGCGACATGGAACAAACACCTCAGTTTCGTCCGCTCGGCTCAAAACTCTTCGGTGCGGCATCGGCATCCGGACCATTACCCTCGCTTGCGGTCGTGATGCACGCTTAGAGCGATGCTCCGGCGCCTCTGCTCCTGCGCGCCCCCCAGCACCTCGAAGATCTTTGCGACGATGGCGGCGGCGTCGAGGCCGGCCTGGGCATACATGCGCTCGGGCTTGTCGTGCTCCTGGTAGAGGTCGGGCAGCACCATGGAACGCACCTTCAGAGTGCCGCGGTCGAGCGC
>NZ_JBVVAJ010000010.1:0-169331 GCF_055792805.1 Microvirga sp. HS2
TGGCCGGAGCGGGCGCGGTGATAATCGTCGATCTGGGCCTGGAGCTTATCGCGGATGGCCAGGAGCTCCCGGTCGCGCGGCGCGAAATTCTCGACCAGGCCCGCCAGTCCCGTCCAGAAGGCTACGGCCGATACGCCGGTGCCGGCCAGCGCCTCCCGCTCGATGAAATCATGAAGAACCGGTGCAACCTGGAGGCCGTTCGTCTCAACGCGCGTCATTGTTCCCGCTTTCGTGGATCAGGATATCAAACTTCTATTTTTAAAGCCGTCGCCCGAAAAGAGAAGACGAGCCCCCTCTAGGCAATGAGGCGGGGAATGACACTAGCGGAATTCGCGGCCCGTCAAGTCCTGCAGGCTATCCAGAAAGGCTCGGAAATGCAGGCTCTCCTCCGGGGAATGATTGGAAGCGCCGCTCGGCAGCGGATAAGCGTTGGAGCCTGAGGCTTCGAGGGTTCTGTCCTGATACATTAAAAGGACACGCCACTGTGTGCCGTCGGTCGCCTGCGGATTGAAGTAGCGTGGCTTCCATTGCCAGACCGCCAAACGATCCAGCCGCTCGCGGAAGCGAGCCCACGATTCCGGCGACGGTTCGATGACCTCCTGGTGCGGATCGCGGACATGCCGCTCGTAGACGAGCTTTTCCCCATCCTGCAACCGCAGCGTGGTGTAACCGAACAATGCGTTTCCGTAGTAGATTTCGAGCCGCTGTGGAGGCGCCAGATCAGCCGCCGCGACCGTGCGAACCAAGCATACGAAGAAGAGGACGGGAGCGAGGGCCTTTCTCATATCTTGCAAAGTAACGAAAAAACGTTTCCTCACAAGCCGGGCCACGGATAGAATGAGAATAAGCAGTACGATTTGATGGGGATCAGCTGCCTTGCCCCGAGCTGAGGGGGAGATTTGGTGGAGCCAGGCGGGATCGAACCGCCGACCTCTTGCATGCCATGCAAGCGCTCTCCCAGCTGAGCTATGGCCCCTTTGAAATCCGCGGCGTTTGGGAACGCCGCGGCGTCTCTATAATCAGGTCCGACGCGAGGTTCAAGCCTCTTCGTCGTCTTCCAGATCACTATCGATCAGATCCGAAACGTCATCGTCGCCCTCTTCCTCGTCCTCGAGGAAGGTGTCGTCGGTGTCGTCATCGGCCACGTCGATGTCGTCATCGGCCGGGATGTCCTTTTCGTTCTCGCCAGCCTCGACCTCGTCGAGGGAGACCATCTCCGGACCGGTAGTCTCCAGCTCGGTGTCCTCGTCGTCATCGGAGGCGCGAGCGACTGCCGGGGGAGCGGCGCGGCTCAGAGCCACCGCCTGGAAGACGGTGCCGCATTTCGGGCAGACCGCCGGGTCCCTGTTGACATCGTAGAATTTCGCGCCGCAGCTCATGCACTGGCGCTTCAAGCCGAGTTCCGGTTTGGCCACGGGTGATTGCCTTCATGGAAGTGAATGGTCGGGAAGGCACCCGTTAGTCATGAGGGAAAGGCTTGTCAAATGAGAAATTGCACCGGAGGACCTGCACCATGCACCTTGCGCGTGACGTTGCAGGACACCCGTGTTAGAGCCCGCCCCAAAGAGAAGGCTCAAGGAATACGAGAATGTCCCACGCCCATGGTCCGGCTGCCCCGGTCTCCAGCAGGTCTGGAAATGCCCTGAAAGGACGCATCCGCGTTCCCGGGGACAAATCCATTTCCCATCGTTCCATGATCTTCGGGCTCCTCTCCATCGGCGAAACCCGGGTCGAGGGGCTCCTGGAAGGGGACGACGTCCTGCGCACGGCGGAAGCCTGCCGGGCGCTCGGCGCCACGATCACGCGGGAGGCCCCCGGCCGCTGGCGGATCAAGGGCGCCGGAATCGGCGGCCTGGTCGAGCCGAAGGACGTCCTGGATTTCGGCAATGCGGGCACCGGCTCGCGGCTCATGATGGGCGTGGCCGGAAGCCACCCGATCACCACCACCTTCGATGGGGACGCTTCCCTGCGCAAACGCCCCATGCGTCGCATTCTCGACCCGCTGGTGAAGATGGGCGTCACGGTCGTGAGCGAGGCGGAGGGCGGCCGCGTGCCCCTGACCCTGCGCGGGCCCAAGGAAACGCTCCCGATCACCTACGAAACCCCTGCGGCCTCGGCCCAGATCAAGTCGGCGATCCTGCTCGCGGGCCTCAATTCCCCCGGCCGCACCACGGTGATCGAGCGCGAGGCGACCCGCGACCACACCGAGCGCATGCTGCGCCATTTCGGCGCAACCGTCGACGTCGCTCCCCATGGAGAGGAAGGCCGGGCCATTACCCTCCACGGCCAGCCCGAGCTTCGCGGCACGGACATCGTGGTGCCGACCGACCCCTCCTCCGCCGCCTTCCCCCTGGTGGCCGCGCTGATCACCCCCGGCTCCGACGTCGTGATCGAAGCCGTGATGATGAACCCGCTCCGCACGGGCCTGATCACCACTCTTCTCGAAATGGGCGCATCCATCGAGCGCCTGAACGAGCGTGACGAGGGCGGCGAGACGGTGGCGGACCTGCGCGTGCGCTACAGCAAGCTCACCGGCGTGACGGTCCCTCACGGGCGTGCGCCCGCTATGATCGACGAGTATCCGATCCTCGCGGTCGCAGCCGCCTTCGCGGAGGGCACCACCCGCATGCAGGGCCTCCACGAGCTGCGCGTGAAGGAATCGGACCGTCTGGCGGCCGTCGCGGCGGGCTTGGCCGAGGCAGGCGTCGAGCATGAAATCCAGGGTGACGACCTGATCGTCCATGGCTCCGGCTCCAAGGCGGTACGCGGAGGCGGCAACCCGGTCGCGACCCACCTCGACCACCGCATCGCCATGTCCTTCCTCGTCATGGGGCTGGCCACTCGAGAGCCCATGACGGTGGACGACGGGGCGATGATCATGACGAGCTTCCCCTCCTTCATCCCGCTCATGCGGGAGCTCGGCGCCACGATTCAGGACTGAGTCCGCCATGATCATCGCAATCGACGGCCCCGCCGCCTCGGGCAAGGGAACCCTGGGCAAGCGTCTCTCCGAGCATTTCGGTCTCGCGCATCTCGATACGGGCCTGCTTTACCGGGCTGTCGCCCGGGTCATGCTCGACCGGGAACTCGACCTGACGGACCGGGACGCCGCCCATCAGGTGGCGCTCGACCTCGACGCGACGCATCTCGACGATCCGCGCCTGCGGGGAGCCCAGATGGGCGAAGCCGCCTCCGTGATCTCCGGCTTTCAGCCGGTTCGCGACGCCCTGCTGGCCTTTCAGCGCCAGTTCGCCGAGCAGCCCTCCGGAGCGGTGCTCGACGGGCGGGACATCGGGACCGTGGTCTGCCCCGGCGCGGACGTGAAGCTCTTTATCACGGCCGCTCCCGAGGAACGGGCCCGCCGCCGGCATCTCGAGCTTCAGAAAAGGGGCGAGATGATCGCCTACGAGACGATTCTGGACGATATCCGCCGCCGGGACGAGCGGGACATGACCCGCAGCACAGCCCCGTTGAAGCCCGCGGCCGACGCGCTCACCCTCGATACGACCCATCTCGACGCAGACGCGGCCTTTCGGAGCGCTCTCGACCTTGTCCAGGCCAAGCTTTCCGGAGCCGAGCCCGCCTAACCAGAACGCGACCTTGCGTCATGCTCAGAAGGTGGCACACTGAGCGAACCAGTCCGTCTCCGTTCCCAAGGAGAATACGATGGTTCGCTCAGCGATCACCCATCTGGCCGCAGGACTAGTCTTGCTATGGACGTGCCTTCCGTTGCCGGCCGAGGCGCAGAACGAAAACGAGGTCGACCTAGCCCTCGTGATTGCCGTCGACATCTCCTTCTCCATGGATACGGACGAGCAGGCCCTGCAGCGGGAGGGCTTCGCCCAGGCCTTTCGTTCGCAGCAGGTGCACGACGCCATCCGCAGCGGATTGCTGGGAAGGATCGCCGTCACCTACATGGAATGGGCCGGCTCGCCCGACCAGAAGGTGATCATCCCCTGGACGATCCTCGACAATCCCGAAAGCCTGATGGCCTTCGCGGACAAGATCTCCTCGACACCCCTGCGCCGCGCCCAGCGCACCTCGATCTCCAGCGCCATCGATTTCGGAGTGAAGCTCCTCGAAGACAATGGTGTCGAGGCCGTGCGGCGGGTGATCGACGTTTCCGGAGACGGCCCCAACAACCAAGGGCGCAGCGTGGTGCAGGCCCGCGACGACGCGGTGGCCAAGGGCGTCATCATCAATGGGCTGCCGATCATGATGCGCAAGCCCGGCTATCTCGACATCGCCGAGCTCGATATCTATTACCGGGACTGCGTGATCGGAGGCCAGGGGGCCTTCACGGTTCCTGTCCGGGAGCGCGATCAATTCATCGAGGCCATCAAAACCAAGATTCTGCTTGAGGTCGCCGATCTCATGCCCGTGCAACCTTCCCTCATCAACCGCATTCAGAGTGCGCCTCCCGCGAACTGCCTGGCCGGCGAGATGCAGTGGCGCGATCGCTGGAGCAACTGAGCCCTCTCCCATGAAGAAGCTGACTTTGGCGCTCGTGGCCCACGACGCCAAGAAGAACGACATGGCCGAATTCGTCGCCATGTTCGAGAACGAGATTCGCCCCTTCAACCTCTTCGCCACCGGCACGACGGGCAGCCGGGTGATGGAGCGCTGTCCTTCCCTTTCGGTCACGCGCCTGAAGAGCGGGCCGCTCGGCGGCGATCAGCAGATCGGCGCGATGATCGCGGAGGGCAGGATCGATGCCCTGTTCTTCTTCGTCGATCCTCTCTCGCCCCATCCGCACGACGTCGACGTGAAGGCTCTGATGCGCCTCGCCCTGGTCTACAACATCCCGATGGCCCTCAACCGCGCCACGGCGGAGCGGCTGATCCAGTCGTTCCGGGAATAAGGCCCCTATCCGAGACGGCCGTTGCCCCTCTTCTCAGAACAAGGACCGTGCCGAACGTCGAAGATTCACGTCCCACGCGGCTTCGCACGGCGCGTCGGCGGTGCGCTCAACGGATCGTCCGGCCAGGGGTGCTTCGGATATTGCCCGCGCATGTCGGCGCGCACGGCCGCCCATGACCCGCGCCAGAACCCCGGCAGATCGCGCGTGATCTGGATCGGGCGCTGCGCGGGCGAGAGGAGATGCAGGATCAAGGGGACGCGTCCCGCAGCGATGGCGGGATGCTTGTCGAGGCCGAACAGTTCCTGCACGCGCACCGCCAGGACGGGCCCCTCTTCCGCTCCATAATCGATAGGGATCTGCGAGCCCGTCGGAACCTCGATATGGGTCGGCGCCTCGGCGTCGAGACGGCGCTGGAGGTTCCACGGCAGAAGATGCCGCACGGCTTCGCTTAAGAGATCCGGGCCGATCTCGCTGAGGCCGCTCTTTCCCACGAGATGCGGCGCCAGCCACTCCTCCGCCGTCGCGGTCAGAGCCTCGTCGGAGAGGTCCGGCCATTCGTCGCCCTCGGCGTTTCGCAGGAACATCACGCGCTCGCGCCATTGCGCCAGCGCCTTGGACCAAGGCAAGGCATCGAGCCCCAGGGACACGAGCCCCTTGGCGAGAATGCGAGCGGCATCGTCCGTGGCGGGAACCTTCAGCGGGCGCTCGTTGAACACGAGTGAGCCGAGGCGGCGCACGCCGCGGGCGCGCAGCGCCTTGGCCTGCCGGTCGAAGGCGACTTCATCGCTCTGCTCGATCCGATCCGCGAAAGCGGCTTCGATCTCCTCCACCGTGATCGGAGCGGCTGCGAGAATCCGCGCGGAGGCCGCCCCGCCCGCGATCTCGGCAATGGCGAGGTAGGGCTCTTTCGCCAGACGCTCATGAGGCTCCAGGGAAGCGCCGCGGCCATTGGCCATGAGATAATCGCCGGGCTTGCCCCGCGCCTTCGCGAGACGATCCGGATAGGCGAGCGTCAGCAGCGCACCGAAGGAGCGGGGCTCGCCTCCGGTCGCACCTGCCCGGCTCTTCGCCCAGTTGTCGGCCATGCGCCGCATATCGTCCGCACGGCGCGAGCGGTCGCGGCGGAAGCGCTCGACGCGTTCGCTCAGGTCCACCATATCGCCGCCGAGCCCGCGCTCCACGAGAACGGCCGCGAGATCCGCCGCATCGCGGGCCTGACCGCTCTCTGCCGCGATCAGAATCATACGGGCCAGACGCGGCGGAAGAGGCAGATCCCGCAAGCCCCGCCCCGTATCCGTAATGCGGCCTTCTTCATCGAGAGCTTCGAGTTGCTGAAGAAGGGCGCGCGCTTCCTTCACGGCGGGAGCCGGTGGCGGATCGAGAAAGGCGAGCGTCGCGGGCTCCGTCACCCCCCAGGCTGCGCAATCGAGCAGCAGCGGCGCCAGATCGGCCGCCAGAATCTCGGGGCGTACGAAGGGTTCGAGCGCACCCGTCGCTGCTTCTTCCCACAGGCGGTAGCAGACACCCGGCTCCGTTCGTCCCGCGCGGCCACGGCGCTGATCGGCGGCGGCGCGAGAAGCCCGCACCGTCTCGAGGCGGGTCAGGCCAATATTCGGTTCATAGACAGGCACGCGGGCTAGGCCCGAATCGATCACCACGCGCACGCCCTCGATGGTCAGCGACGTTTCCGCGATGGACGTAGCGAGCACGACCTTGCGACGGCCCGGCTTGGCGGGGCTCACCGCGAGATCCTGCTCCCCGCGATCGAGCGCGCCATAGAGCGGCGCGATGTCGACCGCGGGGTCGGCGATGCGCTCGCGCAGCAGGGTCTCGACACGGCGGATCTCACCCTGCCCCGGCAGGAACACGAGGATCGACCCGCCTTCCCCGCGCAGGGCGCGCATGATGGCCTCCGCCACCTGTTCCTCGATGCGCTTGTTGGGATCCCGCCCGAGATAACGGGTCTCGACCGGATAGGCGCGGCCCTCGGATTCGATCACCGGCGCGTCGTTCAGGAGCTGCGCAACGCGTGCCCCATCGAGCGTGGCCGACATGACGAGCAGGCGCAGATCCTCACGCAAGCCACCCTGCGCATCGAGAGCCAGAGCAAGCCCGAGATCGGCATCGAGGGAGCGCTCGTGAAACTCGTCGAAGAGCACGGCGGCGACACCGTCGAGGGCCGGATCGTCGAGGATCATGCGGGCGAAGACGCCCTCCGTCACCACCTCGATCCGCGTTCTGCGGCTGACCTTGGAGCCCAGGCGGACACGAAGGCCGACCGTCTCGCCTACGGGCTCTCCCAAGGTCTGCGCCATGCGCTCGGCCGCAGCGCGCGCCGCCAGACGGCGGGGTTCCAGCACGATGATCTTGCCGCCCTCCACCCATGGCTCGTCGAGCAGCACGAGCGGCACGCGTGTGGTCTTGCCCGCTCCTGGCGGCGCGACCAACACCGCGTTGGCGCAGGCCCGCAGGCTCGCCGCAAGATCGGCGAGGACTACGTCAATGGGCAGGGAGGTATCGAAAGCGCGCATGCCGCCTGATGGCTCAAGCCGGTTCGAAGAGCAAGCGCGGCTTTAAACCGGGAAACCGTAGCGCCGCAGCTCGACGGCCAGGTCGACTTGCTCGTCGGGATAATGGATCGCCTGCATGCCCACCGCGCGGGCCGTTTCGATATTGGCCCGTGAATCGTCGATGAAGACGCAATCCGCCGCATCGAGCCCATAACGGTCGAGCAGGAGGTGGTAGATGGCGGGATCGGGCTTCAGGAGCCGTTCGTCGCCTGAGACGATCACGCCGTCGAAGCCCGCCAGGAAGGGGAAAATCTCCTGCGCCAGAACGAATTTCGGCCCCGAGAAATTGGTGATCGAGTAGTTCGGCACTCCGGCCTCTCGCAACTGCAGAAGCAGCTCGACATTCTGCTCATAGGTCCCGGAGACCGTTTCCGGCCAACGATCGTGGAAGGCGCGGATCCGGCTCTCATGCTCGGGATGATCTTTTACGAGAAGGGCAACCGCTTCGTCCCAATCGCGGCCCCTGTCCTGCTCGACGTTCCAAGCCGGGGTGCAGACATGGCTCAAGAACCACTCCATCTCCGCTTCGTCCTCAAAAATGGTGCGGTAGAGATGGCGTGGGTCCCAGCGCAGCAGGACATTGCCGATATCGAAGACCACTGTGGTCGGTTGGCGAGTACTCACGATTGCCCCTCTTGTTCGGTCGCTAGGCTTTTGCCCCTTCAGCTCCCGCTTGGCCATTCACCGGACGAAGGCGGAGCCTGACATCCCACGTGGAAGCGAGGACCTTACACGGCTTGGAAAACCGCCACGTCCCTTTCTCATCGCATCTGTGGGAGAGGCAGGTGCGGACAGACGGGGAGAGACTCTCCCCGCCCGGCCCATGTCGCAGTGATGGATCAGCCGCCGATATTGTAGGCCGCCAGCGCCGCCATGTTGACGATATCGTTGTCGGTCGCGCCGAGGGAGACGATCTGCACCGGCTTGTCGAGCCCGACCACCAGCGGCCCCATGACCATCGCGCCGCCGAGTTCCTGCAGCATCTTCGTCGAGATGGATGCCGAGTGGAACGCGGGCATGACCAGCACGTTCGCCGGTCCCTTCAAACGGCTGAAGGGATACTGCGCCATCAGATCGCGGTTGAGCGCGACATCCGCCGCCATCTCGCCATCGTATTCGAAGTCGACCCGCATGTCGTCGAGGATCTGAACGGCTTCCTGGATCTTCTCGGCGCGCTCAGCCTTCGGGTGCCCGAAGCTGGAGAACGACAGAAGCGCCACGCGCGGCTCATAGCCGAGACGCCGGGCCACGCCCGCCGATTCGATGGCGATCTCCGCCAGCTCCTGTGCATTCGGCATCTCGTGGATCGCCGTATCGGCCACGAGAACCGTGTGGCCGCGCGCAAGGCACAGGGACACACCGATGACACGATGACCGGGCTTGGCGTCGATCACGTGGCGCACATCGGCCAGCGCCGTCGAGTAGTTGCGGGTCGCGCCCGTCACCATGGCGTCCGCATCGCCGAGCGCCACCATCGATGCCGCGAAATGATTGCGGTCCTGATTGATCAGACGCTGGCAGTCCCGGAACAGATAGCCCTTGCGCTGAAGGCGCTCGTAGAGGAACTGCGCATAGGTGCTGTTGCGGTGCGAGAGCCGTGCATTGTGGATCTCGATGCCTTCGCGCCCTTCGAGATCGATGCCCGCCTGAGCCGCCGTTTCGAAGATCCGTTCCTCGCGTCCCACGAGGATCGCGCGGCCCAGCCCCTGGTTCACGAAGGACAGGGCGGCGCGAATGACCTTCTCCTCCTCGCCCTCGGCGAAGACCACGCGCTTGGGCATCTTGCGCACGCGCTCGAAGATGCGGTTGAGCGTGCCGGCGACGGGATCGCGCCGCGCAGAAAGCTGCGCCTTGTAGGATTTCATGTCCACGATGGGACGGCGGGCGACGCCCGTCTCCATCGCGGCCTGCGCCACCGCCATCGGAATGGTGTGGATGAGGCGCGGATCGAACGGCACCGGGATGATGTACTCGCGGCCGAAGCGCGGGCGCGCGCCCTGGTAGGCCGCCGCGACCTCGTCCGGCACATCCTCGCGGGCGAGCTCGGCCAGGGCTTGCGCGGCCGCGATCTTCATTTCCATGTTGATGGTCGTGGCCTGCACGTCGAGGGCTCCACGGAAGATGTAGGGGAAGCCCAGGACGTTGTTGACCTGGTTCGGATAGTCCGACCGTCCGGTGGCGATAATGACGTCGTTCCGGATCCGCGCCACCTCTTCCGGCGTGATCTCCGGATCGGGATTGGCCATCGCGAAGATGATCGGATTGGGCGCCATGGAGCGGATCATCTCGTCCGTGAAGGCTCCCTTCGCGGAGAGGCCGAACACGGCATCGGCCCCGTTCAGCGCGTCGGCCAGCGTGCGCGCATCCGTCTCGGCGGCATGCGCGGACTTCCACTGGTTCATGCCCTCCGTACGGCCCTTGTAGATGACGCCCTTCGTGTCGCAAAGGATCACGTTGTTGGGCGCGAAGCCCATGGCCTTCAGAAGCTCGGTGCAGGCGATGCCGGCCGCGCCCGCGCCGTTCACCACGAGCTTGGTCTCAGCCATGTCGCGGCCGGTGAGGTGCAGCGCATTGATGAGGCCAGCGGCGGCGATGATCGCCGTGCCGTGCTGGTCGTCATGGAAGACAGGAATATCCATGAGCTCCCGCAGGCGCTCCTCGATGATGAAGCACTCGGGCGCCTTGATGTCCTCGAGATTGATCCCGCCGAAGGAAGGGCCCAGATAACGGACGCAGTTGATGAAGGCGTCGGCGTCTTCCGTGTCCACCTCCAGGTCGATCGAGTCGACGTCCGCGAAGCGCTTGAACAGGACCGACTTGCCTTCCATCACGGGCTTCGAGGCCAGCGCCCCGAGATTACCGAGGCCCAGGATGGCCGTCCCATTCGAGATCACCGCGACCATGTTGGAGCGCGTGGTGTAGTCGAAGGCAAGCGCCGGGTTCTCCGCGATCGCCAGCACCGGGACCGCGACGCCCGGCGAATAGGCCAGGGACAGGTCCCGCTGGGTCGCCATGGGTTTCGTGGGCACGACCTCGAGCTTGCCGGGCCTGCCCTGGGCATGGAACTGCAACGCCTCCTGATCCGTGAAGGTGGGGCGTTTGCGGCGGTTCGACGGCGTTTCTTCGCTCATGGGACTTTCGTATCTTGGCTGCGGGGCCGTTGTTCGAAGGGGCTGCGACCATAAGGCCTGGGACAGCTTGCCTCAAGACTTGTGCACACCCTTCGCTCGACTTCCATGATACGGGTGAAAGGGGGAGCAGGCTTTGCTACATAGGGCGAATGTCGTCGCAAGCCCTGTACCGAGCCTCAGAGAATCCGCAACAATCCAATCCTGCCGGGCAAAAACCCGCCCAGGACAGCCGCGTCACGCCCATGATGGCGCAGTATATAGAGATCAAGGCCGCCAATCCGGACAGCCTGCTGTTCTACCGGATGGGCGACTTCTACGAGCTTTTCTTCGAGGATGCGGAGATCGCGAGCCAGTCCCTTGGGATCGTGCTCACCAAGCGCGGCAAGCATCTGGGGCAGGACATCCCCATGTGCGGCGTGCCGGTCGACCGGGCCGACGACTACCTCCAGAGGCTGATCGGCCTCGGTCACCGGGTCGCGGTCTGCGAGCAGACCGAGGATCCGGCGGAGGCCAAGAAGCGCGGCTCCAAGTCCGTTGTCCGCCGGGACGTGGTACGCCTCGTGACCCCCGGCACCATCACGGAAGAGCGCCTGCTGGAGCCGGGCCGCGCCAATTTCCTGCTCGGTCTCGCCCGCCGACGCCTCTCCGACACGCAATGGTGCTACGGCCTTGCTGCCGTCGACATCTCCACGGGCCATTTCGTGATGAGCGAGACGGATGCCATGGGCCTGCCTGCCGAGATCGCCCGCTTCGAGCCCCGCGAGATCCTTGTGCCCGACGTCATCCATGACGATCCGGAGCTCTCCGGCTTCTGGCGCGAGACCCGGGCATCGGTCACACCGCTCTCCAGGGACGGCCTCGATCCGGCCTCCGCCGAACGGCGGCTGAAGGAGTATTTCGGCGTAGCCACGCTCGATGCCTTCGGCTCCTTCGGTCCGGCCGAGATCACGGCGGCCGGCAGCGTGCTCTTCTACATCGAGAAGACTCAGATCGACAGCCGCCCGGTACTCAACCCGCCGTCCCGGGAGACGGCCGGGGCGGCCCTTGCCATCGATGCGGCGACCCGCGCCAATCTCGAACTGACGCGCACGCTCGCGGGCGAGCGCGCGGGAAGCCTGCTCGCCACCATCGACTGCACGGTGACGCCGGGCGGGGCGCGTTGCCTGGCGGAGCGGCTAGCGGGCCCCCTCACAGATCCCGGCCAGATCCGCGAGCGGCAGGATGCCGTCGCTTTCCTGGTGGAGAGCGCAGATCTGCGGGACAGGCTGCGGCGCATCCTCAAGCGGTCGCCGGATCTGGCGCGAGCCCTGTCCCGATTGAGCCTGGGACGAGGCGGACCGCGCGACCTGGCCTGCGTGCGCGACGGGTTGTTCGCGGCGCGCGAACTCGGCCTCGAACTCGCCATTGCGCCCAATCTTCCGAAGGAGCTGTCGGCGAACGCTCAGCAGCTTCAGTCCCTGCGGACGGGTGTGGCCGACAAGCTCTCAGCGGCGCTCGCGGATGAACTGCCGCTGCTGAAACGGGACGGCGGCTTCATTCGGGCGGGCTACGATTCCAATCTCGACGAGCTGCGCGAGCTGCAGCAGGATTCCCGTCGCTTCATCGCAGCGCTGCAATCGCGCTATGCCAACGACACCGGCTGCCGGACCCTGCGCGTGAAGCACAACCATATGATCGGCTACTTCGTCGAGGTGCCGCAGAATGTGGGCGAGGATCTGCTGAAGGAGCCGTTCAAGGACACCTTCATCCACCGCCAGACCATGGCGGGGGCCATGCGCTTCTCCACGCAGGAGCTGGGCGAGCTGGAGTCCAAGATCGCATCCGCCGCCGACCGCGCCATGAAGATCGAACTTGGCCTCTTCGACGAGATGACGCAGGAGCTTCTCGCTCTCTCGAGCGACGTCGCCTCGGCGGCCGAAGCCATCGCGGCGATCGACGTGACGGCCTCGCTCGCCGATCTCGCCGTGAGGCTTGACTGGACCCGACCCATCGTCGACAAGGGGCTTGCCTTCACCATCAAGGGCGGACGGCATCCGGTGGTCGAGGCTGCGCTGAAGCGGGAGGGCACGGCCTTCATCGCCAACGACGCCGACCTATCGGGCAAGGACGCAGGCCACATTCTGCTGATCACCGGCCCGAACATGGGCGGTAAATCCACATATCTGCGCCAGAACGCGCTGATCGTGGTCCTGGCGCAGATGGGGTCCTTCGTGCCCGCGAAGGAGGCGCACATCGGCGTCGTGGACCGCCTCTTCTCCCGCGTGGGCGCCGCCGACGACCTTGCGCGCGGCCGATCGACCTTCATGGTCGAGATGGTGGAGACCTCGGCGATCCTCAATCAGGCGACGGCCCGCTCCCTCGTCATCCTCGACGAGATCGGGCGCGGCACATCCACCTTCGACGGCCTGTCCATCGCCTGGGCCGCCATCGAACACCTGCACGAAGCCAATCGCTGCCGGGCGCTGTTTGCCACCCATTTCCACGAGCTGACGGCTCTTGCCGAACGGCTGCCGCGCATCGCCAATGCGACGCTGAAGGTCACGGAATGGAACGGCGACGTGGTGTTCCTGCATGAAGTCGTGCCGGGCACCGCCGACCGCTCCTATGGGCTGCAGGTCGCGCGGCTTGCGGGGCTCCCTCCGGCCGTGGTCGAACGGGCCAAGACGATCCTGAGCGAGCTGGAGAAGTCGGACCGGGAGCATCCGAAGCGAGCCCTCGTCGACGACCTCCCGCTTTTCGCCGCTCCGCTTCGAGCCGAGCCGGCTCAGGCTCCGCTCAAGGACAGCCTGCGGGAGGCGCTCGATGCGCTCGATCCCGACCAGATGACACCGCGCGAAGCGCTGGACGCACTCTATCGCCTGAAAGCTCAGCGCTAGGGGAAGGTGCGGTCAGGACAATTGGGAGTTGCTATCCCTGCGGCTTTTCGCGTCGAACGGGGTGAACGTCATGCGATCCGTGATGCTGTCCGCATGCTCCTGCTCGGCCGTGACATAGGCCAGAGCCTCCTTCACGCCCCGTTCGGTATAGGGCTTTGCGATCACGCCGCGTGCTCCGGCGCAATCCTCCGGAATGCGCTTGGCATTGGCCGTCATGAACAGCACGGTCACGTGGTGCTGATCCGAGAGCGTACGGGCCACGTCGATCCCGGTCAGGCCGTCGGCCAGGTGAATGTCCACGAATGCGAGATCGGGTGCGAGCTGCTGGCCGAGAGACATGGCGTCATCGGACGTGGCGGCGATCCCGACCACATCGTGTCCGGCGTCCTGAAGCAGGCTTTCGAGTTCCAGCGCAATCAGGAACTCGTCTTCGACGATAAGAATGCGCAAAGGCTTCGCGTTACTCAACCCGTGCCCCCCCCCGGCATTGCGCGTAGCAAAATATTCAGCTCTTTTCCATGTACCTGGGTGCCCTGCGCCCCAAGTCAACGGCTCACAGCGGTACCGGCTGTGTATATCCTGCAGAATGGCCGTCCCAGGCCCTGCCGCGAGGCCGATTCGAGGCGCTGCTTCTTGCAGCCGCTCTCTGCCCGGGATCACTGCTGCAGGTCGGGACAAGGATCGAGAATGCGTGGTGCTCATGCTGGTACGCTTGCGAGCCCCGTCCCTTCGCGGGTGCGAAAGGCCCTCGGCTCGGCATCGATGGCTGCCATGATCGATTGTCTCCCCACGAGACCCTTTGATGGGAATCGCCTTTTTGGCGGGCGCAGTGTGACTCAACGTCATGACGCCAGGAGTGTTCCGCCGCTTTCTCGAAAGATGGGCACAAAATTGTTCAATCCATAGAAATGAGATAATGTTTCTATATGTAAGCTAATGTCTTCCTTTTGGGGTTGGGCCTCATGGTCATGCGCGTTTCCACTGTTGCCTTCGAGGGCGTCGAAGCGCGCACGGTCGATGTTCAGGTGCAGATCACTCCCGGGACGGTCGCCTTCATGATCGTCGGCCTGCCCGACAAGGCAGTGGCGGAATCCCGCGAGCGGGTGCGCTCGGCCCTGATCGCCTCGGGGCTCGCCCTCCCTGCGAAGCGCATTACCGTCAATCTGGCCCCCGCCGACCTTCCCAAGGAAGGCAGCCATTACGATCTTCCCATCGCCCTCGGCGTCATGGCCGCCATCGGCGCCGTCCCGGGCGACGCCCTCCATGGCTTCACGGTTCTCGGCGAACTGGCGCTCGACGGCTCCATCACCACCGTGGCCGGAGTGTTGCCCGCTGCCATGGCGGCCGTCGAACGGCAGCACGGTCTGATCTGTCCGGCGGGCAGCGGCTCGGAAGCGGCTTGGGCCAGCGGCGATCTCGAGATCCTGGCGCCGCGCTCGCTGATTCAGCTCGCGAACCATTTCAAGGGCACTCAGGTGATGAGCCGGCCCGAGCCGGCCATCATGCCCGCCTCCGACACGCTGCCGGACCTGCGCGAAATCAAGGGGCAGGAAAGTGCCAAGCGAACCCTCGAAATCGCCGCGGCGGGCAGCCACAATCTGCTGATGAGCGGGCCGCCCGGCGCCGGCAAGTCCATGCTGGCTCAACGCCTGCCGTCGATCCTGCCGCCGCTCTCGCCGCGCGAACTCCTGGAAGTCTCGATGATTCAGTCGGTGGCCGGGCTCCTCGCGGACGGCGCGCTTTCGAACCGCCGGCCCTTCCGGGCTCCGCACCATTCCGCCTCCATGGCCGCCCTGGTGGGCGGCGGCCTCAATGCCAGGTGTGGAGCGACAATAAAGTTTCAACGAAATGTAAGTGTTTCCCTCTCTAAAGGCTGAAGGAGTCGCAAATTAAAGTTTTTACTTTTTAGCCATTTAGTCACATGTCAGAGTGTGATTGGCGGCTCACTGATAACAATAAAGTTTTTGCAGAATCCGCGTCCTCCCTGCACAGGGCTCAATGGGTACTGAGTTTACCGGAAACTGTAGATGATATAACAAGCACCAACGTCAACTGGCGCGGGCCGGCCCGGACGGCTACCTCCGCGTCAGGCTTTGACTTCCGAGCACATTCTCTGGTCAGCATCCCAGCCCCGCCATCTGCCAACACAGCTATAGTATTGCTTGCGAACTCCGGAAGCTAATCCTATGAATATTTATAGGCTAGCTGGGCAATAATTATGTGGGCTGACGTCGAGACCAATCAGGATTTTCTCAACTTTCGCGTGATGGCCGGACTTGCCGGAGAAATGATCATGGATGCGAAGGGCAACCCCCTCAGCATCGGCGTCTCTGGTGGATGGGGCGTCGGCAAGTCTTCCATGGTCCGATTGATCGAGGCCGACCTTCAGGCTCGGAACCCCGACAAGCTCGTCTTCCTGCCGTTCAACGCATGGCTGTATCAGGGCCATGATGATGCCAAGGCCGCCTTGATGGAGGAGATCGGCCGAGCACTCTTGGAGCGAGCAAGGGGAAATGACGGCCTCGTCGCGCAGGCAAAGGATCTGGCTTCAAGGATCAATGTATTCAGATTGGCTAGGATCGGCATGGAAGTGGCAGCCAGTGTCGCAACAGGCGTTCCTGTAAGCCCACTCATCAAAGGGGCCGAGGCGGTCTATCACCACTTCACCGATGGTGAAGTTACGGCTGAGGATGTCGAGGAAGCAAAGAAGTTCGGTAAGGAACATAAGGACGAGGCTAAGGGTCTCATCAAGCCCAAGAAGAAGCCCGAAACACCTCCGGAGATGATCCACGGGCTCAGACAGCACTTCCAGAAGCTTCTGTGCGATCTCGACGTAACGCTGGTTGTGTTCGTCGATGACTTGGACCGCTGTTTGCCACCGACCGTGATCGGCACCCTCGAGGCCATGCGCCTCTTCCTCTTCATGGAACGGACCGCTTTCGTCATCGCAGCGGACGACAAGATGATCAAGGAGGCGGTCCGCATCCATTTCAAGGAGGCCAGGCTCGATGACGACCTCGTCGTCAGCTACTTCGACAAGCTCATCCAGGTTCCACTTCGCGTCCCGCCCCTCGGGATCAACGAGGTCCGCGCCTACCTCATGCTGCTGTTCGTCGAGAACTCGGACCTCATGCCGGAGGTTAAGGCCTCCGTGCGGACGGCTGTCAATGCAAGGCTCTCCGAGAGCTGGAAGGGCGTTTCAGTCAACGCAGAGTTCGTAGCCGGCCTAATCGAGGACTGCCCTGTTGCCCTAAAGGCCGAGTTCGCGCTCTCGGACCGCCTGGCCAAGCAGATGGCGACTTCGCGTCGGATTGCCGGGAACCCGCGCCTGATCAAGCGGTTCCTGAACACCCTCTCGATCAGGCGTAAGCTCGCGACCCTTCAAAACATCCCGGTCGACGAAGCGGTCCTGGCCAAGATCCTGCTCTTCGAGCGGTGCGCCGCTCCGGCGTCCTTCGACCTCCTCGTCCAATCCGTCACGGGGGCCGTCAACGGTAAACCAGAGAATCTTCGGTCCGTCGAAGCGACGGTCAGAGCCGGTTCAGACCTTCCCGGCGACGGGGCGGATGCTTGGTCCGCGGACAAGGCTTTCGTCACCGAATGGCTCAAGCTCGAACCGGCTTTGGCCGATATCGACCTCCGTGGCGTTCTGCACGTGGGCAGGGAGAGCCTACCCCTCGTTTCCGCTGACGACCGCGTCTCCAAGGAGGCGCAGGACGCGCTCGCCGAGATCATTTCCCTACGACTCAGGGGGACCACCGATTTGAAGGACCGCTTCGGCCGCCTCGTTCCCGACGAGCGGAAGTTCGTTATGGATAAGCTGTTGGAACGGGCTGCCTCCGAGAGTGAGTGGGGCACTCCCGACATCCTCTGGGGGTTGGCAGTTGCTGCTGACGCGGATCCTGAGCAGGCAAAGCGGCTTAGCGTCTTCCTGTCGAACCTCTCGAGTTCATCACTACAGACATCCATCGTGCCGCGAATCCGTGGCACCACGTGGGGCGACGAGGCCTTGAAAGAGTGGAAGGAGAGAGAAGACCTTCCGGAGAGGGTCAGGAGGGTGTTGACCTCGAAGCCCAAGGTCTTGCGCTGATGGGTACGTCTAGGTCGAGTTCAGGTCCCGGCAAGAATGTCGGACTCGTTCCACCCTGGTTGGATGCTCCCGGGGGGCAGACTCCTCCCGCAAGCGCGCAGCCTCCGATCGCCACACCTGACGGAGGGGGCAACTCGGGATCCCCTTCTGGTACGCCGGATCCGCAACCCAACGAAGCGCCACAACTACCGCAGCAGATGGGACAGGCGCTACCACGACGGTTCACGGAGGCCAGGCGAGCCATCCGCGACTACGTCGCTTCAGGTGATCGCGGGCGTTTGAGAGCTGGTCTAGGGAGTTACGTCAGGAAGGGCTATCGCGGATCCCGGAGCGCATCGGCTCGAATGGGCCAGGCTGCAACCTCGGCAAGTCGCACCTACGCCGTCCTGAGCGGGCTCGCGGATGGAACCATCACGCCTCGGGACCTTGGGTTTGATCCGACTGCTCTGACCGGCGCCACCATGGAGGATGTCGTAGACGCTCTGGTCGACGCGATCTGTGCGAACGATACCACTCTCGATGACGGGGCGGGTCGTATCGCGGTCGATGAAGCGCTCAGCGAGGTTCTTGATGCCCATCCTGACCTCGACCCGCTGGCAATGCCCGCCGAGCACACGCGCGAAGTCTGGCTACGCACGCTGGCCTATCATGTATTCGAGGACATCATGCTCGATCTCGGAGCCGGGCTACAGAATGGCGCAGGCGGCGACGCCGCTCTTCTGAACAATCGCCGGTTCGAGATCAGAGGTTTTGTCCGCGAATGTTATCGAGAGCAGTTGGGCGCGGTTGAGGCCGATGGACGGGTCCTTGATCGGACCACATGTGATGCCATCGCCCGCCACGTGAGTGGTTTGGTGCTTGATGTATTTGGGAGTTGGGCGGAATGAGAATCGCCGTTCTTCCCAACAACGTGCATGCGGAATCCCCTCATGATGTCAGAATCGCCCTATTCGAGCATGCGGAAGGCCCCGCGGTCGGCAGCGTCGGGACCATGGTTCGGCAGGAAACCCTCAGAACACTGGGTAGGACACCGTCGGCCAAGGCTTGGGACCTCGCCGCACTCGCGATGGCCGTGATCGCCGCTGACAGGCACGTCAACCGTGCCGCAGTGAGCGAGGACGGTTGGACACGTCAGATCCACCTGACGGTTGCTGTCACGGACGCCAATCGATGGGCCAGTCTGAGGGGTCACGTCGAGGGGATGCTACGATTTCTTACCGGTGACCTGTGGATGCTGGAGTTTGTACCTCACGGCGTGCATCCGGCTCCTCCCAGGCAGACCGTCGGCGGGCGTCCTGAGACATGCGTGTCACTGCTTTCGGGAGGTCTTGATAGCCTCATCGGCGCGATTGACCTCACCGCCGGGGGCCACTTGCCAATGTTCGTCAGCAATCGGGTCAAGGGAGATTGCAGCAAGCAAAGTGCCTTTGCTGCGGCCGTCGGGGCGGAGAACCGGATTCTATCCCTCAATCACAATGCCAGGACGAATGTGCCGAACCCAGAGATTTCACAGCGACCTCGGTCGCTCGCATTCTTGGCCTTCGGTGTGCTGGCCGCTACTACCCTCGACACATACCAAGCGGGCTCCACCATCGACCTGTACGTGCCGGAAAATGGCTTCATCAGCTTGAATGTCCCGCTCACGCCGTTGCGAACGGGGAGCCTGAGCACACGTACGACCCATCCTCGGTTTGTGTCTGAGATGCAAGGACTGCTGGATGCGCTTGGACTTAGGGTGCGCCTCGTGAATCCCTATCGACACAAGACCAAGGGTGAAATGATGGTCGAGTGTGCCGATCAAGCATTGCTGTCCCGACTTGCGCCCGAGTCGATGAGTTGCGGTCGAGGGGGACGGATCAACCGACATTGCGGGAAATGCCTACCCTGCCTGGTCCGGCGCTCCGCGTTCTTCCGACACGCGGGCACGGTTCAAGGCGACCGCACGACCCCGATCTATAAGAACCCTGATCCATCAGGCGCCTTCCATCAGCTAGCCTTCAGCCGCTATGACGATGTGATCCAGTGCTTGGCGGCCATTGATACTATGGATCGTCAGGGCGCACGGCGTTGGATCGGACCCGCGATCACGGCTGCGAAGGTACCGGATCCCGGGCCCTATCGTGACGTGGCGGCACGAGGTCTGGTAGAGATCAAGGAGTTCCTGCAAGCGGTCGGACTGGGTTGATTGATTTCCATTGCCACCTCGATCTCTATCCAAAGCCTGCGAACGTCGTCGCACAGGTAGCTAGTCGTGAAACGTACGTGCTTGCAGTCACGACGACACCAAGGGCTTTCGATGGCAATCTGCGCTTCGTCGGAGCGAATTCGCGTATCCGCGTCGCACTCGGGCTCCATCCCGAACTCGTGAAGGATAGACACCAGGAGGTGTCCCTGTTTTGCGCCATGCTGAGCCGGACACGCTACGTCGGCGAAGTCGGCTTGGATGGATCCCCAAAGCATCGCTCGACGCTTGATCTACAACGCGACGTGTTCCGTACGATACTGGAAGCCTGCAAGAGCCAAGGCGGCAAAATCATAAGCCTTCATTCACGGATGGCAGCAGGACAAGTTGTCGAGGAACTGGAACGGGCTGGCGCTGTCGGGACGCCGATCCTGCACTGGTTCTCCGGCACCCAGCGGGAGTTGAGCCGCGCCGTTGAGTTGGGTTGCTGGTTTAGCGTCGGCCCAGCCATGCTGGCTTCAACGAATGGTCGAAAACTGGCCAGCATTATGCCCCGTGATAGAATCCTGCCTGAAACCGACGGTCCGTTTGGACAAATCAATGGCCAGCCGCTGATGCCATGGGACAGCGAGCGTGTGCTTCCGATCCTCGCCGAACTTTGGCAGGTTCCAGAATTGGTTGTCGCGCGGGCTTTCAGCTCTAACCTGCGACGGCTCGTCTCCTGACCAACGCAATTGCTCCAGAACCGAACCGACGCACCGCGAAATCATCACAAGCGGCCCGTCTGTCTCCTATGCCGGCTATCCGAGTACGTTTAGATGAAGCTCTAGTCCGCTCATCGGGTGGCAAGCCGCCGTTCCAACAAAAATCCAGTCGGCATACCTTGACCCTCAGTGGACGTTGCTGGAGCCAAGGTTTGCCCGGCGAATTCCACTAGGCCTATCAGTGCAAAGGAAGCGGTTAGGCGGACTGCTTGGTCCCGTTCCGGAATGGTTCTGGGAAGATGTCGATTGGTGTCGCTCCGCAGTCCGGGCAATGCCAGAGATTTTTTGCCATCGTGGGGCCGTCGTGCGCGCCGTCACAGTGCAGGCAGTGCCATTCGGCTGACAAGCGACGGCCCAGGGGATGACGCGCCCGACCGTTATGGTCCGGCATGGTCGAACGACGTGGCCATTGGCATGCTACCTCGGCATAGATGCGACGGGCACGGATCGTCAGCAGTTGGGTGGCGCGCTCGATAAAGGTCGGATCGAGAGCTGCGACGGATTTAACGCGTCCGCCCAAACGCATGACCTCCGGCTTTGAAGAGGGTGCTTGGTCAAGGCGGATTTCCCAGCCCTGTGAACCGATGGCGACGCTGAACTCGTCGCCAACCATATAGAATGTGTGACCATCAAGCTCACCATGGATCTCGTCGGATTCCATGGGCTGGACGTATTCTGGCACCCAGCGGGTAAAGACAAGGCCATCGCCAAGCACGCTAAGGTCGTAACTTTGACCGGTAGCCGCAGCCGAACAAGTGTTTACGCGGTCTAAGAGCAGGTCCTCCAAGCTTTGCATCTGCTCGGTCGTGGGGCGCCACCCCTGCTTGTAGGTCTCAGCGAGGCCGCGCCAGTTAGGTTTACCCAGTTTTTCGGAGGCGATTTCTAAGGCGGCAATATGCTGAAGACGCTGCGCCCGGGCGAGCCGCTTTGCGAAAGATTTGATGGTGGCGAGAATGTCGGTGGCCATGATGATCCATTCCTTGTTGCAACGAATCCAACCGGGTGCCCACTGCCGACCGGACCCGTCCGAAGGAACGGTGTCAGTCTAAATCATCAAGAGCGCACTGCATGAGCTTCGCGTGGTGGGCACACCGGCCTGTGCGTCAAGGCCAAGTGCACAGTGCCTTCACAACGCCTCGGCGTCAAGAAGCGTTGAGACACGCTCTTTGAAGCAGTCAGGCCCCTGGCGTGCTCCGGAGACGTAAACTTTTTGGTCCGGTTCGACACTCAATTGCCGACGTTCGTTGGGCGGTGGGAAGGTGAAAGGTTGACCCGTAGCTGACTCTAGCTCGCCCGCGATGATATGGATCATGACAACAGAGTTTTGGGAGTGGTACTGGCGCCAGAGGTCCCCAAACGCTCTTCCATGTTCATGTTCAAACGGTTGTCTGCCCTGGCAAGCCGATGACCAGATGATTGACGGGCTGCGGAGTTTCCCTTCCGAAAGGCGGTTACCGTCAGGACCCGGCCTGTGGCCTCGTTCGGCTGGTGGGCTTGCCTTCCGAACGATCAGCGTGCCGGTCAACCGTCCTGGATGATCGAGCGGATCTTCTGCGCGAGTGCGTCGACCGCGAATGGCTTCGTGATCATCTGCATGCCAGGCTCGAGGAAGCCGGCGGCCAGGGTGGCGTTCTCGGCGTACCCGGTGATGAACAGGACCTTGAGGTCGCGGCGGCGCTCCCGGGCGGCGTCGGCGAGCTGGCGCCCGTTCAGGCCCGGCAGTCCCACGTCCGTGATCAGGAGATCGATGCGTCGCCTCGACTGGAGGATCTTCAGTCCCTCCGGTCCGTCCGCAGCCTCCAGGGTTCGGTAGCCGAGATCCTCCAGCACGTCGGTGATCAGGCTGCGCACCACCGGCTCGTCCTCGACCACCAGCACGATCTCGCCCGACTCTGCGCGGGGCGCCTCGGCCAGCGTCGCGGCCTCGATCTGCGCGTCAGTTTCGCCGCGGTAGCGCGGCAGGTAGATCTTGATCGTCGTGCCCTGACCCACCTCGCTGTAGATCTTCGCGTGGCCCTCCGACTGGCGGGCGAACCCATAGACCATCGACAGCCCCAGGCCCGTGCCCTGGCCAATGGGTTTCGTCGTGAAGAACGGATCGAACGCCCGCTCGATCACGTCCTGCGGCATGCCCGTTCCCGTGTCCGTCACGCAGATGCACACATACTGGCCCGGGTTCACGTCCCTCTGGGCCGCGACGTACGCATCGTCGAGGTGCGCGTTGCAGGTCTCGATGGTGAGCTTGCCGCCGTCCGGCATCGCATCGCGGGCATTGATGACGAGGTTCAGCAGCGCGCTCTCAAGCTGGTTGGGATCGCACAGCGTCGCCCAGAGGCCTCCCGCCAGCACAACCTCCAGGGCCACCGTCTCGCCGACCGTGCGCCGGAACAGGTCCTCCAATGAGGCCACGAGCGCATTGGCCTGCACGGGCCGTGGGTCGAGCGGCTGCCGGCGTGCGAAGGCCAGCAGGCGGTGCGTCAGGGCCGCCGCACGGTTGGCCGACGTGGTCGCGGCGGTCACGTAGCGGTCGATGCTCTCGAGCCGGCCCTGCGAGACGCGCGTGCGCAGCATGTCGAGAGAGCCCACGATCCCAGTCAGCAGGTTGTTGAAGTCGTGGGCGATGCCGCCCGTGAGCTGGCCCACCGCCTCCATCTTCTGCGACTGGCGCAAGGCGTCTTCGGCCTGACGCAGCGCCTCCGCCGCCGCCCGCTCCGCCGTAACGTCGCGGCCGATGGCGTAGAACAATCCCTCCTTGGGCACTGCCGTCCAGGAGATCAGCCGGTAGCTGCCGTCCCGGGCGCGGAAGCGGTTCTCGAAGCGGAAGGTTTGCACGCCTTCGTCAAGCCTGGTGAGCTCGGCCAGGGTGCTCTCGACATCGTCCGGGTGCACGAGACTCAGAAAGTCGGTCGTCAGCAGTTCCTCCTCGGACCAGCCGAGCATCGCGGTCCAAGCCGGGTTGACGGCGACCAGGGTCCCGTCCGAGCGGCACACATCCATCAGGTCCGTGCTGAGCCGCCAGATCTGGTCCCTTTCCCGGGTGCGGTCTTCGACCTCGGCTTCCAGGGTCTCGTTCAGACGCCGCAACGCCTCCTCGGCACGTCGGCGCTCCTCGATCTCGCGCTGTGCCCTCTGGAACAGGCGGGCGTTGTCGATGGCCACCGCCGCCCCGGCCGCAAGCGCGGCCATCAGCCGCTCCGAGCGCTCATGGAACTTGCCCGTCTCCGCATGCCCGAAGAACAGGCCGCCGATCACCTCGCCTGAGCGGGACGTTACGGGCACGGCCAGGTAACTGCGGACCGGCAGATGGCCCGGCGGCATGCCCCAGTAAGGCTCGGAGTGGCCATACCGCGAGTCCCTGGTGATGTCATCGGAACGGACGATGCCGTCGCCCGCGAAGGTCGGGGCGAACACCTTGGTGTTGCGCGGCATCGGAAACCTCGAGAACGCCTCCCGTGGAACCCCGGAGATCGTGTAGAGCATGTAGCTCTCGCCGGCCTCGTTCTCCACGTTATAGAAGAAGGCGCCGAACTGGGCCCCGGTGAGTTCGACCCCGGCATCCGTCACACGCTGGACGATACGGTCGAGGTCGAGTTCGGAGGCGACCGCCGCGAGAGCAGCGTTGAGCACCGCAAGGGAATGGGTTTCATCCGCGAGCTCACGCTGGTTGAGGACCTTGTCGGTCGTTTCCGTCGCGGCACAGAACATGCCGCAGATGGGGCCGCCGTCACCCCACACGGGATTGTAGGAGAAGCTGAACCAAGCGTCTTCTCGGTAGCCGTTCCGCTCCATCGGGATCAGCAGGTCCTCATGCCAAATCGCCTGCCCCGAGAGGGTCTGGTCTACGAGTGGCCTGATCTGCTCCCAGATGTCGGACCAGACCTCGGCAAAGGGCCGCCCCAGGGCGTCCGGGTGCTTGGCGCCGAAAATCGGGATGTAGTCATCGTTATAGAGGAAGGCGAGTTCCGGCCCCCAGGCGATGAACATGGGCTGCCTGGCATTGAGAATCAGGCGGACCAGGGCCCGCAGGGACTGCGGCCAGGTCTCCGGCTCTCCCAAGGGCGAAGTCGACCAGTCGTGCGCGCGCATGCGGGCGCCCATCTGCCCGCCCCCGGAGAGAAAGTCCCGATCGGTCTTGGGCGCTCGCATGTCCCTATCGTGCATCGCGATTCCGGGCGGAGGCTGGGGCAAGACGGGATCGTTCGCGTTCGGGACACCCTAACGGCTGCCCGACCGGAGCGGGTAAGTGGCCGACGTAGGTCGGGTCGGTCCGCGAGCTCCGGCGCGGGACGCCTTGGATCGTTCCTGTCGGCATGGGATGGGGCTGGGGGTCGGTAAGCGGTGGTCGAGAGGATGGGATCTAGGGCGGACGACCGGCGGCCGCAACGGGTCCGCCTATCTGGAGGTCTTTTAGGCCGCCAAGTGAACCTGTATTCTCTCCTGTAAGCCGTCGATGCCTATAGCACGTAACAGTCTCCAGCCTCGTTAATCAGCGTTTGAGCAGTCGCACGAGCGTCTCGGGATGAACCGGCTTTCCGATGAACATGGCCCCTTCCGGCAGGTCACCAAGCTTGGGAGCAGCCCGGCCAGAGGCGATCAGAACCCCGATCTCCTGCCGATTGGTGCGAATCTGGCGAGCCAACTCAAAGCCGTTGATGCTGCCCCGCGGCATCTCGACATCCGTCACTACAGCGTGAATGTCCGTGATCGCACTCAGAACCCGCAGGGCCTCATCCGCATGAGCGGCTTCGATCACCTTGAAGCCGGCATCCTCCAGCACGTCGGCAAGGGTCATCCGGACAAGGGCTTCGTCTTCGACCACGAGAATAAGAGGGCGTGGATTGGACTGTGGGCCAGGAATGGACGATGAAAGAGGGAGCAACGGTCTTTGTTCCTAATGCCGAGATCTCAAGCAATGTCTCCTAAGTAGGCACGCATCGGATGAGGTCGACCCTTACGGTGTGGCGCTGAGACAACTTGGCCAACGCTCTTTCCGGGGATCACGACCAGCGGGCTGGCACGGCTCCGGTGCGTTCTTCTCGGCGGCCGCCTGGAAGGATCAACCCGTCATCATGCGGATGATCTGAACGACATCCTTCATGCGGTAGGGCTTAGGGATGAAGCGCGCGTCGGGCGCTTCCCCGCTGAACCCGGACGGCAGTGCACCGGAGGACACCAGGACATGAATGTTCGGATAGGTTTTCCTGACCAGCCGCGCCAAGTCGAAGCCGTTCAGCGCCCCGGGCATGGTGACGTCGGTAAACACCACACCGATATCGCTCCGGGAGGTCAGCAGGGTGATGGCATAGTCGGCTGTGGGCGCCTCCAGCACCGTGAAGCCTTCGTCCTCAAATCCATCCACAGCCATGGCACGGACCATGGGATCGTCCTCGACGACAAGAACAAGGGAGGACACGTTCGGCGGCATGGGATTGGGAAGTAGCCGGTCCCGAAAACGGATCAATCTTCCATCCGCGGCCCTTCTGGATAGGAGCCCGTTATCCACAGGCGGCGTATGCCAACAAGACCTATCGGACTCTGGCCCTGGATGGGCTACTTCGTCCCATTGACCCAATCGCGCGTAGCGCGGATGTGGACCCAGTACAATAACAAGAAGAAACCCATGACCGCACCCGATCGAGTAGAACAACTCACGACTCTCCGGACAGCCCTCGGACTTTCGCAACCTGCGATGGCTCACCTTCTCGAATTAGGGACGCGCGAGTACCAGGCCTTCGAGTGGGGGGAAGCCGAGATTCCACATCTCTATATCCTGGCGGCCGAGCGGATTGCCGTGGCTCATGCCGTTTTATATCGCGCCCCGATGAAGGCCCCTCCTGCCCTCCGAGAGGAAGTCCTCGCTCTGGCGAGACTGGTTGACGCCACAACACCTGCTTAGCTGGTGAACGGTTGGCTGATCGGATGCGAACGGGAAGCCCCAGCCCATTGCGGAACTCTGCGATGCCACCAAGCAGCGCCGCGCTGCTGAGCGTCAGCTTCTCGGTGATTTCGGCTCAAGGACAGGTCTGGCCTGATCAGGGACCTTCTTCGAGGCTGTGACACGGGCCAGTTCCTGTCGGATCAGTTGAGCTGTCTTGGGACCAATGCCCGGAAGCGTGCGGATCTGGTCAGCCATCGCCCGGAGCCGGCCTAAGGTCGTGATGTCATCTCTGCGCAATGCCTCCCACGCCTCGAAGGGCAACCGCAGTCCCCTGATTGGTCCACCAATGGGTTCCCACCTGGCGTTGGGCATTTGTCTCAATCCCAGGGGCCTTCAGGTGCAGGGCAGACGAGGCAAGCCTCGAACAGCTCCCCTCTGAGGCCGAATCTCGACGCACTCGCGTTGCGCTGCTCGCTTCCACGCTGAGAACGATGGCGATCAACTCGCGTTCCCAAGGGGCTTATCGATACTCATTGCTTGCGTAGGAACTGGTTGAGGACCGTGACGGCGAGAGCGAACAACAAAGCACAGGTCGAAACGGTAGCGGCCAAGTGGGGGAAGAAATGCGCGACCAGTGCGTCCGGGGTATACCCAACATGGTCATGACTGAAATGACGGATCGTGGCGAGGACGATGCCGGTCATAAATCCCACGACTGTGGCCATGGAAACACTCCACGGCTCTGCCGATTCCGATCTCCTGCGCATGGTCACTCTCATTGTGGTCGGCTAGCCCCAATCTGCGCGGCTCGGCAAGACCAATGCATGACGACCCGATAAGAAAGCCTAACGGATCCGAGCGGCTTTTATTCCCCGCGGAAGGATCGGCAAGTGGTTCTATTGGCGGTGCTACGATTTGCGGCTAGATACCAGAATGAGACCTTAGCAGTATCGATGCCGCCTCAGGTCTCGGTTGGGCGCCCTGGCATCGCCTTGGATCCAGGGACCATCAATGCGCTGCTATTTTCACCTGGTGAATGGTCACGAGATCATTCTCGATGACAACGGCATCGAGGTCTCGGATCTGGCCATGGCCGAGGAAATGGCTCTGCACGCCATCGACGACCTCAGGAACGAGGCAGGGCCGCACGGCGCATCATGGCAGGGCTGGAGACTTGATATCGTGGATTCCTCCGGCCGGATCCTTGCGTCGATCCCCTTGGATCCCACTATTCACTAACCGCAAGCGGATCGTCAGGCGCTCAGGCCAGAGGCATCAGCCGTATCACACTATCCCTGTGCCTGAACGACAGCCCAGGCGAGCAGGCCTAGTGCGACGAACAAGCCAAGCCAATGGAGCACGCGAGACAACCTGTCAGTGGCGGGTGACGTCTTCTTGACCACGAGGAGCATGTCATCACCGTCATCCATATCGAGGGGCTCCTCCAAAGCGCGCCAGAAAGTTCCCCCATTGACTACGTCACGGGCCCTTATGTTCCCCATTAGTCGCCACTTAAGAAAGGCGCTGCCGCGATTTTGGAAGCCCAAGCGTCGAAAGAAACCTTCAGCCCGGTTCCCGTCTACTCCTTCGAGAAGCCCTCCCTCCTCTTGCGGGAGCATTTCTCCTTGCACTCATGGTGATAGCATCCCTCATTCAAACAGGGGCTGGTCGCTGAGGAACCGATGGCCGGCAAGAACATCACCCGAGAGGATCTGGCCGAGGCCGTCTATCAGAGGGTCGGCCTCTCACGCGCGGACTCCGCCGCATTCGTTAAGCAGGTCATCCGAGAGATATGCGATACCCTGGCCACAGGCGAGACGGTGAAACTTTCCGCATTTGGTGTCTTCACTGTTCGTGAGAAAGGCAAGCGCGCCGGCCGCAACCCGAAAACCAACATCGAGGTGCCGATCGAAGCCCACCGTGCAGTCACCTTCAGGGCCTCACCTGTACTCAAGGCACTCATCAATCGCGGCAAGTAGGAGAGCCGAGGCCTTCGTGGGGTAACGATCAAGTGCTCGAGGGCCCCTTTGTCGATGGCGTGCTGGAACAGTGACAGGAAGCTCCTGCTCCTGTCGGCTAGGCACGAGGTGATGGGCGAGTTCACCGTGAAAGGCTGGCTCAGGGGGCTCGGTTGGGCGGCAACGGCTGTGATGGCGCTAGCCGCCGTCGCCATGGTGGTCACATCCTTCTGAAAGGAAGAGGCGAGAAGCCGCCGGGCTTTAGCTGCGCACGATGCCTACCGTCTGATGCCGAAACGTCTCAAATTGGCACGTTCCGGTCGGGCGCTGAACTTCCGCTTTGGACAGGAACACCGGACGTTCCTGCCAGTGAACGAATTTCATTGCCTGACCGATGTCGTTGAAAAACTCTGCGGGTCGAGCGTCTGGGTGCCCGGCCGTCGCTTCTTAGCGGCTGAGGCGGAGGTGACCGGAGCCAGAGGCCGCAGGCCTTAGCCCGCCCCCTTTCTCAGGCGGGCGCTGCCGCGGCCAGCCGAGCCATGCGGCGCAGGTTCTGGATCGACCACACCGTCCTGTCGAACGGCTGGGTCCTGTCGGTCGGAGCGGACATCACGGCCCTGAAGCAGAACGAGAAGTCCCTGCGCCAAGCCCATGACGCGGCCCTGCTGGCCTCTAGGACCGACCAGCTCACGGGCCTGCCCAACCGCCGCCGCATCCTGGAGCTGCTCGATCGCGCGCTCGTCGAACACGCGGCAGCCGGCTCCAGCCTCTGCATCGCCGTGATCGACATCGACCGTTTCAAGGCCGCCAACGACACGTACGGACACGATGCCGGGGACGCGGTCCTGCGCCATTTCGCCGATACCGGCCGTGCGAGGGTGCGGGCGCAGGACGTGATTGGCCGGATGGACGGCGAGGAGTTCCTGCTCGTCCTCCTGGGTGCCGGCCCCGGCGACGCCTCCCGCGTCGTCGCCCGGGTCCGGCACGGCTTCCCTCCGGCGAGGCTGGCCGAGGACGGGATCCGGCTGCCCTGCACCTTCAGTGCCGGGGTCGCGGAAGCGACGGCGGGGGACGACCGGAGTTCTATCCTGCGGCGCGCCGACCGCGCCCTCTACGCCGCGAAGGGCGGGGGGCGGAATTGCACTATGGTCGGCGTCGCGGCGGGGTGAGGGCCGCCGCGGCAACGGTCCGGTAGCGGCCTGGGGCGGGCGCAATGCGAACGGGTGGGTCGGACCTTCGGATTGCCGATACCGCTTCCATTCTGCCCCTCGGCCCGTCCGCCGGAACCCAATCCTCAGGACCGGGAAGCCATCGTCCTGCACCGGCCCGTCCACCCCGGGCTTGCCCCTATCCTTGGGCGCCATAGCTATGACCATCTTCTCCGGGGCGGCATCTTGCAAGACGGTTTCGACGACTACTTCGTGATCCAGCCGATCGGCGGCCTCTGGGCGGTCGTCGGCGGCGAGATCATCGTCGCCCGATGCCCCAGCGCTCAAGAGGCCATCCGGGCCGCCATCCGGGTGGCCGCCAGGACTGCAAGCTACGGCCGGAGGGTCCTGGTCCTAGCCGAAGAGCCGGAAGGTGGCCGCACCGTCATCTGGGACTCGACGCGCGACGGCTTCAGCGAAGCCTGAGCCGATCCGCGTTCGGACCGCCCGGCAGATCGTTCGCCACGCCGTGCGCCGCACTCCTCCGGAGCATCCGAACGGGGAAACATGCTGCGGATGCGGGGGTGTTCCGCCGGCGGCTCGATGGCCGCGATGCCGCCGCATAGCCTTGTAATGGGTCTGATACCTTCCGTCCGTCATTTTCCGGTGCCGTCGGCCGATCCTGTAAGGCAGGGAAACAGCAGCTCGACCGTCGTTCCTCCGCCGGGCCTGCTCGTGATGCGAGTATCCCCGCCGATGTGGTGCATGAACCCGTAGACCTGCGCCAGGCCGAGCCCGGTGCCGTGGTCGCCCTTGGTCGTGAACAGCGGCTCGAACGCCCGCCTCAGGGCCGCCGGAGCCATGCCTGTGCCGGTGTCGCGCACGAGGATCCGGACGTACGAGCCGGGCTTCAGCGACGGAGTCGGATCCGGCTCGACCCGGAACGTGGTGCCGATGGTGATCGTCCCGCCGTCAGGCATCGCATCCCTCGCGTTGATGACGAGGTTGAGGAGCGCCGCATCGAACTGGGCGCGGTCGACGAGCACGGGCGGCAGGCCATCCACCAGGTCCAGGGTCAGGGCCACGCCAGGGCCGGCCGCCTGCCGCAGCATTGGCTCCAGTGACCGGAGCAACGCGTTCGCGTCCTCAGCCGTCAGCTCCGGCGACTGGTGCCTAGCGAAGGCGAGCAGCCTCGCGGTCAGGTCCGCGCTTCGGTCAAGGGCGTCGCGCAGTGCCCTGACGTGCACCGTCATTCGCGAGGGATCGTTGATGTGGTCCTCCACCAACGTCAGACGCATGCTCGCGACGGCAAGCAGGTTGTTGAAGTCGTGCGCGATCCCGCCCGTCATCTGGCCGAGCATCCCGAGCCTTTGCGCCGCGAATGCCCGCTGCCGGGCCAGACGGCGCTCGAGGCGGCGCTGCACGAACCCGTGTGCAACCACGAGGCTGAGGCCGCCGATGAGCAGGAAAGCGCCGACGCTCCAGGACGCGGAGGCTCTCCAGTCGGCGAGGACCGCCTCCCGGCTGAGAGCGACGGTGACGACGAGCGGAAGGTCCTTGACGGCACGGTAGCTGACGATGCGCTCGAGACCATCGACCTGGCTGAAGGCGACGTACGTCCCGCTCCGGCTGCGGGGCAGGTGCTCCGTGAAGAGCTTCAATGAGGCAAACCGCTGCCCGACCGACTCCGAGCCGATCGGCGCCCGCGCGATCAGCGTCGCATCGGCATGCAGGAGATTGATGACGTCGCCGGGGCCAAGGCGGAGCTCGCCGAAGAACCTGTCGTAGAAGGCCGGCTCGACGGCGGCGACCACGATCCCGCCGAACGAGCCGTCGGAGCGGTCCACCCGGCGGCTGATGCTGACGAACCACCGGTTCACCGAGCGGCTGAGCAGCGGCCGGCCGATGTACAGCCCGACGGAGGGATCACCCTCGTGGACCTTGAAGTACTCGCGGTCGGCGAGGCTCACCCGCGGCGTCGCGGGATGGTCGGTGTCGTGGGTGATGAAGCCGTCGGCCCCGATGACGAACAGGGCACGCACGTGCGGCAGGACCCCGAGCCGTTTCGCCAGCACCTGCTGGAAGGCCTGGTCGTGCTCGGGGATGGAGAAGTTTCGTACCGCATCGGCCATGCCCTGGAGCACGAGGTCTACCGCCTGGACGCTGCGGAGGGTCTGCTCCTCGAGCAGGCGGCTGAGCTCGCTCGCCCTGGCGTGCCCCGCCTCCAGCGCCCGGGTGTGGCCCGCGCGAAGGACGACCGCGAGCACGATGCAGGCGACCAGCACGGCGGCCGCGGTGGCGAGGAAGGCGGGATGGCGCACCACGCTCCCCTGCTCGCGGACGCGGACCAAGGCCCGCCGAAGTCCATCGATGTGGAGCCTGGATGCGATCGTCGAACGGGTCGGGACGACCATTCGGGTTTCCCTTAAACGGAGACGCGACGCAACTCGAAAGCAGGACGTGGCAAAGCCGAAGTCACGCCCGTCGCGGCAGGTACGTCCCGGGACGGTGACGGGCGATTGCTTCGCTTGATCTGTATCGCGACTTCAGCTTGGCCGCACGAGGATTGATGGGGATCAGGACGTGATCCGTCAAGCAGTCTTGCATTTCCGACGGCGCGGGCGCTTTCGGCCATCGATGTGACGCGGAGCCTCCTCCAACGCGAGGATCGCGTGTCGGATGCCTCACCCGCCACAGGCCTCTCCAATGCACGTTCCCATCCTCGAAACCATGGATCACGTCTCCCCCCTGCGGCCTTACCCCTTCGCGCCATTGAACCGTGGCCGTGAACGTTTATCTCTTCGGCCATGACAGAGAACATCGATCGTCCCGCCACTCTCGCCCTCGACGACGCCATCCGCGCCCATCTGGGCGAGCAGTTGCGGGTTCTCTACGGGAACCCTGACGAGATCAGGCTGCCGCAGCATCTGGCCCGTCTCGCTGACCGGGTGGCGCAGGTCATCCGCGCCCACACGGAGCCGGTCGACCAGGCCTTCGTGGACGCGATCATGCAGGCGCTCCCGTCGCTGCGGGCGTTCGCGATTTCGCTGACGAAAAGCCTCGATCGGGCCGAGGACCTCGTGCAGGACACCGTGCTCAGAGCGATCAGCAAGCAGGAGCGGTTCGAGCCCGGCACGAACATGAATGCCTGGCTCTTCACCATCCTGCGCAATGCCTTCTTCTCGGCCCACCGCAAGACGCAGAGGGAAATCGAGGACGCCGACGGATCCCACGCGAGCACGCTCATCACCGTTGCCGACCAAGAGGACAAGATCGTGATCAGGGACCTGGAGGCGGCGCTGGCGAAGCTCTCGCCCGAGCACCGGGATGCCCTGATCCTGGTCGGCGCGGAGGGCATGGCCTACGAGGAGGCCGCGACCGCGCTGGGCGTGAAGGTCGGCACGATGAAGAGCCGCGTCAACCGTGCCCGCACCCGGCTGGCCGAACTGATGGGACTGGACCTCTCCGACGCGGGGTGAGCCGTCCGCCGTCACGGGCGCGCTTCATTCCCCGGGGAACATCAATCGCAACGGCCCGATGGCGCATCATCGCGGCGACGGGCCGCTTGCCGTGGATGAGCCGGATCGCCGTCTGCGGGTCATTGTCGTGCCGACGTGGCGGGCTACCCGCTCCGGATGAGCGAGGTCGAGGACGGCCCCTTTGCCCGGCTCCAGAGCCTGCTGGCCGACGCGGTGCTGCCGAACCGGCGCGCCTGGACGGCGGTCGTTGCTCCGGCCGGGATCGGCTCTACTTCCTGGCCACGGGGCAACCGGCCGGAACGCCGTTTCAAGGGAAGCACACGATGAGCATCTTCAGCAGGATCAAGGACGCCATCTTCGGATCCGCGACGGCGCAGGAAGCGCCTCAGGCCCCATCCGCCCCGGCACAGCCCACCCAGGGAGCTGGCGCAGCCCCTGCCGGGACGACGACCGCTTCGACCGCACAAGGGACGGCGAGTTCGCCGGCCCCGAGCGCAGCGCCGATGTCCCAGGTCGACGTCGAGGCGGTGCTGACTGGCCTCGCCGCGAAGAAGGGTCAGAAGCTCGACTGGCGCAAGTCGATCGTCGACCTGATGAAGCTGCTCGATCTCGACAGCAGCCTCGAGGCTCGCAAGGAACTTGCGAAGGAACTGAACTACACCGGCGACACCTCCGACTCCGCCACCATGAACGTCTGGCTGCACAAGCAGGTCATGGCCAAGCTCGCCGCGAGCGGCGGCAAGGTGCCCGACGACCTGAGAGGCTAGGAACGCGGCGGGTTTTCCGCGCCGATGCATCCCTGCTGGTGCCAACACCGGGGGTGACTCGGAGGCCTCCCCCGAAAGAGCCGGGGCGCCCCAGATGGTGAAACAGGGCCAACTCCCTAGTTTAACCTGTGTTGCACCGCCGTTCCTGCCTTGAGAGAGCCGCGACATGAGGTTCAGGTCCGAGTTGACGGTCGTCACCTGCCTTGGCGTGGTGCCGATGGCGTACGCCCCTGCGAGACCGGCACCGCAGGTTTCTTCGGAAGTAGGTTCGCTATCTGCCGCGCTCGAGGTTCCGAAGCCAGTCTTCAATCCGTACAGATGGAGTGAGCCTCATGCTTGAGGAGTTCAAGCAGTTCGCCCTGCGGGGCAATGTCGTCGACCTGGCGGTCGGCGTGATCATCGGCGTGGCGTTCGGGGCCATCGTGACCTCGCTGGTGCAGGACATCATCATGCCGATCATCGGCGCGGTGACGGGCGGGCTGGATTTCTCGAACTACTATCTGCGCCTGTCCTCGGCCGTGCAGGAGGGGGCCCCATACGCCGACGCCAAGAAGCAGGGAGCCGTCCTCGGCTATGGGCAGTTCATCACGGTCGCCCTGAACTTCCTGATCGTCGCCTGGGTCCTGTTCCTCGTCATCCGCGCCATGAACAGGATGATGCGGAAGGAGGATGCCAAGGTCGACGTGGCCAAGGCGCCGGAGATCCCGGCCGACGTGAAGCTTCTGTCCGAGATCAGGGATCTCCTGGCGACCGGTCAGGGAGCAGGCGGTGCCGGCACCAGGCCGGTGAGAGGCCCCTAGGCCACCGACACGAGCGGCACCGTGGGAATCCCAATTGCCGTGGATCGTTCAGGTCCGAAATCGGGAGCGACCTGAACCCCGTCGAAGGCCTTCCGTAGCTCCCGTCACATCAATCCAAGGAGCATCGCAATGAGTCGCGGATTTCCATCGATGACGGCCCTGCTGGGCCTGCTCGCTGTCGCAGGCTATCAGAACCGGGACAAGATCGCCGAGATGCTGAGGAGAGCCGGATCGAGCGCTCCGGGCACGCCGGACCAGGCTGGCCAGCAGGGTGGCCTGGGCGGCCTTCTTGGCAGCTTGGGCGGCGCCGGTCCCGGCGGATCGGGCCAGGGCGATCAGCAGGCGGGCCTCGGCGACCTGCTCGGAGGCCTGGGCAGCGGCGGGCTCGGGGGCTTGCTCGGCGGTGGCCTCGGTGAGTTGATGGAGAGCTTCAAACAGCAGGGGCAAGGCGACGTGGCCGAGTCCTGGGTCGGCACCGGACCGAACAAGCCCATCGCTCCCGACCAGCTCGAACAGGCGATCGGTCCCGACGTGCTGACAACCTTGACCCAGAAGACCGGCCTGTCGCGGGAGGAGCTTCTGTCGCGGCTTTCGACGACCCTGCCCGAGGCCGTGGACAAATACACCCCAGATGGACGTCTTCCAGACGCGACGGAGGCGCCGCGTTCCTGATCCGGCATCCAAGGAGAATGCCAAGGGCCGGTTCATGTTAACCTTGAGAGGCATGGGAGGAGAAGATGGCTGAAGACTGGACAGCGGACGTGCAGAAATACGCTCCGGACGCGGACCGGAATGCGATTGCCGGAATTGTCCGTCACTGCGGCATCTCCTTGCAAAAGCGAGATTCGTCCCTGGTCTCGCTGAGCGACAGGGAGGAGGTTGCCCGCGTGCGGGAGGGTTTCCTGAAAAAGAAGCTCGGCCTGGCCGATTCCGATGCCGACCTCGACAAGGCGATCATGGCGGTCGGCGACAGGATGAAGGGCGACCGGACGAAGAACAGGGTCACCGTCTACTACCTGCTGGCCGAGCACTTCGGGAAGCTGTCGATGTTCGGTGGCCCGAACTCCGCGGCGGGAACGGGCTGAGCTCCCGGACATCCCTTCCTTGCTGGCCGCGGCTGCGCCGAACCGACGTGCCGCAGTACCGATCCAACCTGGAGACCCTTCGTGCGCCTGCCGTCCGTGATGTTGATGTCCCTTGCCGTGTCCGCGTGCGTCTCGTCCGGCGAGCAGGGAGGGCAGCCTGTGCCGCCCGCGAACCTTGGGGCGACCCAAGCGAAGCCGTCTGCCGCCCCGACGCCGACATCTGCTCCCAGGTACACGAGACGCGTGACCTACGGCGACGGCAGGTACACCATGCCCGACGGCACGACCGTGGCGGCGGAGCCGGGGGGCGGCTTCACGCTGTCGAACGGGGTGAGAGTGCCGCCCGACGGCACGGGCGGGATCGTCCTTTCCCAACGGGGCACGGTGCGTTTCGGACGGTAACCGCGGCTATCTCTGTCCCTGACGGTCCTGGACGGCCGCAGGCCTTCTGCGGTGGTACGTTTTGGGATTGAACCGAATGTCAGCTCTGGCAGGGAACACCAGACATACCTGATGGACAGCAAATTTCCCAGGTTGACCCGATGCCCCAAGCATCCAGCCAGGAGCTTGCTTGCCCCTTGGTGGTCTTTGCTGCCGAATGCCGGACTATCCGCTACTGGGGTGGGTGGAACCGGACAAGAAGCGAACATTTCAGTTCGCTGTGAATCGAGGAGCAAAGCGCCCCTTGGATTTTCTCGGTCACAGATCCTTACGCGCCGGCTGAACGCTTGCTGACACCGACTCAATGTGCGGCCTCTTCGAGAATCCACGATCTGAACGTCGCAATCTTGGGTCGGCTGTGGCTCGATTCGGGATAGACGAGATAATAGGCAAACTCATCCAGGAGGGCTGTATCCGCGAGATGGATGAGGCGACCTTCCTCGAGTTCGTCAGCGATCATGGCCGCCGGCAATAGACCCGCGCCTTGCCCGCTTAGCACGGCTTTGAGGAGAAGACCCGAATCGTCGAATGAGGGGCCTCGAGGCGCCGAGGTTTCCTCAACGCCTTGTGACAGGAACCAAAGGTTCCAGCCCTTTCGCTCGGCATCGTGGACGTGAGGCCAATGGACCAGCTCTGTCGCACGGACCGGCCTGCCTTTTTCAGCAACGAGCGACGGGGACGCGACGGGCACAATTTCGACTGTGAGCACCCGATCGCTGTGTAGCCCTTGATAACGGCCAAGACCATGCCGAACCGCCACGTCCACTCCATCGCGGGAAAAATCCGCAAGGGCGCTGCTGGTTAGGATCCTCAGGTCGATGTCGGGGTGATCGTCTTGGAACCGCTTGAGGCGGGGCACGAGCCATGTTGCGGCGAAGAACGGCGTGACGCTGACGGTCAGCGTCGTGTCCGCCGCGATCGCCACACGCCTCGTGGCTTCTTCGATCTGTCGGAATGCATTTCGGATCGGAGGCAGATAGCTCTGGCCGACGTCGGTCAGGAAAATACCCCGATTGACACGGTGGAACAACTTCGTCCCGAGTTGCAACTCCAGCGTTTTGAGCATCTGGCTAACCGCGCCCGGGGTCACACACAGCTCAGCGGCGGCATTCTTCACCGATAGATGTCGCGCGGTGGCCTCAAAGGCGCGCAAAGCGTTGAGCGGGGGCAGTCGACCTTCAATCATTTAGTTTTTCTAATCCGATCAAGAGAGAACATATGGTTTGCACGGAAGGCCGAAAGGGGATCATTTAGGCCAACCATCGGCGTTCGCTTCGAGTCGCTCAGATTAGCCATACTGACGTGAATATGGAAGGTGACTGTTTCGATGATCAGCGGTGATGGGATTGGGTGAACCAGGCAGGGTTCCAAAAGAGAGACTGATATGAACGCTCCAGCCGCGGATCTCCACTACCTTGAACTCTCCGAGCTCGCCGCCTGCCTTCGTGCGCGCGCCGTTTCGCCGGTGGACGTCACACACGCGCAGCTCGAACGCATCGCGCGGCTGGATCCCTCATTGAATGCTTACGCCCTCGTCCTGGCCGACGATGCACTGTCTCAGGCCAAGGTAGCGGAGGCGGAGATGGCCCGCGGCGTATATCGCGGCCCACTGCACGGCGTGCCGGTTGCGGTGAAGGACTTGTGCTGGACAGTAGGGCGCCCTACGGCGGCGGGAATGCTCGCACGCCGGGACTACTGCCCTTCCGAGGACGCAACGGTGGCGTGCCGCCTGAAGGAGGCCGGCGCGATCATCCTCGGCAAGCTTCAACTTACGGAAGGCGCCTACTCGGATCATCATCCATCGATCAAGCCTCCGAAGAACCCTTGGAACCCGGACTATTGGCCCGGCATCTCATCAAGCGGTCCGGGCGCGGCCACCGCGGCAGGCCTGTGTTACGGCGCGATTGCCTCCGACACGGGCGGCTCGATCCGCTGGCCTTCCGCCGCAAACGGCTTGACCGGTCTGAAGCCGACCTGGGGGCGTGTCAGTCGCCATGGAGTCTTCGAGCTTGCCGCGACCCTGGATCACGTGGGACCGATGGCGCGCAACGCGATGGACTGTGCCCTGCTTCTGGCGACGGTTTCCGGCGCCGACCCGAAGGACCCTACGGCACTGCTCGATCCCGTACCCGACTACGCCGGACTGGCCGGTCAAGGTGCGAGGGGCCTTCGCATAGGCGTCGATCCCGCTTGGAACAGCGATGATGTCGATCCGGCTGTTCAGACTGCACTCGCGCAGGCCACGGAAGTCTTCCGAGCGCTCGGCGCCACCATCGTGGACGTAGCCTTCCCCGAGGTGGGGCAAGCAATTGTCGACTGGGCTCCCAATTGCGCCGTCGAGGCAGCGGTCGCTCACGAGGCGACCTATTCTCTGCGCAAATCGGAGTATGGACATGTCCTGGCATCCGTCGTGGAAAACGGACGCGCGCTCTCCGGCACGGATTACCAGAAGATCCTGCTACGGCGGTTGGAACTGCGCGGGCGGGTGGCTGCCTTGTTCGGTATCATCGACCTCCTGCTTACACCGGTGCATCCCTTCGGACCACTCAGCCTGGAGTCGATCCGGACGCTCGGTGAGCAGCCAGACCTCATCTTCAAGCTCCAGCGGTACACCTGCCCGTTCAACATGACCGGCAGCCCTACGATCACGTTGCCTGGCGGCTTCACTGACGCGGGACTTCCGATCGCGTTCCAACTGGTGGCCGCGCATCTGAACGAAACGGCTTTGATTCGAGCCGGCGTCGCTTTCCAGGGCGAGACGTTCTGGCACCGCCGGCACCCGGTGGCCTGACGGGGGGATATCATGAGCCGCACTCCGATCCGCTCCGGTCCCCGGGTATTCTATGGTTGGCTGGTGGTCGCCGCCGCCTTCACCGTCACTTTGCTCGGTTTCGGCAGCGCGTACACATTCAGCGCCTTCTTCGAACCGCTTCAGAGGGATTTCTCCGCATCACGTGGGTCCGTCTCTCTCGTGTTCTCGCTCGCCGGGTTTTTGTATTTCGGCCTCGGCGTCGTCAGCGGACCGCTGTCCGACCGGGTAGGCTCGCGCACCCTGGCGGTTGTCGGGATGGCATTGCTTGGAGCGGGATTGACCCTGGCCGGCGCTGCCCGCAGCTTGACCGAAGTCTACCTTGCATACGGCCTCGGCGTCGGGCTCGGCATCGGTCTGTCGTATGTGCCCGTGCTCGGCGTAGTGCAGCGTTGGTTCACGCGGCAGCGCGGCTTCGCGTCGGGTATTGCAGTGAGCGGGATAGGCATCGGCACGCTTATCATGCCGTCGCTCGCGTCCTGGCTGATTGATCTTTTCGGTTGGCGTACAGCCTACATCCTGATCGGCGGCCTCGCCGCGGTGATCGGCGCGGGCATGTCTCTGCTGATCGTCAATGACCCTCAGGATCGCGGGACCGCTCCGGATGGCGATCCCATCGGACCCCGATTGAACCTGCCCCTGCCTCAAGGAGCCTCAATTCGCGAGGCGATCCGGTCGCCGCATTTCATCGCGCTCTATGCCGCCTGCCTGCTCTGCTCGTTCGGCGTGTTCGTTCCGTTCGTCCATCTCGCGCCGTACGCGCTCGACCACGGCATTCCGCAATCGTCCGCCATACTGATCCTGGGCGCAATCGGTATCGGCAGCACCGTGGGGCGCTTCTGTCTCGGGGGCTTGGCCGATCGACTCGGACGGCAGGTATCACTGGTGGCGATGTTCGCCGGCATGGCGCTCGCCATGGGGGTTTGGGCGTTGTCCACGCAGGCGTGGCAACTCGGTACCTTCGCGATCGTCTACGGCCTCTTCTATGGCGGCTGGGTAGCCCTGCTCCCGGCCGTGGTGATGGACGAGTTCGGGGGGCGGAACGTGAGCGGGATCATCGGGATCCTTTATACCAGCGTCGCCTTCGGAACCCTTGTCGGGCCAAGCGCCGCCGGATTCGCGTTCGATCTCACCCAAAGCTACACACTGCCGATTGTCGCGAGCGTGTGTGCCAATATCGCCAGCACCTGCATCATTGCCGTTGCATACCGCTCCCGCATGAACAGGGTGAGGATAGGTTAAGGCGGGGCGCTGGCGCACGGAAAGTTGGTAGTGACCTGCAACAGCAACAATGACGGTGTGACGGCAGTCGGATCAAGTTCTCCCAAGCCGTGCACGGGATCGCGGCTGACGATCCGGCTCTCCCGCGGTTCGTGACGCATGTCCCGGCTGGCCTGAATTCCCTGATGAAGCGCAGCCGAGTCCGTTGGGTCGGCAGCCTCGATGACCGAGAGCACCTTTCGGTGGTCGCAGCAGAGCCTGGAGCAGTATCTGTTTGGATGGCTCTGTTGAGGGCGATGGACAACTTCATCACAGGAATCGGGCGCAGGAAACGGGTCGTCGCCCCCGATCCGATCTGGGAAATCGGTCATGGGCATTGAGCCCAAAGAAGGATTTCCATCAGTGACTACGCTCATGAACAAGACGGCCATCGTGACCGGGGCCAGCTCCGGCATTGGATACGCAACGGCCAAACTATTTGCGCAGGAAGGGGCGAATGTGCTCGTCACGGCGCGCCGAGCCGATGAACTGGAAGCGCTGGTTGCGGAGATCAGGGAAGCCGGAGGTGCTGCCGTCGCGATTGCGGGCGACGTGAGGGACGAGGCACTGGCCGAGACACTTGTCAGAACCGCGATCGAGCGCTTCGGCGGTCTCGACATCGCCTTCAACAATGCTGGTGTCGTGGGCGACACCGGAGCGGTCTCGGGCCTGTCGCTGGATGGATGGCGCGATACGCTCGAGACCAACCTGACGAGCGCGTTTCTCGGCGCCAAGTACCAAGTCCCGGCAATGTTGGACCGAGGCGGCGGCTCGTTGATCTTCACTTCGTCCTTTGTCGGCTACTCGGCTGGCATGCCCGGAATGGCCGCCTATGCCGCGAGCAAGGCGGGTCTCATCGGGTTGACCCAGGTTCTCGCGACCGAGTCCGGGGCCAGGGGCGTTCGCGTGAACGCCATCTTGCCGGGCGGGACCGATACACCGTCGAACATCGTCAACGCGCCGGGATCGCCTCCGGAGGTCCGCACCTTCGTCGAGGGCCTGCATGCCCTCAAGCGGCTTGCGACCCCGGCGGAAATCGCGAAGGCAGTCCTGTTCCTGGCGTCGGATGCTTCGAGCTTCGTGACGGGCAGCGCCTTTGTCGTCGATGGAGGTGTTTCCATAACCCGGACGTAGGGCTCGGGAAGCGCGGGTTCGCGCCCAGTGCGCGAGCCCGGTCGCGCAAAACATGTGGGTTCCTGAAGCTGCCCCTATTCGGGAACTGCCGCCGGATCGCCTTCCCAGGTCAGCTCCGGCGCCTCGTTGCCCTGCCAGCAGCAGCACCGGTACTGCGATGTCGGCCGCCGGAGCGCCTGCGCGAGCCTAGGCTCCAGGCTCAATTGCGGGAATGATCCGACTCTGGCGCAGCCTCGCTGCTTCCAAAAAGAGATATCAGTTGCTACCTATGACCATGGTTGGAAAATCAGGCACGCCAGTGGCGTTTCGAGAGGCGCGAGAGCTGGGTGAGTGGCTGGCGAAGCATCACCACAGCAGGAGCGAGCTGTGGGTCCAAATCTTCAAGGCCGACTCCGGCCATCCGTCCGTCACCTGGACTGAGTGTGTTGTAGAGGCGATCCGGTTCGGTTGGATCGACGGCCAGAAGCAACCGCTCGATGACAGGTCTTTCCTCCAGCGGCTCACGCCGCGGAAGCCGAAGTCGAACTGGTCAGCCAGGAATCGAGAGCATGCAACAAGGCTGATCGCGGAAGGGCGGATGACGCCTGCCGGGCTCGCGCATGTCGATGCGGCAAAGGCGGATGGGCGCTGGGAAGGCGCCTATGCAGGATCGGCGGCGATGGTGATCCCTCAAGACTTCCTTGACGCGCTGGAGACGATGCCGGACGCCAAGGCGTTCTTCGAGACGCTCGACCGCAAGAACCTCTACTCGATCTACTATCGGCTCCAAACGGCGAAACGGCCCGAGACGCGAGCGAAAAGAATCGCTCAGATCCTCGCGCAGCTTGAACGTGGCGATCGGTTTCACTGAACTGCAAACCCTGGCGAATTTCGTAGAAGCATTTACGGAAGCAGTGTAGCTGCGCGATCAAGGTTCTCATTGGGACGGCATCTCCAAAGGAGCTCTCGCGGACAGGTTCACTACGGGATGCGGGGCGGCCTCCTCGGACCAGTCACCTACTGCCATTGCTGGCAGAAGGCCCGCCTCAAATCGTGAGGCGGGCCTTCACTGCATCAAGCTGCGAGAGCCTGCTGGCGCAAGACAGTGTCCAAAGTGATCTCCCCCTGGAACCCACCCACGCTGACAGCGGGTTCGCCACGCTCGATCGCGTGCGCGAACCTGACTGCCGGATCCGCCTCCAGCCTCTCGAACAGACGCTGCAAGCCCGGATAGTCGCGGCGATCGACGACGTCGTGATACTTGGTCCACCGCGCGATGCCTGCGAAGTAGGCATCGGCCAACGTGGGTCGGTCGCCCAGCAGCCAGTCCTTGTCGCCGAGCATGGCTTCCAGGTCGGCATGGGCCTTGGTTACCTTCGCCGCACCGTAAGCTCTGAGGGCGTCCTTCTCGGACCCCTCAAGGCCATGCTCGAAGACGTACCAGAGCGGACCGAAAGCGGTGAAGAAGCTCGTGTTCAGGAACGCCAGAACTCGGTTGAACCGGTCGAACTCCGGCGTGCTCTGGGCGAAGGACAATCCCTTGTTGATGCCACGCGCACCGAGATGGTGGAGGATGGCCAGGCTCTCGCTGATCCGCTCGCCCGTGGCGGTCATCAGCGTCGGTGTCTCGCCGACAGGATTGATCCGGCGGTAGGCTTCGCTCTGTACATCTGCCGGCATCTCGATGCGGCAGAGGCGGTAAGGCTCTCCGAGCCATTCCAGCGCGACGATCGAGCCGAACGAGCATCCCGACGGAACGCCGTACATGAGGGTTTGAACCATGCGTGTCTCCTTTGGTCTGTGACGACACCAACATGGCACCATGGACTTTGACCCTGTAGCCGTTACTTTGGAGACCATAAGTCCACATTTGTGAACGATGGCGCATGAGGTTCAACTTCAACGATCTGCATATTTTTGTCCAAGCGGTCGACAGCGGGGGCTTCGCAGCGGCCGCACGGCATCTGGGCGTTCCCAAGTCGACGGTCAGCAAGCGGGTGGCCGAACTCGAGGCTGATCTTGGAATCCGCCTGATCCATCGGACGTCGCGCAGCTTCGTGCTGACCGACGTCGGCCGGGATTTCTACGACCATGCCCGGGCCGCCGTCATCGAGGCCGAGGCCGCCGAGAGCGTGGTGCAGCGGCGGCAGGCCGAGCCGGCGGGTACGGTGCGGATTACCGCCTCAGTGCCGGTGGCGCAGTTCCATCTCGCCGATCGCCTGCCGACCCTGGCCCGCGCCTATCCCAAGCTGGACCTGCAACTCCACGTCACCGACCGCTTCGTCGACCTGGTCCGTGAGGGCTTCGATATCGCGATCAGGAGCCACTTCGCGCCGTTGCCCGATTCCGATCTCCTTCAGCGCCGGATGGCCACCGAGCGGATCACGCTGGTCGCCTCACCGGACTACCTGGCCCGGCGGGGCGTGCCCCGGCGCCCGGAGGACATCGTCGGCCATGACGGGCTCCTGACGGCTCCAACGTCCAAGACATGGCTCCTGAAAAGCAATGACGGACTGGAGGTTCAAGTCGCTCCGGCGGCGCGTCTGGTGGCCGATGAATCCTCGGTGCTGTTGCGGGCCGCGGCTTCGGGTCTCGGCATCGCCTGCCTTCCCGAGACGATGACAGCCGCATTGGTCGAAAGCGGGGACTTGGCAACGGTGCTCCCGGACTGGGCTGCCGGCATCGTGACCTCTACGATCCTGACGCCTCATCGGCGCGGCCAGCTCCCAGCCGTGAGGGCAGTCCTCGATTTCCTGGCATGCGCCTGACAGCCTGGGATCGATGGCTCCGGTGAGGACCACTCCGGTGGACGCGGGATGTGTGCAATGGCCATGACATGGAGAGCGCCATCCCGAGTATCCTCGAGGATACTCGGATGGGTTCAATCGGAGCCGGTGGTCTTTGCTGCCGAATGCCGGATATCACTGATGGTGGCGCTGTTGCTCGGATCGCATCCTTTCCCTGGCATCTGTGGTCGGATGGGAATGCAAAAAACCCGTTCAATCCTGATCAGGGGCGCCAAGCGGAAAGAGATGGCGATACGGCCGTGCCTCGTCCACAGCCCGTGCGAATGACGGCCGCACCAGCAGTCGCCTGCGATAGGCCCGGACGTTGCCAAACACTTCGCTGACCGGGTGCACCCAATCAGCGTAGAAGAGCGAGGGGGCTGCCGCACAATCGGCGAGGCTGAAAGCCTTACCCGTCGCCCATTCTCGCCCATCAATGACCCTATCAAGCCAGGCATAGGACCTATCGAGCATCTCGCGGGCCTCAGCCACGCCCTGTGGATCTCGCGCCTCCGGAGACCGCAGGCTGTCGGACACAATCCTCTGCACCGGTGTCATGATGTAGTTGTCAAAGAAGCGGTCCATCATTCGCACGTCGAGAGCGGCTCGGGCGTCCTCAGGAACGAGGCGCGTCAATCCCGGGTGATGGAAGTCCAAATGCTCGATGATGATGCTCGTCTCGACGATTGGGCAGCCGTCGTCCACCAAGACCGGAAACCGCTTGATCGGCCACAACGCCGCCAATTCTGAGTTCGCCTGCTCGTTGTCGAGCATCCGGTACTCGAATGCGGTGCCATTCTCGTAGAGCGCGATCAGCGCCTTCTGACAGTAGGACGAAAAGGGGTGGGCATAGAGCGTCAACGTCATCGTCACCTCGTGCGGGAGTATCTGGTTTCAGAATGCAACTGGTTGATTGGTAGCTCGACCGATCCTATTTTGCAAGCAGTCTCCGATGAGGATCCACATGGACGATGCGCACCGCTCCGGTTGCCCGATCAACCTGACGCTCGAAGTTCTGGGCGACCGATGGAGCCTGATCGTCATCCGAGACATCATGTTCGGGAATCGGCGCCATTTCCGCGAGTTGCTGAACCGCTCGGAGGAGGGGATCGCCTCCAACATTCTGGCCGCTCGGCTCAAGCGGCTGATGGAGGCCGGACTGCTCACGAAAGCGGACGATCCCAGCCATCAGCAGAAGGCCATCTATAGCCTGACCGAGCCTGCCATTCAGCTCGTGCCCCTGCTCGTGCAGATGGGGAGCTGGGGGCGGCGCCACAGGCCGGTCTCGGAGGAGCTGTCGATCCGCGCGCAGTTGCTGGAGGAAGGCGGTCCTACGCTTTGGGATGCATTCATGGCGGAGCTCCGTGCGCTGCATCTCGGCGCGCCTGCTTCGAAGCGCTCGGTGCTGCATGAGCTTCAGGCCGCATACGAAAAGGTCGCTGCGCAAAAGAAGGCTCCTCACTGAGCGTTCGTCATCCGAAGAAGCGATTCCATATAGCCTTCCGCGAGATTGCACATCTGAACCAGGAAGGTCGGTTAATGGCACATCCCGGAAGTACGTCAAACTTCAGTACTCACAAGACAAGCTGACCTTCATAAGGCTATGCTCAACGGCTCAGTTTGACCGATGCTGTTGAAGAACTCGGTTGTGTCGGCGCGCAGAGCGTGATTCCGTTCTCCTCAGGATCTGTGAGGAGGCGCAGCGATGATGGGGCGTCAGCGGAACGATCAGGCGCAGTTCTTCTATGCCTTTCACTTGGACGAGCGCGTTCCCGCCGGCCATCTCCTCCGCAGGATCGACGTCTTCGTCACCCAGGCGCTGGCCGGCATCCATCGTGAGATCGCGGCCTTCTACAGCCACACGGGACGGCCCTCAATCGATCCCGAACTGATGATGCGCATGCTGATCGTCGGCTACTGCTACGGCATCCGCTCAGAGCGCAAGCTGTGCGAGGAGGTCTCGCTCCATCTGGCCTATCGCTGGTTCTGCCGGCTCGATCTGGACGATGCGGTGCCGGATCATTCCACCTTCTCGAAGAACCGGCACGGGCGCTTCCGCGACAGCGATCTGCTACGCCTGGTGTTCGAGCGCGTGGTCGGCCTCTGCCTGGCCGCCGGGTTGATCAAAGGCGAGGGCTTTGCCGTCGACGCAAGCGTCATCGAAGCCGATGCCAGCCGCTACCATGGCCTCGAGCCAGAGAAGATCGACTGGGATGCCGTCGAACGGCCAAGCCGAGCCGTGCGCGAGTATCTTGCGGCCCTCGACGGCGCGGAGGAACTCGAGGCTGGCCGCAAGGCGCCGAAGGTGATCTCGCCCTCCGATCCGGCCTCTGCCTGGACGGCCAAGGCCAACAAGCGGGTCCAGTTCGGCTATGGGCTGAACTATCTGATCGACAACGAACATGCCATCATTGTCGATGTTGAGCCGACGCCGGCGCGCACCTTCGACGAGGTGCGCTCCACTGCCACTATGCTCGAGCGCACCCGGGCCCGGTTTGGTCTCAAGCCGAAGAGGCTCGCGGCGGACACCGCCTACGGAACCGGCAAGTTCCTGGACTGGTTGATTGGCCAAAAGATCGAGCCGCACATTCCGGTCTGGGACAAGGGCAGCCGTGACGACGGCACGTTTGGCCGCTCTGACTTCAGCTTCGATCCCGCGCTGGACCAGTACACCTGTCCGGCGGGCAAGATCCTGAAGCAGTTCCGGCGCAATTACACAGTAACGCGCACCGACAGCGCTCATGACGGTATTCGCAAGTACCGTGCCTCGCAGAAGGACTGCCAGATGTGTGAGCTCAAGGCGCAGTGCTGCCCGAACATCCTGGCCCGTAAGGTGTTACGCAGCGTCCATGAAGAGGCACGCGATCAGGCGCGACAGTTGGCCGGAACACCGCAGTTCGCGACCTCGCGCAACGAGCGCAAGAAGGTCGAGATGCTGTTTGCCCATCTCAAGACCACCCTGCGGTTCGAGCGCATGCGCCTGCGGGGACTGACGGGCGCCAGCGATGAATTCCACCTCGCCGCCATGGTGCAGAACTTGCGCCGCATGGCGCGGCTGACCGCGGCCGCGGCCGCCTGAGAAAGGAGGCAGGCTGAGGCCGGCAGCCTCAGGTTCAAACTACCTTCATCCAAGCCACGAAGAGACAAGACCCGGGGACCCAGCGGCGCGACCGGCGGAGTTTTTCAACAGCATCGACCCGATCCTGACGTTCACAAACGATCAGACTTTTGAGACTGTCGCTTTTCTCAGGTGCAGTCTGTGCGGTGCTATCTGGTGGTTCTGAAATACCCGCTCGTCAATGAAGAGCGCGATGGCAGCGATCCGAAGTAGGGCCCAAGCGCAAGTAAAGCAGGTCCTCAAGACGAGGATCGGTGCCCGGATGAAATTGCCTCATCTGAAACGTCGGCCTATTCGTTTGTCACTCCGCGACGGGCGCTCGACACTGGAGGCATTCTGAACCTCAGACAGGAGCCTTGCATGTCCAGCCCAGTTCTTTGCGAAATCTCGGAGGGAATCGCCACCCTCACACTCAACCGCCCCGAGAAGCTGAATGCGGTCAACTATGCGATGGCGGATACCCTCCTTGCAGTTTTGGATACCTTGGAGGCCGACGAGAATGTTGGCGCCGTGATCGTGACGGGGGCCGGCGAACGGGCCTTCTCCGCAGGCGGCGACATCGGCGAGTTCTCGCAGAGCGTACGTCGCGGGCCCGCGGTGGCAGTCCGGGAATTCGTGCGACGGGGACAGGCCATGACCGCTCGGATGGAGGCCTTTCCCAAGCCCATCATCGCGGCGGTCAACGGATTGGCCTTCGGTGGGGGTTGTGAGATCACCGAAGCGGTCCATCTGGCTGTCGCCAGTGAGCGCGCGGTCTTTGCCAAGCCGGAGATCAAGCTCGGCATGCCGCCCACTTTTGGCGGTACCCAGCGGCTGTCCCGCCTCGCGGGTCGCAAGCGGGCCTTGGAGCTGCTGCTCACGGGAGAGACCTTCTCACCCGGACGAGCCCTTGAGATGGGGTTGGTCAATCAGGTGGTTGCCCATGGCGATCTCATGCCCGCGGCAAGGGATCTTGCACACCGCATCATGCGCCATTCACCGCTGGCGACGGCAAGCATCATCACGGCCGTCTGCCGCGGCCTGAACATGACCATCGGCGAAGGCTTGCAGATGGAAAGCGAGCAGTTCGCCCGTGTCGTTCCGACGCAAGACATTCGTGAGGGGCTCGATGCCTGGATCGAAAGGCGACACCCTGTCTTCACCGGCACATGAGGAGGCCGGTCAGGGGTGATGGGCGTTGATCTCGGCTCGGATCCAGTTGCGGAAAGCCGTCACCTCCGGACGGGTCAGAGACTCTCGACCGGCCACAAGCCAGTAGCCGGTCGAACACCGCCGCGGCGGTCCGAGAACCGGGACGAGACGCCCTGCCTCGATATCAGCGGTCACAAGAGGCAAGCGGCCGATGGCCACGCCGAGCCCCTGCGCGGCAGCCTCCAAGGCCATATGGATCGTGTCAAAGCGCAGGCCCCGTTCGGAACGGCTCAGACCTCCGCCCGTCATGGCGGACCATTCGTGCCAGTCGTCGGTGACACTCATCACATGCAGCAGGGGCACGGCCTCCAGGTCCTGCGGCGTCCTGATGGTTTTTGCCAGGGCCGGCGCACAAACCGGGACCAACTCCTCCATCACCAAGCAGACGGCATAAAGGTCCTGCCAATCACCGCGCCCCATGCGGATCGCCACATCGATCCCATCTCGCGGGAAGTCGACCTGCCGCTGGGCCGTGTTCAGCGACACCTCGATATTGGGGTGCTTCGCGCTGAACCTCGGCAATTTGGGAACAAGCCATCGCACCCCGAAGCTCGGGGCTGCGCTGATAGCCAGGCGGCCTGTCGGGTGCCGGCCGGGGACGGCCTCGGTGGCCTGGGCAAGCTGCTCAAGGACATGGCGGACCTGCGGCAGGTAAGAAGCGCCCGCACCGGTGAGGATCAGGGAGCGGTTCCCACGGGCGAACAGTTGCACGCCAAGCCAAGCCTCCAGCGACTGGATGCCGTGACTGACGGCACTTGGGGTCAGGTTCAGCTCTTCTGCGGCCAGCTTGAAGCTCAGATGCCGTCCGGCGGCCTCGAACAGTCGCAAGGTGTTGAGTGGCGGCAAGCGATACGCCATGGAAAGGCTCCCTTCCTCGGCTGAGCTTTACCGGTTTGCATTCTGACGCCAACTGAAATCGGGTGGAGCTCGAGTGAGCGAGATTCATCTCGGGGCCTGCTCTGGCCGAATGGGCCTGATGACCAGCGCCTGCTGAACTTGAACCCGGTTCCAACCTCGGAACGGCGGCTAATGTGTAGGGTTTCGGATGCCGGCCATCACAGGCGCAGCCAGACGCACCGGGGCCGGCGTCCGAAAGCCTCCAGGGAACGAACCCGCGGGATGAAGTCCGCAGGTTTTGGCCTATGGGGATTTGACGGTTCCGCCTGGTCCGCTGTCGCCGGATAAACGCGTTGGGCGAGTTGGTCGTAAGTCTTTGACCGGTGGCCACGGCACGGGAGGCCCGCAGAAGGTGCGAGGCGGCCGTGGAAGAGTGGATGATTCCAGCCTTGCGACCCGTATGACCGATGCCCGCAAGCTCAGTCGCACGGAGCGATCCGGCCGCCGATGGTGAGCTTGCTCGGCAGCGGTACAATCCGGTGAGTGGGGCGAGCTCATGGCGTTTGCGTCCCAGGCGGCGCACGGGCATGGGGGCCACGCGCGAAGGTCTCAATGACGATCATGCGGCCGCCGCAGCATGGGCAGCGCAGTCTCCTGTCCGGAGATGCGGCAGAGCCGGCCTTGTCCGTATCAGCGCAGTCCGTCTCAGGTTCCGGCACGGCGAGCAGGGCGCGGGCGCGCAGGAGGTTCGCCTTGCGGCCGGCACTGGCGAGAAGGCCGTAATGGCGAATGCGGTGGAAGCCCTTGGGCAGCACGTGGAGCAGAAACCGCCGGATGAACTCGCCCGCATCGAGTGTCATCACCTGGTAGCGCTCAGGGCCGGTGCGGCGATAGTCCTTGTAGCGGAAGGTGACACCCCTCTCGTCGAGCGAGATCAGCCGCGCGTTGGAGATCGCGACGCGGTGGGTGTAGCGCGACAGATAGGCCAGCACCGCCTCGGGTCCGGCGAAGGGAGGCTTGGCGTAAACGAACCACTTCGTCCGGCGCAGGGGCGCCAGGAGCCGGCAAAGGCGCGCCGGTCGCTGAGGCTCGCATGATCGCCGAAGAACTCGAGATGCCCGGCCGCATGGGCGTCGGCGAGCTTGGACAGGAACAGCCGCCGAAACAGCCGCGAGAGCACACGCACGGGCAGGAGGAAGCCGGGCCGGCACGCCACCCACCGCTGGCCATCGAGCGAGAGGCCGCCGCCGGGCACGATCATGTGGACATGCGGGTGGTGGGTCAGGGCCGAGCCCCAGGTGTGGAGCACGGCGGTGAGGCCGATGCGAGCGCCGAAATGCTTCGGATCGGCCGCGAGGGTCAGCATCGTCTCGGCCGCGGCCTTGAACAGCAGATCGTAGATCACCGCCTTGTTCTGCCAGGCGATGGCGGCAATGCGGGCCGGCAGCGTGAACACGACGTGGAAATAGCCGACCGGCAGCAGATCGGCTTCGCGCGCGGCAAGCCAGTCCCGCGCCGCGGCACCCTGACATTTTGGGCAGTGCCGGTTGCGGCAGGAATTGTAGGCGATGCGGACCTGGCCACAGTCCTGGCAGGCCTCGACATGACCGCCGAGGGCTGCGGTGCGGCAGACCTCAATCGCCGCCATCACCTTGAGTTGGCCAAGGCTGAGATGGCCGGCCTGGGCCGCGCGCCAGGCGGCGCCATGGCGCTGGAAGATGTCGGCGACCTCGAGCGGCGGGCGGCTCACCGCCGCCCGGTCACCCGTCCGGCCGCGTCTAGTCCTGCGGCACAAGCCAGATCCGGTCAAGCGGGCTCATGACGGTGCGGATTGTGCTGGTGGCGACGCGGGCATAGAGCGCGGTGGTGTCGAGCTTGGCATGGCCGAGCAGGACCTGGATGACGCGAATGTCGATGTCCTGCTCCAAGAGATGCGTGGCGAAGCTGTGGCGCAGGGTGTGCGGCGTCACCCGCTTCTGGATCCCGGCGGCTTGGGCGGCGGCGTGAACGGCGCGGTTCACCTGACGGGTGGACAACGGCGTGACCGGATTGCGACCGGGGAACAGCCAGCCCTGCGGCAGCATCAGGCCGCGGCGGCTTCCCTCGCGCCACCAGGCGCGCAGGAGCTCGAGCAGGTGCGGGGACAGCATGGCATGGCGGTCCTTGCGGCCCTTGCCCTGCTCGATGCGGATCAGCATGCGGGTGCTATCGATGTCGCTCACCTTGAGCGACACGACCTCGGAGACCCGCAATCCGGCGCCGTAGGCCGTGCCCAATGCGGCCCTGTACTTGGGACCCGGTGCCGCTTCGAGCAGCCGCGTCACCTCCTCGAGGCTCAGCACCAGTGGCAGCTTGCGCGGCTGGCGGACGAGCGTGAGACGGCGGGCGAGATCAGGCCGGTCCAGGGTCACGGTGAAGAAGAAGCGCAGCGCCGCGACGGTGCTGTTGATGCCCGGAGGCTGGAGGCCCACCTGCGTCTGGTGCACCTGGAACCGGCGCAGGTCCTCGGCTGTGGCCTTGTCGGGGGAGCGGCCGAGGAAGGCGGCGAAGATCTTCACACAGCGGATATAGTCGTGCTGGGTCTTCGCGGTGAAGCCGCGCACGGTCATGTCCTCGATCATGCGCTGGCGCAAGGCGCTGCCGGACGGATGCGACGGGTGGACGATCATGGAGCGCTCCTCTCAAGCTGAAGGCTGACCCTTCATGCTCGGAGGCGGAGCCCCGTCCGTCACCTCTGATCGCTCACAGCCTCACTGGCGTCAGAGGCTCAGCTTCAGCCTTGAAACACGCGCCCTCCCGCGCGAGCGGGTTCGTTCCCTGGCACTTCTGAGACGTCAGCCGGAGGGCAGCAATCCTCACGGAACCGGACGTACCAAAGGCGCCAGGAACTTCGGTGCGCGGCCTGTTGCCGACCATTTAACGAGTGCGGCATTTGCCTGGCGATCGTGATATGCACTACCTCCATTGGAGATCAGCCCGGTTCACACGCCGGATCGGTTGCGGGCATGATCCGACGCGGGCAGGATGTGCGGCATCAGGAGGCATCCGGGTGACTGCGAAGACCGAAAAGCCAGAGAAGCCCGAACCCGCTCCGGCCAAGGAGGCCCAGTCGTTCGGGGAAGCGCTCGACGAAATGGGGTTCCTCCCGGTCAACCCGCCCCAGAGGATCGTCATTCGATCAGGCAGGGCTGGCAGACCCCTGAGGCTCGGGAGATTGCGCAAAGAACAGACCTGAGGGCTGTCAGATTGCGCTCCTCAGCGTCCTTCCAACCAATCAGGCATTCGGTTATAGGGTCATGCCTCACTGCGAGGCTCATTCCGGCAAGACGGTATCACCACATCTTGCTGCTTGTGAAATGGGCGGTTCCGGAAAGCATCACTTCGGGGTCTTGGGGAGCCGTAATCCTTCGCCTTCATCGTCGGTTTCCTGAAGGAACCGGACGCCTTGGCGCTCGTACACACGTTGAACCGCCTCGAGCACGTCGATGGTCACCTTAGCGGCTCCAGACTCCATGCGTTTCACGGTCTTGTCGCTCAAACCTGCGGCTTCGCCGACCTGCTCCTGAGTGAGATTCAGGAGAAGACGTGCGGCTTTCAGGATCTTGGGCCTCGCTAACATTCGGCCACATCGGCAACGCTCAGGTTGCCTTGTCAACAATTGTCCCGTAAAAGTCGTTTTTTGTCCTCTCGTTCGATATTAATGTCCCCTGAAGGGACAGAGTCGATGGACAAGGCGTGGGGTGAAGCCTATACCGGCCAAGGATTCGGGATTACGAATCAGGGAGGCGCTTCGCATGTTTGGGCTTAAGGACGATGGATTCGATGATGCGGAACGCATGCTCTTGATAGCTGACCGCCTCGAACGGCTGGCGGCAGACCTCAGGACGATCCACGCCGGCACCGGTCCAAGCCAGAGTCGACTTGCCAGCGCCCCGGTCATCGATGATTGGGCCTTTGAGTTCGTACCCACTCAAGCGATCTTCGGAAATGTGTTCGACGAGGCAACCAGGAGGCCTCTCGCATTCTTCACGACAGACCTTTGGGTACTCGCAAAGGAACAGGGGTGGGTACTCACGCTCGCAGGCTTGTTCAGGCTCGGCATACCTGACCGCACCTGAACCTCAGGTCATCGGCTCTGCGGGGTCAGCGCCACAACCCTGCTCCTGCGTTTTATCGACCGTTCACCGGCTCCAATCACGCAAAGCGTAATGTCTTGAGACCACCAAAACCCAAGTCGATGTCCCGCTAGGCGGGCACCCGCGACCCACTCAGTCGGATACCCGATGCGAGTGCGATGCGGCGCGGTCCCTCTTGTCTAACTCAATGGAAACGAATTGCGATGATACTCATTACTCGCGAGTATGGCCCCTTCCGGGGCCTCCTCGACCTCGAAATCGATCGTCTTGTCCGTCTGACCGCGGATCTCATGGCAGTAAGGCACAGCAGGGGGCCGACTAAGTCGGATCTTGAGGACGCACCGATCCTCGGCAATTGGGAGCGTGGTACCCGGTCGGTCCCCTGCCTGATCGGCAATGTCTGCGACCATCCGGTGCTGCCCGGCATGGGACGCCCGATCGCCACGTCCGATCTCTGGGTCCTGGCCCCGGACAAGGGATGGGCGAGGACGAGGTCGCGATGGTACCGCCTCGGACGCCCACGTGAGGCCAGTCTAACTTCGTGACGAGGGAATGGATTCGTGGCCACCAAGGAAACATCCGGGGAAGCTAAGCGCATCCGCGTTACACTCAGGCACTTCGAGCGCCGCAAGAATGCGGCTGTCGCGGGTAGTCACCTGCCGACCGAAGTCGAACTGCTTGCCGGAATGCCTTTCCTCGGCGCCGACATCCAGCGCGACATGCAAGCCTTCGCGGAAAGGTTGATGCCTCGCCTTCAAAGGAAGGCGGATCACGCTCATTTCGCAATGGTCATTCACGGCCTAGAGCAATTGACTGTCAGCGCCGGGATGGACGAGGTCAGGTCACTTGCAGACATGCTACGCGTGGCGGCGGCTTCCCTTCCTGTTGGGGCGAAGTCCTGGCAGATGCGCTGCCAAATCTATCTTGCCCATCTCGGCGACCACGGTGCCGCCATCGAACTCGCCCGCCAGACGATCACGGCCGTGATCGGGTTGGAGCAGGATCCAGCCGAATCGGAATACGCTATCCCGTTGATCACGTCGGCCTTGGGTTGGATCTCCTTTTCCATATCCGACCCTGCGTTCGCATACTTCGGGAAGGAAGCGCGGTTGCTGCGCACACGAAGGCCCGCCGATCTCGTGTCCCACTATGGCTGGATCCTGACCAACCTCATCGAGATACAAGCCATTTCCGAGCAAGCGGCTAAAGTTAAAGCCGCGATTGAAAAGGCCCCGGAAGAGCACGCGGCAGAAGCTCCGGCCAACTCACCGCAAGAGGAGAAGCTGGGGATCAATTTCCCGTCCTCAGTTGTCGTTCTTCAGCAGGTGGGAAATGCGACCACAAGCGAGGGAAAGAAGGTGGCAAAGGAGCTGGAGCCGCTCACCGGAAAGGCGTTGCCTCTGGTCCCAGTGCCGGACCTGATCCAGGTACGGACTGCTTTGCACGCCGAGTTCCCCTATGCGACGGACGTGATTGATCACATCCTTGTGGATCTCGTACCTCGTTCGCATGTTTTGCTCCGCCCTACGATCCTCGTTGGGCCGCCAGGATCCGGAAAAACCCGATTGGCACGCCGACTTCTCACTGTGCTGAACGTGCCGCATGATGTCGTTCCCTGTGGCGGAATCTCTGACGGAAGTTTTGCGGGGACACCGCGCCGCTGGTCAACCGGCGAGCCCTCTCTGCCACTTGCCCTTGTAACTCGGTACCGGATCGCTGGGCCAGGTGCCGTGCTGGACGAGATCGAGAAAGCCGGCACCTCCCGTTTCAATGGACAGGTGCACGATGCGCTTCTGGCCTTTCTCGAGAAGGAGACGGCCCGCCACTTCCACGATCCATATGTGCAAGCGCCATGCGACATTTCTCATGTCAATTGGCTGATGACGGCCAACTCCCTTGACGGACTTTCCGCTCCGCTGCGTGACCGCTGCCGGATCATCCCTTTTCCGGAGCCCGTACATGAGGATCTGCCGAAGCTCTCCCGCCAAATCATCGCCGATATCCTGGCGATGCAAGGGTTAGATTATCGTTGGATCACTCCACTCGATGAGGTCGAGATGTCGGCTGTTGCAGCAGCATGGCCAGGAGGGTCCATTCGAAAGCTGAGGAGGATGATTGAGGTTATCCTGGCCTCACGAACCATTCCGCATTGACCCTGATGAATTTCAGCGACCGGTAACAGGTACCACCGGACTTCGGCAGACCAATTTGGTGCTCTTCAGCTTCACCTTTGCAAGGGCACCACGTGAGGCTCAAAGTGGGACCACCGCAGGAACGCGCGGCGCTGAACGGCAGGATCATGTGGACGGTGCACGTGCCTGGGGCCATCAAGACGCAGCATTGGACATACATCTGTTCCGTCCGCTGAATAGACTATCGACATGTAGGATCGGATCTGGCTGCAAGAATGGACACAAGACGCATCACTCAGATCGAAAGCTTAGAAACAAGGATTGAGTCCAGAGTGGTTGCGACATAAAGTATTCATTCAAGGACTCAGTATTATCCAAGTACCTGCTTTGTCAACAATTCACGAAATTCATTATTATTCCCAATCTGGGCGAAATTTTTCTCAGCTTCTAATTTTAGTTTGTACCTACAGGCCGGGATATTAGATGCGATACCACTTGATTACTTGACAAACTGCCATAGCTGCCTGAGACTGGCATCAGGATCTTGCATTGAGTTAGTTGCAGAACGAGTAATCCGGTTCGGACTACGGCCTCCGGCTTGTCGAAAAAATGGCCAGTATTGGACAAGAAATCGGACAAGGCCCAGCCTGTTCGACGGCTGATGCTTGCGCCCGCAGATGCGGGCGCTCAAAGCCGCGAGATTGGGCAATGATAGCGGCGACGACGCCAAGCAATCGACCTGAAGGCGAACTTGATTACTGAGATAGCCAAGGACCCTCAATATGGCTTACAACCGCTACGCCTTCACTGAGAGCAAGTTCTCACGCTTTATGAAAGAGGGTCGAGGAAGCGGAACCGGCAAGGAATACAAGCCGTGGCTTACGGTTCACGATGTAAGCTCGCGAGGGCGGGTTCACCGTGTCTTTTGCGCAACGACCGGACGCGTGCACCATCTTCTCTCTGACAATGAGTTTCGTGCCTTCCTGGTACTATGGTGGCGCGATGATACAATAGATATCCGCGAGCAGTTCCCGATTCCGGACCGGCGAGAAACATTGGCAATCGCCAGGTCGCTCGGAGTGCGCCACCCCGTTGATCGTGCTAGCCAGTCTCCGATTGTCGTCACGACGGATCTCCTTTCCACTCAGGGTACTGTTCATGACCCGATGCTGGCAGCATACTCCGTTAAGGAGGCAGACGACTTAAGCAGCACAAGGGTACTCGAGAAGCTTGAAATAGAGCGAACGTACTGGATGCGGCGGGAGGTCCCGTGGTCACTAATGGTAAGTGACGACTTGAAGAACAACTTCACCAGAAATCTCGCATGGATATACGATCCCGGCCCTCGCACTCGCAGCGACGCTATGGCCCGAAAAGCTGATGAGCTGCTAGCACCCTATATGCTTGAGGCCATGGCGACCCTAAGAAGCGATCCGGTACGTTGCATCTGTCTAGGGATCGACGCGAAGCTTGATTTCACTCCTGGGCGCACGCTCGCCTGTCTGAGGCGCTTCATCGCCTCCAAACGCATCCGCGCACCTCTCGATCTAGCACGAATTCAAGATCTCCCAGCTTCACTGTTCCAATTCTGATCGCCGATGACCTGGTCAGCACAGATTCCACTCGCACGTCGAATGCTAATCTGGGACGTCGCGCACGAGGAAGTGTGCCGAATAGTCGATCTCAATCCAATGACAGGGCTGGCCTGGCTTTATAGGGTACAGAGGTCTGAATGGCCCTACCCAGTTCCCCAGGAGACACTGCTAAACGCAATCCAAATGCCTGACGGTGACTTCCGCATATACTGCGATGACCCACTGAGACCGACCTTCTCCTCCACGACCGGCCTGGATGACGCGGCACTGAGTGCAACCGATAGGAAACACGCCAAACTCTGGGAGATGATCAAGCCCTTGGTAACGGGCGAAAATGCGCGTGCACTGCTGACAAAGGCTACCCGGACGCCGCTTATTTCTGCCCGATCGAAGGAAGTGAAATGCAGCCGACAAACTTTGGTCAGGACGCTTTGGCGTTTTTGGGCGCGCGGAATGACCTACCAGGCAATAAGGCCTGATCTACGAAACTGCGGGGCACCCGGCAAGGCCCGCATCGCAACTGAACGTAAGCTTGGGCGGAAGACTCCAGACTCATCAGGTACAGGAGTCCTCATAAATGAGGAAACTCGTCATTGGCTTCATATCGGTGCAGATTACTATTTTCACACCAAATGCACCCGACAGCAGGCATTGGATTTCGTCGTAGAGCGCTTCTGCACAGAAGACTCCGTCGACTCCATGGGCCGCCCGGATGTTCGCATCGATGATCGCACTCCAACCCTCCGCCAGTTCGACCATTTCGTGCGAGTTTTTTATTCTTACTCCCGCCGTTACCGTGGAGTGCATGGAGAGAAAGCTTGGAATCTTCAGGGTCGGCCCACAACAGGCGATGCCAAGGGCGACGTACTTGGTCCTGGTGATCGCTACTACATCGATGCTACTGTTGCAAACGTTTACCTCCGGTCGCAGCTTAATCGCCAACTCATTGTAGGCAGACCGATCATCTACCTCGTTGTAGACGCCTATAGCGACATGGTCGTCGGAATCTACGTCGGCTTCGAGGGACCCTCTTGGATAGGTGCCATGATGGCGCTCGTCAACGTCGTGACTCCCAAAGTCGAGTTCTGTCGTCAGTTCGGCGTCGACATCACGAGGCATGAGTGGCCATGCCATCAGCTTGGGAAGGTAATCCAGGGTGATTGCGGAGAGCTGAAGCATGCTGTCGCGGGCCAGAACATCGAGAGATCCCTTGGTGTTGAAATCGACAACACCCCTGTGGGGCGACCGGACCTGCAAGCCCCGGTCGAGAGACGCTTTGGCACAATACCCGCGACGTTCAGGGAGTTCACCCCAGGATATGTTGAACCAGACTTCGGTGAACGCGGTGCCAAGGACTATCGTCGCGCAGCGAGACTCACCCTAAAAGAGTTCACCGCAATCCTGATCTACGCAGTATTGGATCACAACTACCGTCCAGTTGAAGGCAGGCCCATCCCACCTGAGATGATTACTGCTGGCATGGTTGGCTCTCCACTCGACTTTTGGGAATGGGGGATCGCCAATCGGAGCGGTGAGCTCACGCTCGCCTCAATCGACGAGGTAGCCCTGAGCGTTTTATGCATGACTTCGGCGCAGGTGACTCGGAATGGTATCCGCTTTGAAGGCGAATACTATACCTGTGACACCGCTCAAAACGAGGAGTGGTTCGCCAGAGCTCGCGTTCGCGGCTGGCGCGTTTCGATCTCGTATGATCCACGAGATCTCGGTACCTTTTATCTTCGCGACCCGAAGCTTCACGGCGGATATGAGATTTGTCGCACCATCAACCCAGACTCTGACCGTGTCGGCACATCTCTTGTCGAGGTCAGGGATCTCAACCGGGAGAGAAAGGCCGTACTGGCCACCACTGCCAAGGATCGACTGAAACGCCGGATCAAATATCGCCGCGCCGTCGCTGCAATTGAGAGGCAAGCGACTGCGAAGACCGAAGCTGTACTAGACCCCAATCTATCAAAGGCGGAGCAAGTGTCATCGATCAAACAGAACAGGGCGGAGGAGAAGCATGCGCAACGTAAACGAGAAAGCCTTCTATTCAGACTGGATACGTCCGAAAAGTTTGACGACAAGAAAATCCTCACTGAAGCGGCTGAAGCGGTGATGCGCTTTGAACAGGATGCAATCACCTCCCTTGAAGAACATGACCACGAGTTCGAGAGGCCAGAGCAGGATGACGACACTTGAGAGAATCCCTCGCCCCAAAATCCTAACCGCCGAGTACCGGCCCGCAGCGCTTCCGGAGCACCGCGGAAACCCCCTGATTGAAGCGCTCCCTCCTTTTGCTCAGGGCAAAGACATGGCGAAGGCCTTCGCACGCTACCCACCAATCTCGAAAGAGGAGAGGCGTTATCCCCCCGAAATTCGACTGCAAGCAATACTGCGGCTGCACCGCTACCTTCAGCCTCTCCCTTCTCACTTCGAGATCATGGAAAGGATCAATCTCATTTTGCGTGCCGGTTACGTATATCGCAATCCATTGGATGAGCAATTTCGAGCCGCCCAGGTGGCTTTGTACAGGGCAAGTATGGATGGGCTATTCCAACCCATAACGTACTATGAGCCAACCACAGCCCCATCCGCATCCCTATTTGGAATATCTGGTGTGGGGAAGTCGACCGTGGTGGAACAGACTCTCTCATTCCTTCCACGCGCAATATGTCATGAAAGACATGGCTTCATCCAGGTCCCTTGGCTCAAAATCGATTGTCCGCCAGGGGGACACCTTAAGGATTTTCTCCTTGCAGTTCTATTGAAGATTGATGACTTACTTGGCACTGAGTATCGTCCAGCTAGACGTTCCGATAGGACCATTGCGGAGCTGATACTCAACACTGCGAAAGTTGCCGCGAGCCACTACCTAGGTATTCTCGTGATTGACGAGATCCAAAACCTAATCGATGCAAGTGGCGTCGGCCTGGACCTTCTCTTGCAGTTTTTCGTGATGTTCGCAAATGTCGTGAAGATACCGATCTTCGTAATTGGCACCCCTCGCGCAGTCAATCCGATCCAGCGTACGTTCCATGGAGCACGGCGGGTCGGAGACTTTGGCGCGATAGTCGCCCTACCTCTTAGCCGTGGCCGGTCTTGGGACTTCTTCTTGCCTCGAGTGTTCAAATACCAGTGGGTGGCGAAACCGGTCGTTCTGGATGATGAACTCTCATCTGCCATATTTGACCTGACCCAAGGGGTACACGCACTTGTCATTCGGCTATTCCAACTAACGCAAATCGAGGCTATTCGCCTTGGAACTGAGACGCTCACAATACAACTGCTTCGGATGGTGGCTTCGCGCCAGTTTCAGCTTGTCGAACCAATGCTAAAAGCGCTGCGGAGAGGAAAGGATATCAAGAAAAGGAGCCACGATGATCTTTTCGCCACCGGATTGACCGCAATCGGAAATTCTGTGGCAGATACCGTTCGCCTGGAGACCTTGAGGCAGGCAACAACTGAAGATGACCTTTCCAATGCGCACAGGCTCCACGTCATATCCGTTCTGATTGGATTCGGCTTCGACCAGGATCGCGTGGATGAAGTTGTAAACGCAATGTTTAATGCTGATCCAATTCTGAGTGTTGCAGATGCAGTGCGCCAGGCATTGGAGCAACTGCAAGTACGATCTGCATGCAACCAACACCCTCCCCACCCGACTTTGCAGGAAATCGTCGGAAATGCTGCGTCCGACGCTCGCCCGGCTGAAGCATTACGATCGGCTGGAGTGATCTACCCCTTGATTGGAGACAGCAGCAAGTCACCTTGAACGACAGGGAGATCTGACTGTTCCGTTAAAGTAACGGCAACGAACTATAGGGATTTCGCATGTCGGTTCAACTCCCGATGCCGTATCCGGATGAGCTTCTATACAGTGTCATCGCACGCTACGTCCGGTATCTTGCTCTGTCGTTCAAGCATGTTCAATGGGCATTGTTCGGCCGTTTGGAGGCACCTCGCATGGCCCTACCAGTGTCTCTTGGTGAATTGGCGGCTAGGACGGCTGCGACCTGGGGGAAGTCGGCTAATGAGATCGCGATCGAATTGACGCTTTTTCCATACTATGGATGCTGGGCAGTTGAGAGAAGATCCAATAACTGCCTCGAGCTGATGCGAAGTGGCGGAGGCAGTGCATTTCTCAGTATCGGCGCGACCGCTTCGTCCGTAATGCCAAAGCACTATCCAATGTTCTGCCCGGAATGTCGAAGTGATGACTTGTCGAAGTATGGAGAAACCTACTGGCGTCGATGCCATCAGCTTCCGGGTGTCTTCGTTTGCGTCGAACACGAGTGTCATCTTGCATTTAGTGGATGTAACACTAAGGCGCAGCACTATTTTGACGCTACGGACCACACACACTCGGCCGCGCCAATGCGCCTACCGACTTCGGGAGCTGATATGGCGCATTTGATCGCTATTGCAAAGAGATCTCGAGACATACTCTATGGTAAGGCTCCGGATTGGCTAGGTGATGACTTGCACTTCGCCTATGCCACGAAATTGGCCAATGCGGGATTTACAGGGGCCAAGAGTCGCGATCTCATCGATAGGATCGAACGAGCCTTTGACGAACATTTTGGAGGGTTCGCACTTAGGTTCCTCCCATTACAAGGTAGGCGATCTTGGCTTCGTGAAATACTGTGGCGAAGAAAGGAGACGACATGCCACCCTCTGCGTCACATACTATTCCAGCTTTTCCTAGAAGCGTGTGGTAATGAACCGTCTGGAGAAGTCCGCTTCGCGGCTGGTCCGTGGAAGTGCCCCAATAAATACTTTCAGCATGAAGACCCCTTTCCGATTACGGGGACGTTCAGCAAGCCCAGATGCGATGGAGTACGATCGGTATCGGCACGATGTTCCTGCGGCATGCGTTTTACGTTTTCCCGCTGCAATGAGGCAGACGCACGACTTCCTATTATCAGGACGGTTCGCTGTCTGGCCCCAACTTGGGCAGAGGAAATTAATCGCTTGAAGGCATCCGGTATTAGTACCTTACGGATTGCTATGCAGATGCAGCTTCCTTTCAATTCAGTAAAGTATCTTCGCAATTGTAAAGTTGGTCCAAACTGGTTGCGGGACCGCCAGTCTGATTTGCGAAAACGTTGGAAGCAATGTGTTCAAGAGGCACCAAGAGGTAGCTGGAGTATCGCGCATAGCAGAAACAGGCAGCTATACAGAGAATTGCTAGCGCTTGATCGGAAATGGATGGAAGAAAACAGGCCAAAAAGGGGTAGACCCGCGCGCCTGACTAAGAGCGATTGGCACCTTAGGGACAGGGAATACTCAAAACGTTTGAGAGATGCTGTGCGAGTCCTCAGAAGAGATATGACACACTGCTCAATATCAGCCCACCGAGTCATCCATGCAGCGAATTTGAAACCGTGGCTCTACAGGAGGCTTGGCTGTTTGCCCAAATGTCGACGGCTATTAGCGCCAATGATGCGACGACAGCATCGAGTGATACCGCCCTAGGAAATGGGACAATATATCACAATATTCTTTATGACTGGCGCTAACCAAATCTCAGCTTAAACTTGTACCGGTTGAGCATTTTACCGGCTTGATTGCCCAACGCGGCGAAACTTTATTGTTATGTACAAACTTTATTGTTATGTACAAACTTTATTGTCGCCCCACACCAGGCCCGGCGAGGCGTCACTCGCCCATCACGGCGTTCTCTTCCTCGATGAACTGCCCGAATTCCAGCCTCAGGTGCTCGATTCTCTTCGCCAGCCCCTGGAGGTGGGGGAGATCCTGATCGCGCGTGCCAATCACCGCGTCACCTATCCGGCACGCTTCCAGCTCGTGGCCGCCATGAACCCCTGCCGGTGCGGACAGGCAACGGAGCCCGGCTATGTCTGCCGTCGCCAGCCCAACGAGCGCTGCATGGCGCAATATCAGGCGCGGCTCTCCGGCCCCCTTCTCGACCGCATCGATCTCGCCATCGAAGTGCCTGCCGTGACCGCGGCCGATCTCATTCTGCCGCCACCTGTGGAAGGCTCGTCGCAGGTCGCGGCCCGGGTGGCGGCAGCCCGCAGGCGGCAGGAGAAGCGCTATTCCGCCTTAGGCATTGGAATTGCTACCAATGCCGCATGCCCGCCGGCTCTTCTGGAGGAGGTCGCGCAACCCGATTCGGAGGGGCTCTCGCTGATCCGCGACGCCGCCAACGCCATGCGCCTCTCGGCGCGCGGTTTCCACAGGGTCCTGAAGGTAGGCCGGACACTTGCCGATCTCGACGGCGAAGAGCGCGTCCGGCGCATCCACATCGCCGAGGCCCTGTCCTACCGGTCCCAGATGGATCGCCGGTCGGCGGCATGAGTTGAGGAAACCAACCTTGTGTTCTTGTGAAATCACACTGCTCCCGTGATATACTTTGTCACAAAACAGTTTGAAACAATGGCTATGTCACGGCGAAAGGCCGCATATCCACCGACCGCCCGTCCCACGAGACCTCGATGACCTCTTCTCTGCTGAATGGAATGGCAGCTTCCGTAAAACCTGCGCTGACACCAACCTTGAAGGGCTTTCGTGCCATGGTGAGGCGAGCCGTCCGCGATTACGGCAGCCTCGATCCCGTGCTCGGCCGCATCGGCTCCCTGGAGGTCCGCCTCGCCACGACGGCTCAGGAGATTCGCCAGGCTCAGAAGCTGCGGTTCAAGGTCTTCTACGAGGAGATGTCGGCGGTGCCGAAGGGAGCCGCCTTGCTCTCGCGCCGCGATGTAGATGATTACGATTTCATCTGCGATCATCTTCTCGTTCTCGACTACGGTGCGAAGTCAGGCCCCCTGCGGCGGGCCAAGCCCAGGGTGGTGGGGACCTATCGCCTGCTTCGTCAGGATGTGGCGGAGCGCCACCAGGGTTTTTACACCCGTGGCGAATACGACATCGCTCCGCTTTTGAAGGCACATTCCTCTTTGCGCTTCCTCGAGCTCGGCCGCTCCTGTGTGCTCGAACCCTATCGCAACAAGCGTACCGTCGAACTCCTGTGGCACGGCATCTGGACTTACGTGCTCCACTACAAGATCGACGTGATGATCGGCTGCGCGAGCCTGGAAGGCACCGATCCCGAGGCACTCGCCCTGCCCTTGAGCTTCCTCCACCATTACGCAGCTGCACCTGCCTCCTGGCAGGCTCGCGCCTTGCCCGAACGCTTCGCGCGGATGGATGTCCTGCCGAAGGAAGCCGTCGACCCCAAGCCTGCGCTCCATGCCCTGCCCCCTTTGATCAAGGGCTATCTGCGCCTTGGCGCGACCTTCGGGACGGGCGCAGTGATCGATGAGCAATTCGGCACGACGGACGTGCTCGTCATCCTGCCCGTCTCAGCCATCAATCCGCGCTACATCGATCATTTCGGACCGACCGCGAACCGTCACGCGGCCTGAGCATATTCACCCGACGCATAGAGTTCGGCCAAGCCTTCGCGGTAGGTGGGAAAGCGCAGGCGCACACCGAGTTCATCCTTGATCAGGTAGTTCGAGATACGCTTGTTCTCGGCATAGAAGCTGCGCGCCATCGGGCTCATCGGAGCGTCCTCGAAAGCCACTTCGGGCGGCGGCTCGATACCGGCCAGCCGAGCGGCATAAGCGATGACATTCTGGGGCGGCGCGGGCTCGTCGTCCGTCACATTGTAGATGGCGCCGGCCCGTGGCTTATGCAGGGATACGGCGAGCGTCGCAGCGATGTCGTCCACATGGATGCGGTTGAACACCTGCCCCGGCTTGATGATCCGTCGCGCGGTGCCTTGCGCGAGACCAACGAACGCATTGCGTCCCGGGCCATAGATCCCGGTGAGCCGGAAAATATGGACGGCCTGCCCCGTTCTGCGCCCGAGATCGAGCCATGCCTGTTCGGCTGCGAGGCGCTGCTGCGATGAGCGGCTATGCGGCGCCGCGGGCGTCGTCTCGTCGATCCAGGCTCCGCCATGATCGCCATAAACGCCGGTCGTGGAGAGATACCCGATCCACGAAGCGCCCGACGACGCGATCCGATCCGCGAACCGGATCAGCGTGGGATCGCCCTCGGCGTCGGGCGGAGTCGAAATCACGATCGCATCGGCGCGCCGGAGATCGTCCAATAGATCCATGTCGCGTTCGGCCAACGCATGTGCGGCAATGCCCTCGGCCCTGAGGCGCTCCGCCTTCTCCGCCTCGCGCACCGTTCCGGCGACATGCTCCCACTCAGCCGAGCGGATGAGGGCTTGCGCTGCATATCCGAGTCCGAAAGCAAAAAGCCTCACGCGACCTCCTCGTCGACTGAAAGAACACGACTCCATTCCGCGCGCACATCCGCATCGGCCTCACGCTCGAAACGGGAAGCGCCCAGCGAAACGACAGCCCTGCCCGGAAGCAGCCGGCCGATCGCCCACACCGCCATGGCGCGAACGAGCGGCGAAGGGTCGTCGAGGAGGCGCACGGCCTCCTCGGCCAAGGCGGCATCACCGGAGTTACCGATGGCGACGAGCACGTTGCGGATGAAGCGGTCGCGCCCCGTGCGCTTGATCGGCGTGCCGGAGAACCGCGCGCGGAAAGCGGGATCGTCGAGGCGCGCCAGTTCCGCGAGCGGCAGAGCGGCGAGATCGTCCCGCTGCATGAGCTTCGCCTCGCGGCTGGCCTGCGCGAACTTGTTCCAGGGGCAAACCGCAAGGCAATCGTCGCAGCCGAAGATGCGATTGCCGATCCCGGAGCGAAGCTCCTCGGGAATATGGCCCTTGTGCTCGATCGTCAGATACGAGATGCAGCGCCGCGCATCGAGCTGGAATGGGGCCGGAAAGGCATCGGTCGGACAAACGTCGAGGCAGCGGCGGCAGGAGCCGCAATGGTTGCGTTCCGGCTCGTCGGCAGGCAGTTCCGCCGTGGTGAAGATCGCCCCCAGGAAGAGCCAGTTGCCGAACTCGCGGGAGACGACGACCGTATGCTTGCCCTGGAATCCGAGGCCCGCCGCTTCCGCCAGAGGCTTTTCCATCACCGGCGCCGTATCCACGAACACCTTCACGTCGGCCGAGGCCTTCGCGGCGAGGAAGCCTGCGACCTCCTTGAGCTTGCCCTTGATCACATCGTGATAATCGCGGTTGCGGGCATAGATCGAGATCGAGCCGTGGTCCTTCTTCGAAAGCGTCGCCAACGGGTCGCCGGTGGGGCCGTAATTGACGCCGAGCAGAATGACGCTGCGCACCTCCGCCCAGAGGGCGCGGGGATCGGCGCGGCGCTCGGCGGTATCCGCCATCCAGTCCATGGAAGCGTGATGGCCCGCCTCCAGCCAGGCTCTCAGCCGTTCCGGCGCCAGCGGAATGGAATCGGGAGCCGCGACCCGGACAGTGTCGAAACCGATCTGCGTCGCGCGCTCCACGAAGGCGCGCTTCAGGGCACTCCCGCTCAGAAGTCCAGATTGTCGTAGTGATCCGCCGGAGCCATGCCCGGAACCCGGTCCGCCAGGAGCGCACGAAACGACGGCCGGGATTTCACCCGGGCGTACCAATCCTTCGCCGTTTCGTTCTCTTCCCATGGCACGTCGCCGAGATAATCCACCACCGAGAGATGGGCCGCCGCCGCCAAATCCGCATAGGTCATCTGGTCGCCGGCCAGCCAATTCCGCTTGGAAATCAGAAATCCGATATATTTCAGGTGATATCGCACATTGGTCCGCCCAGCGCGAATCGCGCTCATGTCGGGCGGACCGCCGCCCAGCTCCGCGGGCATGAACCGCTTGTAGATCTTTTCCGTGGCGAGGTAATCCGAGACCTCCTCGTGGAACTTGCCCAGGAACCAGTCGAGCAGGCGACGAACCTCGACCCGCTGCACGATATCCTGCGGCAGGAGCCTGCGGTCGCTCAGATCGCCTCCCCGTACATCGTCGAGATAATCCGCGATCCCCCGGGCGCCCGGAACGGGCAAGCCGTCATCCACCAGCACCGGAAGGGTCCCGGCAGGATTCATTTCCAGAAGTGGGATCCGCCGATCCCACGGCTTCTCCTCGACGAAATCCGCCTCGAGACCCGTTTCCGCCAGGGCAAGGCGCACAAACCGCGAGTGCGGGCAAAAAGGATAGGAATGTAGGGTGGCCATGGATTATGTGAGCGCCAGACAGACGGCGAGAATAAGGCCGCGTTTTGTTAACGTGCGGTAAGGAATTTTGGTGAATCTCATGTCCCAGACGCATAAAGAAGGCCTTGTGGTTGCAATGCTTTCTTGACACGCCCGGGAGCGCCCCTGCATCTGGCGCCGTTTTTAGGATTTTCAACGATGGCGAACATCATCGAGGCGCTCTTCCTGGGCCTCATCGAAGGGCTGACTGAATTCCTGCCGGTCTCCTCCACGGGGCATCTGCTGCTCGTCGGCCATTTCCTGGGATTTGAATCCACGGGCAAGACCTTCGAGGTCCTGATCCAGCTGGGCGCGATCCTTGCGATCCTCTCGGTCTATTTCCACAAGCTCCTGACCATCGCCAAGGCCCTGCCCCGGGATCCGGACGCCCGGCGCTTCGTGGTCGGCGTCGTGATCGCCTTCCTGCCGGCCGCCCTCATCGGCGCCTTGCTGCACAGCTTCATCAAGGAGGTGCTCTTCGACCCCTGGATCGTGTGCATGACCCTGATCGCGGGTGGCTTCGTGCTGCTGCTTGTCGACCGCATGCCCCTGGAAGCCACCCGGGACGACGCGACCCGCTTTCCCCTGCCCATGTACCTGAAGATCGGCATTCTCCAGTGCCTCGCGATGGTGCCCGGCGTGTCCCGCTCGGGCGCCACCATCGTGGGCGCCATGCTGATGGGCGCCTCCAAGCGGGCAGCGGCGGAGTTCTCGTTCTTTCTCGCCATGCCCACCATGGCGGGCGCCTTCGCCTACGACCTTCTGAAGAATTACAAGATCCTCTCGGCCAACGATGCGATCATCATCGTCGTGGGCTTCATCGCCGCCTTCATCGCGGCGGTCTTCGTCGTGAAGAGCCTGCTGGACTACGTCTCCCGCCACGGCTTCACGCCGTTCGCCTATTGGCGGATCCTCGTCGGCGTGGCGGGGCTTGCCGGCCTCATCGCCTTCGGGTGAGCCATGCTGTCCCGTGACGAGGCTCTCGCCGTTTCGCTCGCCATCCTGGTCGCTCTGATGGTGACGGTGCTGGCGCTGCTTGCGGGCGCTCTCGCAGGCCCGCCGGCCGCCGGTCAGGCCGAATCCGAACCCGCCTGCTCCGAATGGACCGACGGCTGCCTCGTCTGCGCCCGCACCGCGCAGGGGCTCGCCTGCTCGACCCCCGGCATCGCCTGCATCTCCAAGCCGCTGCGCTGCGTGAGGCCGTGAGGCGTTACGGAATCATCTTGTCCGGGTAGCGGCAGAGGTCGTTGACCGGGCAGCGCCAGCATTCGGGCCGCCGGGCCTTGCAGATGTAGCGCCCGTGCAGGATGAGCCAGTGATGGGCGTGGAGGAGGTATTCCTTCGGGATCAGGGCCTCCAGCGCCGCTTGCGTTTCCAGCGGCGTCTTGGTGACCACGAGCGGCAGGCGGTTGGCGACGCGGAAAATATGCGTGTCGACGGCGATGCGCGGGTCGCCGAAGGCGATGTTCACCACGACGCTCGCGGTCTTGCGTCCGACCCCCGGCAGGGTCTCGAGGATCTCGACGGAATTGGGCACCTTGCCCCCGAATTCCTCGACGAGCCGCTTCGCCATGGCGATCACGTTTCTCGCCTTCGTGTTGAAGAAGTTCAGCGTCTTGATGTGCTGACGGAGGCCTTCCTCGCCCAGTTCCAGCATCTTCTGCGCCGTATCGGCGATGCGAAAGAGCTCCTTCGTCGCCTTGTTGACGCCCACGTCCGTGGCCTGCGCGGAGAGCGTCACCGCCACGAGGAGCGTATAGGGATTGGTGTAATCCAGCTCGCCCTTGGGCTCCGGATTGGCCTCCTTGAGGCGACGGAAAATTTCGATCATGGTAGCCCTGTCGACGGGCTTCGGCTTGCGCAGGCGCAGGGCCTTCCCAACGGCCCTCGCCGGGACGGCGGCCTTGGGCGTCGGCGGAGACTTCTTCGACACGGATTTGCGGCGGATCGGCTGCTTCAGATCGGACATGCCCGCGTTATATCTGGACCATGGCAGGCAGCAAGGTGACATTTGAGGATGAGGGCGACCGGTTCGAGAAGCCGGTGTTCTCGGCCGTCATCCGCCCGCACAGGTCCTTGAGCCCGCAAGGGTTCAGAATCGTGATGGCGCTGGTCTGCCTGACCTCCGTCGTCGCGAGCCTGCCCTTCGTGATCATGGGCTTCTGGCCCGTCGCCGGCTTCTTCGGCCTCGACTTCCTCGGCCTCTTCATCGCATTCCGGATCAGCTACCGGCAGGGCCAGGCCTTCGAGCTTCTGGAGCTGACCCCGATCCGGCTGCTGCTTCGCAAGGTCAGCGACCGGGGCGAGGCGCACGAATGGCAGTTCAATCCGCTCTGGACCCGCCTCGACCGCGAGGTCGACGACGAGTTCGGCCTGCAGGAACTCGCCCTCACCTCCCGCAACCAGCACGTGGTGATCGCCCGGGACCTCTCCCCGGAAGAACGGGAGACCTTCGCCGATGCCTTCAGCCGGGCGCTGTCGGACGTGAAGCGGGGCTATTGAAGCGACCGCTCTCGCGAGCATTGATTCCTACAGCCTTTCAGCGATGATCGTCGGGCGAAAGGGTGTCCGATGAAACCTCCGTTCTCGCTCCTGCTGTTTGGCACGGTCGCGACCGCCTTGTCTGCGTGCGTCACCGCCTCCGACACGCGGGAGGATCTGAAGGCCGCGTTCCATGATCAAATCAAGGCTTGCTACAGGCTCCCGAGGAAAGCGGCCGGAGCGGAACCCGTCGTCCTGGAGGTTCGGTTGAAGCCGGACGGATCGGTGGAGCGCCAGCCGAAGGTCACGAGCGGCTCGCCCGATTCCCTTGCGGCCAAGGGTGCTCTGCAGGCCCTCGATGAATGCACGCCTTTCAGGATCTCGCCGGGCTGGGCTTCCCGCTACAGCGATTGGAAGGTGCTGCACATCCGGTTCGACACTCGGTAAGGCCAGATCCGCGGTCATGTCCGCGGCCAGGTACCGCTTGCCGCACGGGGGCCTTCCGATGCGTCTGACGCATCGCTTGCCGTGAGCGATGGGGCGCGTGGCAGGCGTGGGCATGATGCAAGATGAGCGGAGCTGTCAAAGAGCGCAGAGCATGGAGGATCGGCCTCGGAGCGGATTGGCACCGAGGGGGAGCAGTCGAGGGGTCGCGCGAGGAGCGGTCCGGCTCGATGGAGAATGGTGATGGCTGGGGAACCCGACGGCTCCTCGCGCACGGTTCTTTTAGGCGGACTGGCGACGCAGGCTCCGGGATGCCGTTGGCGAGCGCGCCTGCCGTTGCGTCCTGCGACGCGCCGGAGACGGCGGGCGGCGGTGCATGCCCGGACCCCTGGGCCGAGCCAGGGCCTCCCGTCCGCCCAGGCTGCGTGGCCTGGAGCGCGGGACCGTGCCCCGGCTCCACAACCTGCGACGCCTCGCGAGCGCGCCCCTCGGTGAGCCGGGACAGGTCACGATATAGTTTAGCTTGGCGCGCCTGTCAAGAACAAAACTGGAACATGCCTCCTCATCCCCATGCGACCACCCTCCCCGTCATCCCCGGCCTTGAGCCGGGGATCCACGTCTTTACGCCGTGGCGGGTCCCAAGACGTGGATGGCCGGGACAAGCCCGGCCATGACGAGAGGGGGCCAGAACGGCGGGAGGATCATGACAAAAAGGTTCGGACTGGATTGAGTGAACAATGCCACAGAAATCGGGTGTCGCCCTCTCCTGGGACCGCTTAGAGTGCCCACAAGAGGAAAACGTCATGCTCGATACATTGCGCGACATCACCATTGAGCCCGGCCAGCTCACCCTGCCGGAGGAGCCGCAGGCCGATTACGAGCGGGTGCGCCGCATCATCGCGTACATCTCGGAGCGCTGGCGCGAGCAGCCGTCGCTGGAGGCCATCGCGGACCATGTGGGGCTCTCCACGACCCATGTGCACCACCTGTTCCGGCGTTGGGCGGGTCTGTCGCCCAAGGCGTTTCTGCAGGCGATCACCCTCGACAACGCCAAGGCGCTCCTGTCCGATTCTGCCAGCGTTCTCGACGCCACCTACGCGGTCGGGCTCTCGGGCCCCGCCCGGCTGCACGATCTCTTCGTGACGCATGAGGCCATGACTCCCGGCGACTACAAGACGGGCGGAGCGGGCCTCACCATGCGCTACGGCTTCCACCCCTCCCCCTTCGGCGAGGCGGTTCTGGTGGTGACGGAGCGGGGCCTCGCCGGGCTCGGATTCGTGGACGACGGGGATCGGGAGGCGGGCCTGGCCGACCTCACCCGCCGCTGGCCGAAGGCGCATTACGTCGAGGACCAGGCCGCCACCGCGCCGCTCGCCCGGCGCATCTTCAACCCGTCCCAGTGGCAGGCGGAACAGCCCCTGCGGGTGGTCCTCATCGGCACCGATTTCGAGGTGCGGGTCTGGCAGACCCTGCTGCGCATTCCCCGAGACCGGGCCACCACCTATTCCGACATCGCCCGCCACATCGGCAAGCCCGCCGCCTGCCGGGCCGTTGGCGCGGCAGTGGGCAAAAACCCCATCTCCTTCGTGGTCCCCTGCCACCGGGTCCTCGGCCGCTCCGGCGCGCTTACGGGCTACCATTGGGGGCTGACCCGCAAGCAGGCGATCCTGGGGTGGGAAGCGGGGCGGGGTTTGGAGACGAATGCATCTTGACGCATCGGGTCGACCACCTCTCAGTTGACCGCCCTCCATTGTCATGGCCGGGCCTGTCCCGGCCATTCCGACCCGATGAGCGCCACATCTTTCCAATCGAGATCACCGGCACAAGGCCGGTGATGACGAGGGGGTAACGAGGAGAGGACTGATCTGCCCCTTCCCCAGTCGCCTCCCCCTATTGCAGCCCTGCAACAGCGCCCGTCTCCGATAAGATCCGGCAAACAAGCCATCAGGATCGTCTTGCAGCGCTTGAAAGCCCTTCTTATATCAGCGCCAGCAGGGCTCGCCTCGGAAGAAGCGGACCTGTTCAGTCAGTCAACATAAGCCATGGGCCGCGCCGCTTCGGGGTGCGGCGGTCTGCTTGAAAGTGAGGGATCCCGCCATGGGTAAGGTCATTGGTATCGACCTCGGCACCACCAATTCCTGCGTCGCTGTCATGGAAGGCACGACGCCCAAAGTGATCGAAAATGCGGAAGGCACCCGGACGACCCCGTCCATCGTGGCCTTCACGGACGAAGGCGAGCGCCTCGTCGGCCAGCCGGCCAAGCGCCAGGCGGTCACGAACCCGTCGCGCACCTTCTTCGCCATCAAGCGCCTGATCGGGCGCACCTTCAACGACCCCATGACCCAGAAGGACATGGGCCTCGTTCCCTACCACATCATCAAGGGTCCGAACGGCGACGCCTGGGTCGAGGCCGACGGCAAGCAATATTCGCCGTCGCAGATCTCCGCTTTCACCCTGCAGAAGATGAAGGAAACCGCGGAGGCCTATCTCGGCCAGCCGGTGACGCAGGCCGTCATCACGGTTCCCGCCTACTTCAACGACGCCCAGCGCCAGGCCACCAAGGACGCGGGCAAGATCGCGGGCCTCGAGGTTCTGCGCATCATCAACGAGCCGACCGCTGCGGCGCTGGCCTACGGCCTCGACAAGAAGCAGACCGGCATGATCGCGGTCTACGACCTCGGCGGCGGCACCTTCGACGTGTCGGTCCTGGAGATCGGCGACGGCGTGTTCGAGGTGAAGTCCACCAACGGCGACACCTTCCTCGGCGGTGAAGACTTCGACATGCGCCTCGTCGAGTACCTCGCGGCCGAGTTCAAGAAGGAGCAGGGCATCGACCTGACCAAGGACAAGCTCGCCCTTCAGCGCCTGAAGGAAGCCGCCGAGAAGGCGAAGATCGAGCTCTCCTCGGCCGCCCAGACCGAGATCAACCTGCCCTACATCACGGCGGACGCCTCCGGTCCGAAGCACCTCGCCCTCAAGCTCTCGCGCGCCAAGTTCGAGCAGCTCGTGGACGACCTCGTGCAGAAGACGATCGAGCCCTGCAAGAAGGCCCTCAAGGACGCCGGCATCTCGCCCGGCGACATCGACGAGGTGGTCCTGGTCGGCGGCATGACCCGCATGCCGAAGATCCAGGAAGTGGTGAAGAACTTCTTCGGCAAGGAGCCCCACAAGGGCGTGAACCCGGACGAGGTCGTGGCCATCGGCGCAGCGATCCAGGCGGGCGTGCTCCAGGGCGACGTGAAGGACGTTCTGCTCCTCGACGTGACCCCGCTCTCGCTCGGCATCGAGACGCTCGGCGGCGTGTTCACCCGTCTGATCGAACGCAACACCACGATCCCGACGAAGAAGAGCCAGGTCTTCTCGACCGCGGAGGACAACCAGAACGCGGTGACTATCCGGGTCTTCCAGGGCGAGCGCGAAATGGCGGCGGACAACAAGCTGCTCGGCCAGTTCGACCTCGTGGGCATTCCGCCCGCCCCGCGCGGCGTGCCGCAGATCGAAGTGACCTTCGACATCGACGCGAACGGCATCGTGAACGTCACGGCGAAGGACAAGGCCACCGGCAAGGAGCACCAGATCCGCATCCAGGCCTCCGGCGGTCTGTCGGATGCCGATATCGAGAAGATGGTGAAGGACGCCGAGGCTCACGCCGAGGAAGACAAGAAGCGTCGCGAGCTCGTCGAGGCGAAGAACCAGGGCGAAAGCCTGGTCCACGCCACCGAAAAGTCGCTCAATGATTACGGCGACAAGGTTGGAGAGTCCGACAAGCAGGGCATCCAGACCGCCATCGACGCGCTCAAGCAGGCCCTCGCCGGCGAGGATTCGGAGGTCATCAAGGCCCGCACCACGGACCTGATGCAGGCCTCCATGAAGCTGGGCGAGGCCATGTACCAGGCTCAAGCCAATGCTGGCGAAGGCGCCGAGCAGCCGGAAGGCGGCGAGAGCGCCCAGAAGGACGACGTCATCGACGCCGACTTCCAGGAAGTCGACGAAGGCGACAACAAGAAGAAGCGCGCCTAAGAACGATGCGCACTTCGTGAAGAGAATTCGGCACCCGGTTTGATCGCCGGGTGCCGTTTTCGTGAAACGGCTAGAAACAACAATGACCGATCGTTCGTCTCATCATCACGACGCCTTGGCCGACGGGCCCGCTGCCGCGGGCCGGTCCAAGCGCCCGGATTCGACGACCGGCCGCATAACGGAGCGTTTCGTCGCTCCCTGGGGCGCCTGACATGTCCAAGCGCGATTACTACGAGGTTCTCGGCGTTGCGAGGACCGCGACCGAAGCGGAGATGAAATCCGCCTTCCGCAAGCTCGCCATGCAGTATCACCCGGACCGGAACCCGGGCGACCATGAGGCCGAGATCAAGTTCAAGGAAATCAACGAGGCCTATCAGACCCTCTCCGACGGGCAGAAGCGCGCGGCCTACGATCGCTACGGCCATGCGGCCTTCGCCAATGGCGGCGCAGGCGGACCGGGCTTCGGCGGCGACTTCTCCGACTTCATGTCGGACATCTTCGAGAATTTCTTCGGCGATGCGGGCGGCGGACGCGGCCGAGGCCGCGCGTCCAGCGGGCGCGAGCGTGGCGCGGACATGCGCTACAACCTCGAGATCACCCTCGACGAGGCGTTCCACGGCAAGACCGCCGAGCTGAAGATTCCGACCTCCGTCACCTGCGAAGCCTGCTCGGGCTCCGGCGCGAAGCCCGGCTCGAAGCCGAAGGCCTGCCCCACCTGCGGCGGCGCGGGCCGCGTGCGGGCGACGCAGGGCTTTTTCTCCATCGAGCGCACCTGCCCGAACTGCCATGGGCGCGGCGAGGTGATCGACGATCCGTGCGGAGCCTGCGGCGGCGCCGGCCGCGTCACCCGCGAGCGTACGCTCTCGGTCAACATCCCGGCCGGCGTCGAGGACGGCACGCGCATTCGCCTGGCGGGTGAAGGCGAGGCGGGCCTGCGCGGCGGCCCGGCGGGCGACCTCTACATCTTCCTGTCCCTCAAGCCGCATCCCTTCTTCCAGCGGGACGGCGCGGACCTGTTCTGCCGGGTGCCGATCTCCATGGTGGCGGCGGCGCTCGGCGGCGAGTTCAGCGTGCCGACGCTCGGCGGCACCGACGCGCTGGTGAAGGTTCCCGAGGGGACCCAGACCGGCAAGCAGTTCCGTTTACGCGGCAAGGGCATGCCGGTCCTGCGCTCGCGGGACGTGGGCGACCTCTACATCCAGGTTGTTGTGGAAACCCCGCAGAAGCTCACCAAGCGCCAGCGCGAGCTTCTGGAGGAATTCGACAGGGAATGCTCCAAGGAAAACCACCCTGAAAGCTCGGGCTTCTTCTCGCGCTTTAGGGAGTTTCTCGATGGCTTCAGCGGATCAAGTTAACTTGACGGTCGTTTCCTTTGAGTTCTAAACAACCCGTGTGATCCGCCCGCTTGAGGGGTCTTCCCAGTGCTTCAGTCGTCCCAACGGCCCACGACCCGGAAACTGCCCTTCAAGAAAGATCGCTTTCAGGACGAGGCCCGGTTCCTCCGCTCCTGGCTCGAGCGCCCGCTCGTCGTCGGCGCGGTGACGCCCTCGGGCAAGATCCTGGCGCGGACCATGGCCTCCTATGTCGATCCCCGCATTCCGGGGCCCATCGTCGAGCTGGGTCCCGGCACCGGCCCGGTCACCGACGCCCTGATCAGGCGCGGCGTGGAGCAGGAGCGGTTGATCCTCGTCGAATTCAACCCCGAGTTCTGCCAGCTCCTGAAACGCCGCTTCCCGAAGGCGACCATCGTTCAGGGCGATGCCTACGACCTCAAGGAAACGCTGTCCGGCGTCCTGAAGGAACCCGCGGCCGCCACCGTGTCGAGCCTGCCGCTCTTCACCAAGCCCATGGACCAGCGCCTGACCCTCCTCGAGACGGCGCAGGGGCTGATGCATCCGAGCGCCCCCTTCATCCAGTTCACCTATGCGGTGGTGCCGCCGATCCCGGCGCGCTCGCAATCGCACAAGGCCAGAGCCTCCAACCGGATCTGGCGCAACCTGCCCCCGGCCCGCGTCTGGGTCTACAACAAGGTCTCCCATCCATGAGCCAGCCTGTGTCTCCTTCAACGAATCCCGTTTCGAAGGGGGACATGCGCGACAGGCTCATCATCGGCCTCGACGTTCCGAGCGTCGAGGAAGCGCGCTCCATCGTGGCGCGCATCGGCGACGCGGGCACCTTCTACAAGATCGGCTACCAGCTGGCCTATGCGGGCGGCTTCGAGTTCGCGCGCGAGCTGATCGGCCAGGGCAAGAAGATCTTTCTCGATCTCAAGCTGCACGACATCGGCAACACGGTCGAGGAAGGCGTGCGCTCCATTGCCCGCATGGGCGTCACGTTCCTGACCGTTCACGCCTATCCGCAGACCATGCGCGCAGCCGTCGCCGGAAAGGCCGGATCGTCCCTGAAGATCCTCGCGGTGACCGTGCTGACCTCCTATGACGACAAGGATCTCGTCGAAGCGGGCTATGTGCCCGTATCGGCGGCCGAGCTCGTCGCCCGCCGGGCGGCCCAGGCACGCGAGATCGGCATCGACGGCCTCGTCTGCGCGGCCACCGAAGCCCAGCGCGTCCGCAGCATCATCGGCCCCGACCGCTTCATCGTCACGCCCGGCATTCGCCCCGCGGGAGCGGAGGCCGGCGACCAGAAGCGCGTCGTCACCCCGGGCGATGCGATCCGCAACGGGGCCACCCATCTCGTGGTGGCGCGCCCCATCGTCAAGGCAGCGGATCCGCGCGCGGCGGCAGAGGCCATCGTGCGGGAGATGGCCGGGGCCTGACGCCTCGCGCCGCCCCGCCTTCGTCGTTCATTCACTTCAGGAGGAGCCCACCATGCCCAAAGGCTACGTCATCGCCCGCGTCACCGTCACGAACCCCGAGGCCTATGCCGAATACGCCAAGGGTGCGACGGAGGCGATCAAGCAATATGGCGGACGCCCGCTCGTGCGCGGCGGCGCCTACGAGGCGCTGGAGGGCGAGGCCCGGGCCCGCAACGTGGTGATCGAGTTCGATTCCGTGGAGCAGGCCCGCACCTATTACCATTCCCCCGAATATCAGGCGGCCAAGGCCAAGCGCGAAGGCGCCTGCGTGGCCGAGTTCGTGCTGGTGGAAGGAGCCTAATGCGATGCCGAAGGGCTATTGGATCGGCCGGGTCGATGTGCAGAACCCGGAAGCCTACAAGAACTACGTGACGGCCAACGCTGCGGCCTTCTCCAAGTACGGCGCCCGCTTCCTGGTGCGGGGCGGCGGCTTCCGCGTCGCCGAAGGCGGCTCGCGCGACCGCAACGTGGTGATCGAGTTCCCGACCTATCAGGCGGCCCTGGAGTGCTGGGATTCGCCCGAGTATCAGGCCGCGAAGGCCGAGCGGGACGGCCACGCGGTGGCGGATATCATCATCATCGAAGGCTACGAGGGCCCGCAGCCGGGTTGACGCTTTTCGTCATTCCCGGCCTCGTGCCGGCCATGCCGGGGGCGAGATACAGCGCTTCTCAGCCCCCCTCCGAGCCGCTATATCCAGCGTCTTGAGCCATTTCCGGCGAAGTGGCCCCGGTTCGCCGCCAAAAATGCGGCACACCGAAGAGAAGAGCTGATTCCACGCAAGGGGAAACGGCTCTAACAACAGGAGATCCAGCATGAGCGAAATGCGACTTGTCGTGGTCGGAGCGGCCGGGCGCATGGGGCGCATGCTCATCGATACCGTGGCCGAGACGGAGGGCTGCCGCCTCGTCGGCGCCATCGAGCGCGAAGGCTCCCATGCGCTCGGACAGGATGCGGGCGTGCTCGCAGGGCGTGCCCCGCTGGGCGTGAGCGTCACCGCCGATCCCCTGCCCGTCTTCGCCAAGGCCGACGGCGTTCTCGACTTCACCACGCCCGCCGCCACGGTGGCCTTCGCGGGTTTGGCCGCCCAGGCCCGCATCGTCCATGTGATCGGCACCACGGGCCTGCAGGACGACGACTTCACGAAGCTCGAAGCCGCGGCCCGGCATGCGCGCATCGTCCAGTCCGGCAACATGTCCCTCGGCGTCAACCTGCTCGCAGGCCTCGTGCGCAAGGTGGCGGCGACCCTGGGCGAGGACTTCGACATCGAGATTCTCGAAATGCATCACCGCATGAAGGTGGATGCGCCCTCGGGCACCGCCCTGCTCCTCGGAGAGGCGGCCGCGGCGGGGCGCGACATCTCGCTCAAGGACCGCGCGGTGCGCAGCCGCGACGGACACACCGGCGCGCGCAATGCGGGCGATATCGGCTTCGCGACCCTGCGGGGCGGCTCGGTGGTCGGCGACCATACGGTGATCTTCGCGGGAGCGGGCGAGCGTCTGGAGCTGTCGCATCGCGCCGAGGACCGCAGCATTTTCGCGCGCGGCGCGGTGAAGGCCGCGCTCTGGGGCTTCGACAAGAAGCCCGGTTACTACACCATGGCCGATGTGCTCGGCCTCAAAGACCTCTAAGACCCCTACACGATTACGGAGACGCTGAGAGATGGATCGCCTTCTTGTGCTTGCCCGCCACGGCCAGAGCGAATGGAACCTCAAAAATCTGTTCACCGGCTGGAAGGATCCGGGCCTGACCGACCTCGGCATCGAGGAGGCGCGCACGGCCGGCCGTCGCCTGAAGGAGATGGGCGTGCAGTTCGACGTCGCCTACACCTCGGCCCTGGGTCGCGCCCAGCGCACCTGCAAGCTGATCCTGGAGGAAATCGGCCAGCCCGACCTCAAGACCATCGCCGACCAGGCCCTCAACGAGCGCGATTACGGCGACCTCTCCGGTCTCAACAAGGATGACGCCCGCGCCCGCTGGGGCGAGGAGCAGGTTCACGTCTGGCGCCGCTCCTACGACGTGCCCCCGCCCGGCGGCGAGAGCCTGAAGGACACCGTGGCCCGCGTGCTGCCCTATTACATCCGCGAAATCCTGCCCCGCGTGATGCGCGGCGAGCGGGTTCTGGTGGCCGCCCACGGCAACTCCCTGCGCGCGCTCGTGATGGTGCTCGACGGCCTGACCGCCGAGACGATCCCGAGCCTCGAGCTCGCGACCGGCATTCCGCTGGTCTATCACCTCAATGCCGACACCACCGTCGCCAGCAAGGAAGTGCTGGAGGGGTAAAAACAAGCTCGACCTACTCTCCTCCCCCTTGTGGGGAGGAGTTGGAGGTGGGGGTGTTGGCACCAGACCTGAATAGGCTATCGCTCACACCCTGGCCCTCCCCACAAGGGGGAGGGAATGAGGACAGTGCTTTTCATGCCCTCCATCACCCTCGCCCCCGGCCTCGTCTATCACCCGGATTACCTGGACCGTCCGTCCCAGGAGCGGCTGCTCCAATCCCTGCGCGAGATCACGCGCGCCGCGCCTCTTTTCGCCCCCCGCATGCCGCGCACCGGCAAGCCCTTCTCCGTACGGATGACCAATTGCGGAAGGCTCGGCTGGGTCTCCGACATCGACGGCTATCGGTATCAGCCGACCCATCCCGAGACGGGACAGCCCTGGCCTAAGATGCCCGACCAGGTCCTGGAGGCTTGGGACGACCTGAGCGGCTATCCGCATCCTCCGGATGCCTGCCTGATCAATTTCTACGATCCCGGAGCCCGCATGGGCCTGCACCAGGACAAGGACGAGGAGGAGCTCGGCGCGCCGGTCGTCTCGCTCTCCCTGGGCGATACGGCCCTGTTCCGCTACGGCGGCCTCGAGCGAAAGGATCCGACCCGCTCGATCCGCCTGAAATCCGGTGACGCGATCGTGTTCGGCGGACCGGCCCGCCTGATCTATCATGGCATCGACCGGCTGATCCCCGGCCATTCGGACCTGCTGCCGCAGGGGGGGCGCCTTAATCTGACCTTGCGCAAAGTGGAAAAGCCGCTCTAAGCCTTAAAGCTCAAGAACGCTCAAGGGGTTACCATGAAAGTTCCGACCGCTGCAGCATTCGGTTTCATCCTGTCGCTCCAGGCGGCTTTTGCCGCCGAAGCCGTCTTCCCGCCGGCTTCCCGCCTCGGCCTGGTCCCTCCGCCGGACATGACCCTCTCGAAGCGCGGCGGCGGGTTCGAGAACGAGGAGCGGGCCGCCGTGATCACCTTCGCGGAACTGCCCCCCGGCGCTTTCGAGCAGCTCGCTTCCGGATTGAACAAGGACGTGCTCAGGAAACAGGGCATGGAGCTGACGTCCCGGGAGAACGTGAAGCTCGGCTCCAGTTCCGGCATTCTCGTCAGCAGCACCATGGCGAAGCCCGATATAGGTCGCAAATGGCTCCTCCTGGTCAAGGACGAGGCCCTGACCGGCCTCGTGGTGGCGCAGGTGAGCGGCGGCCAGGACGGCTACAGCGACACGCAGATCAAGGATGCCTTGAAGAGCGTTGTGGTGCGCCACGACGTGTCTCTGGAGGAGCAGGTTTCCGCCCTGCCCTTCCGCCTCGTCGAGACGGCCGGCTTCAGGCCCGTCCGCGTGATCGCCGGGACGTCCGTGCTGTACACCGATGGGCCGAAGGATACGATCAGGGCCGTCGAGCAGCCGATGATGATCATCGGGGCCTCCGTTCAATCCCCGCCCCCTTCCGATGAAAAACGGAAGCAGTTCGCGCAGGCGGCTCTCTACGCCAACCAGGTGATCAAGAACGTCAAGATCGAGCGGTCCGATTCCTTCCGCCTCAGGGGGCAGGATTGGCATGAGATCGTGGCGAGAGCCATCGAGGCGGAATCGGGCCAGCCGATCGTGGTGATGCAATCGATCCGCTTCGAGGGGGACCGCTATCTGCGCATGGTCGGCCTGACGCGCGAGGAGCAGCGGGACCAGAACCTGCCGCGCTTTCGTGCGATCGCCGACAGTATCGAGTCGAAATTTTAAGACTCGCGGCCCGGAAAGGTCGGGAGCGACCATCCACGCAGGATTGCGAGCGCCCTCAACCCGAAGGCGGCGGCAAAGCCCGCCATGGCGCTCCAGGAAAGCGGAAGGCCGATCGACTGCAGCGTCACCATGACGGCTGCGCCCAACGCCGCCGCCGTCACATAGATTTCCTGTCTGAGGACGAGCGGCGTGATCCCGGCGAAAACGTCGCGAATGATCCCGCCGAAGGTCGCCGTGATGGTGCCGAGCGCGACGGCCGAGAGGACGGGGACATCGGCGGCCAGGGCCTTCGCCGTGCCGGTGATGGCGAAGAGAGCCAGGCCCAGGCCGTCCGCCCACAGGAGCAGGCGACTGCGTCGGCCGCCTTCCAGGGCCGCCACCTTCTTCGGACCCAGCGCGAAAACCAGCTCGGCGACGATCAGGCAGACGAGCACGTCCGTCGGATCGCCCACCCAGAAGACGGGGCGGGTTCCGATCAGCAGATCCCGCACCGTCCCGCCTCCCACGCCCGTGAGCGTGGCGAGCAGGGCGAATCCGAACGGATCCATGCCCTTGCGAGCCGCCACCAGCGCGCCCGTGAGCGCGAAGACGGCGACTCCGATGGCTTCGAAAGGAATATGGTGGAGAAGGTCCACGGCAATACCTTGCCTGATCTGGCGCTGGAACCCCTCCCCCGCATGCCCCCGGCTTGCCCGGGACTTGTCTTTGTCTGCCGCAGGTCGGGAATATTCGTCTTGCAGTGGGGGAATGGGGTGTGAGCGATGGCCGATGGGGGTGCGGCGCCCGCACCCCACCCTGCCCCTCCCCGCAAGGGGGAGGGAGTTCAGTGCCCTATCGGCAGATGCTTTGCGCTATGCCGTCTCTAGGAAGCGGAGGAAGGATTGTCGGCGGCCTCCGAGCCCGCGCCGTTCGCCGGGGCCTTCGGGCCTCCCTTGGAGACACCGACGAGAGCCGGGCGCAGCACGCGGTCGCCGATCACGTAGCCGGACTGGACCACCTGCACCACCGTGCCCGTCGGCACGTCCGGGTTCGGCACCTCGAACATGGCCTGATGCACGTTCGGATCGAATTTCTGGCCCTGCGGATCGAGCTTCTTCACGCCGTGACGTTCCAGCGTGTTGAGGAGATCCCGCTCCGTGAGGTCGATTCCCTCGATGAGGCCCTTGAAGGCCCCTTCGGCCCCGGCGCGAGCCTCGTCCGGCACGCTCTCGATGGCGCGGCGCACGTTGTCGGCCACGGTGAGCATATCACGGGCGAAATTCGCGACTGCGTAGGTGCGGGCATCGGCGACCTCGCGCTCCGTGCGGCGGCGCAGGTTCTCCATATCCGCCATGAGGCGCAGGAGCTTATCCTTCAGATCGGCTTTCTCGGCCTCGAGAACGGCCACCGGGTCGGGCTGAGACGCAGCGGCGGCCTCGGTCTCGGCGCCGTTGGGGTTCTCGGCCTGTGGATTCATGTTCTGGTTGTCCGTGTCGTTCGGGTTCATGGTCGATCAACTAAAGGTAGGAAAAAGGGTCAGGGCACATATCAGGTCGAAGCGCTCACAAATCAAGCGCTTCGCCGCTGGAACGGCTCAGCTTCGTCCGTCTTGAACACATCGAGCAGGGCGCGGCGGATGGTGGATTGGCGGCCCGCATGGGTCACCTTCGTGCCCGTCAGGTCGGTCACATAGAACACGTCCACGGCCTTCTCGCCGAAGGTCGCGATGTGAGCGGAAGCGATGTTGAGGTTGAGTTTGCCGAGAGCCGTCGTGAGGTCGTAGAGCAGGCCCGGCCGGTCCAGCCCCGAGATCTCGATGACGGTCTGGCGGCTCGACAACGAGTTGTCGATAGTGACCTCCGGGGGCACATGGAACGCTTTCGCGGGCTTCGAGGGCCTCTTGCTCTCCACGAGGTCCGCGATCTTGACCTCGCCCTTCAGGGCACGCTCGATGGCCTTGGCGACACGCTCCGCCCGGCGCAGTTCGTCCTCGTCCCGGTCGAAAGCGCGCGACAGCACGATCGTGTCGAGGGCCATGCCGTCCGTCGTCGTGAAGATCTGCGCGTCCACGATGTTGCCGCCTGCCGCGGCACAGGCGCCTGTGACGATCGCGAGCAGACGCGGATGGTCGGGCGAGAGGATGGTGAGTTCCGTGACGCCGCGGAAATGATCCGTCTCGTAGGACGTCGTGACCGTGCGCCCCGCCCTTTCCGCATCGCGCACGAAATGCGCCTGCTTCGCGCGCCGCTCCTCGTCCGTCTTCAGCCAATAGGCCGGCATGTGCCGCGCCGCGTAGGCTTCGAACGCCTCGTCCGACCAGTCGGGGAGCGCCGCCCGCAGCTGCTCCTGCGCGAGCCGGACGCGATCCGAGCGCGCCACGTCCGCCGCGCCGCCGCCGAGCTGCATTTCGGTTTCGTAATAGAGCGTGCGCAGGAGCTGCCCTTTCCAGCCGGTCCAGGTGCCGGGCCCCACCGCCTTGATGTCGGCGATGGTGAGCACGAGCAGGAGCTTCAGGCGCTCCATGGTCTGCACCATATCCGCGAAGCTCTTGATGGTGGCGGGGTCCGACAGGTCGCGGCTCTGGGCCGTGTTGGACATGAGCAGGTGATGCTCGACCAGCCAGGCGACCGTATTCGTTTCGGCTTCGGTCAATCCGAAACGGGGGCCGAGCTTGCGGGTGATCGCAGCGCCCGCGATCGAGTGATCCTGCGGCCGACCCTTGGCGATGTCGTGCAGGAAGACGGCCACGTAGAGAGCCCGGCGGTTCTGGATCGTACCGAAGATCTGGTTGGCGAGAGGATGTTCGTTGCCGAGCTGTCCCGCCTCGATTTCCGTCAGCACGCCGATGGAGCGGATGAGGTGCTCGTCCACTGTGTAGTGGTGATACATGTTGAACTGCATCATCGCGACGATGCGTCCGAAATCGGGAACGAAGCGGCCGAGCACGCCCGCCTCGTTCATGCGCCGCAGCACCACCTCCGGCGCGTTCTTCGAGGTGATGATGTCGAGGAAGAGCCGGTTTGCTTCCGGATCACGACGAAGGTTGGGACCGACCAGCTTGAGCGAGCGCGTCGCCAGCCGCGACGCATCGGGATGAATTGCGAGGTTGTGCTTGTCCGCGAGCCAGAAAAGACGAATGAGATTGACGGTATCGCGCGCGAAGACGTCCTCGTTCTTCACGTTGATGCGGTTGTTGTCGATGACGAAATCGTTGCCCGCGATCGCGCCTCCGCGCCGGCGACGGAAGCGCCCCAACATGCGATCGAGCATGGGCCGCTTCTTCGTCTGACGCGCTTCGAGCTCTGCGCAGACGATGGCGGTCAGGTCGCCGACGTCCTTGGCGATGAGGAAATAGGCCTTCATGAACCGCTCGACCCCGGACAGCCCGCCCCGGGGCGCAAAGCCGATGCGCTCGGCGATGACGCGCTGCAGGTCGAAGGTGAGACGCTCTTCGGCGCGGCCGGTCGCAAAATGCATGTGGCAGCGCACGCGCCAGAGGAACTCCTCGCATCGCTGGAAAAGCTTGAACTCCTCGGGCGTGAAGAGTCCCGCCTTCACGAGATCCCTCGGCTTCTTCACCTGATAGACGTATTTGCCGATCCAGAAGAGCGTGTTGAGATCGCGCAAGCCGCCCTTGCCGTCCTTCACGTTGGGCTCGACGAGGTAGCGCGACGCACCGGCCTTGGCCACGCGCGCATCGCGCTCCTTCAGCTTCGCGTCAACGAACTCCGCGGCGGACGTGGCGACGATCTCCTTGTCGAAACGCTGCACGAGATCGTTGTAGAGCGCCCGATCACCGAACAGGAACCGGGCTTCGAGAAGCGAGGTGCGGATCGTCATGTCCGCAGAGGATTCGCGCAGGCAATCGTCCACCGAGCGGGTGGCGTGCCCGACCTTCAGCTTGAGATCCCACAGCACATACAGCATCGCCTCGACGACGCTCTCGCTCCAGGCGGTCTGCTTGTAGGGAAGAAGGAAAAGAAGATCGACATCCGAGCCGGGGGCAAGGGTTCCCCGCCCGTATCCGCCCGTCGCCACCACGGCGATGCGCTCGCCCGACGACGGGTTCCCGGCCGGATAGAGATGCCGCACCACGGAATCGTGCACGAGGCGGACGAGATCGTCCATCCGAGCCGAGAGATACTTGGCGCAGACGAGGCCGTCTTTCGTCTCCAGGAGCTGCCGCTCGGCCTCGGCGCGGCTTTCGTCCAGGTAGAGCTTCAGCTCGGGCACGAGCCTGGTCCGCAACTGCGCCGAGTCGCGGATCGGCTCGTCGCCAAGGGACGCAAGGATGGCATCGGGAGATTGAAGCGGCATGGGGCAACCATCGCGGATACTTGCACTGGCTTACCACTCCGGATGGCCGCCCCCAAGAGCAGGCTGGACTTATCCGTTAAGACGAATAGAGTGTTCTTTATAAGAGATTTTGTTTGACATAAGAAACGATCAGTTTCATAAAACGAACACGCGCCGATTTGAGCAAGCAGCTTGCGGGCGCGAAACAAGTGCAGCTAAAGCGCCGGGCGCTGCCGGATCACGGTCCCAAGCCCCATGCGCGCAACATGGGACTGACACAATGAGCCTGACCCGCCGTCTCCTGCTCGCCGCCTCCTTCGCCACGGGCCTGACCTCCTTCGCCACCGGCGCCCTCGCCCAGCCGAAGGAGATCAAGATCGACTTCGCCACCTACAATCCGGTGAGCCTCGTCTTGAAGGACAAGGGTTTCCTGGAGAAGGAGCTGGAAAAGGACGGCATCGGAGTCCGCTGGGTGCAGTCGCTCGGCTCCAACAAGGCCCTCGAATTCCTCAATGCCGGCTCCATCGATTTCGGCTCCACGGCCGGCGCCGCCGCCCTGATCGCCAAGATCAACGGCAATCCCATCAAGTCGATCTACGTCTATTCCCGTCCCGAATGGACCGCCCTCGTCACCCGCAAGGACACGGGCATCACCAAGGTCGAGGACCTGAAGGGCAAGCGCGTCGCCGTCACCCGCGGCACGGACCCGCACATCTTCCTCGTCCGCGCCCTCCAGGACGCCAAGCTCACCGAGAAGGACGTGAAGCTCGTCCTGCTCCAGCACCCGGACGGCCGCACGGCCCTCGAACGCGGCGACGTGGATGCCTGGGCCGGCCTCGACCCGCTGATGGCCGCAGCAGAAGTCGAAAGCGGCGCGCAGCTCTTCTACCGCAATGCGGCCGCCAACACCTGGGGCGTGCTGAACGTGTCCGAGAGCTTCGCCAAGGACAATCCGGCCCTCGTCGGCCGCGTCCTGAAGGCCTATGAGCAGGCCCGCCAATATGCGCTCGCCAATCCGGCGGAGCTGAAGAAGACCCTCGTGACCTACACCAAGCTGCCGGAAGCCGTGATCGAGCGTCAGCTGGAGCGGACCGAGCTCACCCATTCCGCCATCGGGCAGCCGCAGGCCGACACGATCATCGCTGCGGGCGTCGCGCTGCAACAGGCCGGCGTCGTTCCCGCCGATACGGATGTGCGCGCCGTCGTCGATGCCCTCATCGACCGCCGCTTCGCCACGGCCGCGGCTCAATGACTTCGTCACGGGAGAGCGCCGTGTCAGGCGAAATCGCAACTTCCGCCTGGTCCTCCCAACAGGAGTCCGCCGCTCTCGCGGCTCCTTCCCTTGCCGAGAAGCGTCGCGCCTTCGACTGGCGCATCCTTCTCGGCATTTTACTCCCCGTCGCGGTCGCGCTTCTCTGGGAAGCCGCCGTGCATGCCGGCCTCGCGCAGGGGCGCCTCGTTCCGCCGCCGAGCCGGATCTTCGCAACGCTCTGGGCTCTCGCCGAAACGGGCGAATTGTGGACCCATGTCTGGGCCACGCTGTGGCGCATCGTGACCGGTTTCGTGCTCGGCGCCGTTGCCGGCATCGTCTTCGGCGCGCTTTCGGGGGCGAGCGAAACGATCCGCCGCATTCTCGATCCCACGCTGCAGGCCCTGCGCGCCATTCCGTCCATCGCCTGGGTCCCGCTCTTCATCCTCTGGCTCGGGATCTTCGAAGCCTCGAAGGTGGCGTTGATCGCTGTTGGCGTGTTCTTCCCCGTCTATCTCGGCATCGCGGGAGCGATCCTGTCCGTCGACCGCAAGCTCGTCGAGGTCGGCCATGTGTTCCGGCTCTCGCGCTACAAGCTCGCCAAGCGCATCCTGCTGCCAGCCATTCTGCCGGAAGCCGTTATTGCGCTGCGCTCAGGTCTCGGCCTCGGGTTCATGTTCGTGGTCGCGGCCGAATTCATGGGGGCTTCGGAGGGCCTCGGCTACCTGCTCGTCGACGGGCAGCAGATGGGCAAGCCCGACCAGATCCTGGCCGCCATCATCGCCTTCGCCCTCCTCGGCAAGATCGCCGACAGCCTGCTCGTCCTTCTCACCAAGCCGCTCGTGCGCTGGCAGGACACCGTGCGGGAGAGATTGTGATGCGATCACCAGCCTACACCCCGTCATCCCCGGACTTGTTCCGGGGACCCACGTCTTGCGTGGCGTGGAGTTTCGAAGACGTGGATGGCCGGGACAAGCCCGGCCATGACGAATGGAGCCTATGAGATGCTTCAGCTCGAACACCTCTCCAAGACCTATGCCGACGGCACGCGCGCACTGTCCGACATCAACCTCTCGGTCCGCCAGGACGAGATCATCGCTCTCATCGGGGGCTCTGGCTGCGGCAAGACCACCTTGCTGCGCCTCATCGCGGGCCTCGATCAGGCAAGCGCGGGCGCCATCCGCCTCGATGGCGAGGCGCTTGCCGGCCCGCACCCTTCCGTCGGGATCGTCTTCCAGGAGCCGCGCCTGCTGCCTTGGCTGTCGGTGGCGGACAACATCGCCTTCGGCCTCGAACATCTCACGGCAGCCGAACGCAAGGCGCGCGTCCGGCACGCCCTCGAGAAGATCGGCCTGTCCGAACATGCCGGCCGCTGGCCCCGAGACCTGTCCGGCGGGCAGCAGCAGCGCGTGGCAATTGCCCGCGCTTTCGTGACGAACCCGAAGGTGCTGCTGCTCGACGAGCCCTTCTCCGCCCTCGACGCCTTTACCCGTGCGAGCCTGCACGAGCATCTGCTGGGCTTGTGGGAGGAGACGCGCCCCACGGTCGTTCTCGTGACGCACGACGTGCAGGAGGCCGTGACACTCGCCGACCGCGCCGTCGTGATGCAGCCCAAGCCCGGACGCATCTTCGACGAATTGCCGCTCACCCTCTCGCGGCCGCGGGACAAGACGGGGCTGCCGTTCGAGACCTCCGTGCGCCGCGTCTTGACGGCGCTCGATCATTCGCTCAACACACCACAACAGCAGCCCCAACGCGAGCGCGACCGCCAGGCTGCCGCTTTGTGGTGGTAACCAAGGACAGGCATCATGGACTCGACCGAATTGCGCGCCCTCCAGGCGCCCTTGAAAGACCAGTATCGCAGCGATCCGGACTCCGCCGTCATCACGCTGAAAGCACAGGGCACGCTGGACGACCAGCACATCGCCTGCAAGGTCGAGACCGGCCGTGCCCTCGCCGTGGCGGGCCTGCATCCGGCCACCGGCGGCTCGGGCGCGGAACTGTGCTCCGGCGACATGCTGCTCGAAGCGCTCGTCGCCTGCGCCGGCGTCACGCTGAAGGCGGTGGCGACCGCCCTCGAGATCGATCTTCGCGATGGCACCGTGAAGGCCGAGGGCGACCTCGATTTCCGCGGCACGCTCGGCGTCGACAAGACCGCCCCGGTCGGCTTTAGGGATATCCGCCTCTCCTTCGAGATCGACACGGATGCGCCGCAGGAGAAGATCGATCAGCTGCTCAAGCTGACGGAGCGCTATTGCGTGGTGTTCCAGACTCTCAACAACAAGCCGAACCTGAGCGCGACGCTGACGCGCAAGTAGGATTTGCGGTCAGTTGTTCGCCATCAGAGTACGCGGCGCGGTGCTGAGAACGGCAGCCGCGCCGCCTCGAATTTCCTGAACGGTCAGGGCACGGTCGTTGGTGCCGTTAGGATTGAAGCGGAACACCCCGTCGGCTCCGGCAAAGCCCGCTCCGTTCGTGAGCACGCTGTCGTTGAAGGCCTGCGGCCCCTGGATGCGGGCAAGCGCAGCCGCCAGCGTCACCGCATCGTAGGACAGCGACGCGAGGCGAACCGGATCGCTGTTGAAGCGCACCCGGTAGCGCGTGGCGAAATCCATGAAGCCGCGCTTGTCCGGAGCCGCGAACCAGCCGCCCTGGAGCGCGGGCAATCCGAAGACGCGCGCCTCGTCCCACACGCCGGTGCCGAGGAGCTTGACCTGCTGCCCGTTGAAGCGAACCGTTTGCAGAGCCTGCGCGACGGCGGGCAATCCGTCGCCGTTGTCGGGAACGAAGAGCGCGTCCACCCGAGGCGACATTCCGCCGATGACGGAGCCCAGGCGCTGCACGGCATCATGCGGCTGTCCGGCGGGGTAGCGCTCGATGGCGACGACACGCATGCCGTTCTCGGCTGCCGCCTCCCGCAGCTGCGCCTCCGCCACGGAGCCATAGGCCGTATTCGGGATCAGAGCCGCGAGCGAGCGGCGGTTCTGCGAGACGGCATAGGCGATGATGCGGTCGACCTCCGATTGCACCATGAAGCTCAGGAGATAGACGCCCCGTGTTCCGGCCGCCCTGTCGGAGGAGAAACCGATGAGCGGTTTTCCGGCCTGTCGCGCCACCTGCCCCGCCGCCTGAACGGAACCGGCGAAAAGCGGCCCCAGGATGAGCTGGGCTCCTTCCGCGAGAGCCTGATTGGCCGCCTCCCGCGCGCCTTCCGGCGTGCCGCGATCGTCCTTGACGAGAAGGGTGAGGTCCGAGCCCTGGAATTCACCGATGGCCAGCTCGGCGGCGTTACGCATGCTCTGCGCCACGGCGGCACCCTGCGGGGAGCCGGACAGCGGCAGGAGCAGCGCGACTTTCACAGGGCCGTTGCCGATGGTTGCGCTGCCCATGGGCGCATACGTGGGCCCGCCAGGATACTCCTGCATCGGGGCGGTCTGCACCTGACCGGCAGCTGGGCCTTCCGGAGACGGATCGGCATTGTAGACGGGCTGAGACGACGCGGCTTTCTGCGCGGGCCGGCTCGGCTTCTGCGTCTGCCGGGTCGCCCCGACGCATCCCGAAAGGGCCAGTGCGACGGCCAGCAGCACGGTCAACGGGGCCCGTTCGACAGGGCCCGTCTCCCAATCCTTGAAAAGCGACGCCATCTCCGCCCCCTTATGGAAACAGTCATCGGACCAGCGTCGATCTTGGCCTCAAATAGTAAACATTGTTTCCACGGGGGCTTGTGGAGAGAACGGGACCGCTTTCGCCAAGCGGGGCGTTTATGCGAGAGTGAGCGGCAATGACACAGAGAATCGACAACCGGACCAGACGGCGCGAGCCGGGCGAACGGACCGCCACCTTCACCGCCTTCGGCCTCGCCGCCGAGGCCAAGCCCCTGACGCCCGGCCTCTACGTGGTCGCAACCCCCATCGGCAACCTGCAGGACGTATCCTTCCGCGCCCTGAACGTGCTGGCCGCCGCGGATGCGATCCTCGCCGAGGACACGCGCGTGACGAAGACGCTGCTCGCCCATTACGGCATCACCACGCCGCTGGTGGCCTATCACGAGCATTCCAACGACGCGGTGCGCGACCGCATGGTTCACCGCATCCGCGAAGGACAGGCCCTGGCGCTCGTCTCCGATGCGGGCACCCCGCTCGTCTCGGACCCCGGCTACAAGCTGGTGCAGGCGGCGATCGAGGAAGGCCTGCCGGTCACCCCCATTCCCGGCCCCTCGGCCGTGCTCACCGCTCTGGTGGCCTCCGGGTTGCCGACCGATCGCTTTTTCTTCGAAGGCTTCCTGCCGCCCAAGAGCGCGGCGCGGCGCGCGCGTCTGACCGAGCTCGCCGCGATCCCCGGAACGCTCATGCTCTTCGAAGGTCCGCACCGCCTGCCCGAGATGCTGGCGGATGCCGCGGCGGTTCTCGGCGAGCGGCAGGCCGTGGTCGCGCGCGAACTGACCAAGATGTTCGAAACGATCCGGCGCGGCACCCTGCCGGAACTCGCGGCGCAATTCGCGGAGGAAGGCCCGCCGAAGGGCGAGATCGTGGTGCTGATCGGCGAGGCGACGAAGGAAATGCACGCCGCCGAGGCCGACGCAGCGCTCGACGGCAAGCTCGAAGCGGCACTCAAGAACCATTCCATCAAGGACGCGGCCGCGCTCGTCGCCGCCGATCTTGGCCTGCCGAAGCGCGAGGTCTATGCCCGCGCCCTCGAACTCGCGAAAAGGGATGCATGAAGACGGCGCCAAAGCATTTTCCGGCGAAGTGGCTCCGGTTCGCCGCCAGAAAATGCGGCACACCAAAAATGAGCGCTGATTCCAGGCCAATGGAATCAGCGCTCCAACGGCGGCGCGCCACGTTCCTGCGTGGCCATCATGCCGAATGGATCGCGCTGCTGTTCCTGCTGGCCAAGGGCTACCGTCCGCTCGCCCGCCGCTATGCCGCCGCAGGCGGTGAGATCGATCTCATCGTGGCGCGCGGCGACACCGTCGCCTTCGTCGAGGTGAAGGCGCGTGGATCGATGGACGATGCGCTTTCCGCCATTACCGCCACCAAGCGCCAGCGCTTTTCCCGCGCCGCGCGGGCATGGCTCGCGCGGCATCCTCATGCGCAAGGGAAGACATGGCGCGCCGATGCGGTGTTCATCGCGCCGCGACGATGGCCACGGCACATCGTGTCGGCATTCGAGCTGGAGATATCCTAAATGGAGCCTTCGCCGTCATGCCCGGGCTTGTCCCGGGCATCCACGCCTTGACTCGCCAAAGACGTGGATGGCCGCAACAGGTGCGGCCATGACGAATTGGTGCGTTCCCTAGCGCATCGTGCGGACCCAGCGGGCCGCGATGCTCTCATCCAAGAAGGGAGCATCGGATCGATCCCAAAAGTGCAAATCCACTTTTGGGTCCGATGCTCTAGGCCGCGATCTTTCTTGGGTCCCTCACGGCGTTGCGGATCGTGCGCGCCATTTCCTGCACGATGTGGTTGCCGCCGCCTTTCGGCAGGTAGAGATTGACCATGAAGGGTGGAAGCAGCGGCAGGCCCGTCTCGGGGCCGATCACCTCCAGATTGCCGGGCACGGTGGACGCCATCCAGGCCATCACGGCGGTATCGGCCGCAACAGTCGCCACCTGCGCCGATGTATTGGTGGAATCGAACACCGAGCGCCACTCGATGCCGGCCTTCTGCAAAGCCTCGCGGACAGGTGCGCGGAAGGCGCAATCGGAGCAGCCGATGGAGACCGGCAAGGGTCGCTTCCAAGCTGCCTCCCCGCCGCGTGCGCCGACCCAGACGAGTCGGTCCATCACGAGGTTTTCGCCATCCGCGTCGCACGCGAGTTCGGTCGCCATCACCACGTCGACCTTTCCGGCGCCGAGCCTCCCGCGAAGCTCTGCGCTCGAACCGCTTTGGAGCGTGATCTGCACGCGGGGGTAGCTGCGCGCGAAATTCTTCAGGAAGGTGGGCAGGTAGGTCGTGATGATGTCGCTGGGAATGCCGAGGCGGATCTCGCCCTCGAACTCGGGCGTCGTCATCTCGGTCCAGATCTCGTCGTTCATGGCGAGCAGGCGCTTGGCGCGTCCGAACAGCCGCTCGCCCGCGCGCGTCAGGGTCATCCCCCGCCTGTCACGGGTGATCAGCTCCTCCCCCAAGGCCTCCTCGAGCCGCTTGACCTGCTGGCTCACCGCCGCCTGGGTCAGGTTGAGAACGCCCGAAGCCGCTGTCATGCCGCCGGTATCCACCACCGCCACGAAGGCCCTGAGAAGGCTGACATCGAGATTGCGAGGCATGAGCAGAATCCATAATGGGTCATTATTCTCGATATAATGAACATTCGTTTCCCTTATGCAAGGGGCAGCCTCATACTCTCCCCATCAACTCAAGGAGAGCGCCATGTCGAACTTCTCGAACACCTGCACCGAAAGCTATGAAACCTCCGCGGCCCGCGCTTCCGGCCTCAGGGGCTTCTTCTCGGCCGTCATGCGCGAGATCCGCATCCGGCGCGCCCTGCGGGAGGTGAACGCCCTGGACGATGCGATCCTCCAGGACATCGGCCTCGGTCCCAGCCACGGCGCCATCGAGGGCGCCATCCGTCGCGGGCGCGATTGCTAAGGCGCGAACACCGTTACGGCACTGGGCCGGATAGAGAAATGTGCGGGCGTCTCGGTTACGATCTCGCCATCCGCATTAATGGGCCTCGGCCTCCTCGTGCGGATGTCGAATTCTCTCGCCCGAATCGCCCGCACCTCGCTCCAGGCGCCATGCTCGCCATAACGGAAGGAGCGCGCCATGAAGGCGAGCTTCCAGGCGCGCTCGAATTCCAGGCTGTAGAGATCGAGATGCTGGTCGTCGATGGCGGCATCCTTTTCGACGGCGTTCCCGCCACCGTAGAAGCGCCCGTTTCCGACCGCGATCTGCAGCGTTCGCACGCGGACGGACTCGGCTTCGCTCGTGATCGTCGCGCGGAAGGGCTTGGCCTGCGCCAGAACCTTCATGGCGACGAGCGCATAGCCGAGCCGGCCGAAGCGCCGCTTGATGTCCCGCGTCAGCTTCTGCGCCAGCTCCGCCGAGAGGCCGATGCTCGCCACGTTGAAGAAGGGCTCGCCGTTCACGAGGCCGAGATCGATACGGCGCATGCGCCCATCCGCGATGACCTGTGCCGCGCCGTCGAGATCGAAGGGGATGCCGAGCGTCCGCGCCAGATCGTTGGCCGTGCCGAGAGGCAGGATCCCGAGCGGCAGCCCGGCCTCGATCACGCCGAGGGCCGCCGCGTTCAAGGTTCCGTCCCCTCCGCCGACGACGGCGCATTCCACATCGTCACGATGCTTCACGATGAGAGGGGACAGATCCTCCCGCCGGCTGCATTCCACATGAATGGGCTCGATTCCGTGGGACTCAAGAGCGGCGACGGCTGCCTGCGCCTGGGCTTCTCCGCTGCGGCTTTTGGCATTGATGATGAGAAGGGCGCGGCGTGACATGACCTATCAGATGTGGAAGCTGGGGCTTATCCGCAAGGTTCCGGAGAGGCCCGAAGCGCGGCTATTCGACAACCCTCCTCCACCTTTTTCGTTCATTCCGGCGCTCACAAGAGTTGCCTTCCTCGAGAAACAGTCCAATAAATCCGCTCAGCCGGAGCCGATCTCACACGCCGTGAGATCGGCTCCGTTCCTTGCAGCGCCGCATTTTCGAACGCGAACCAAAATCCTTTCGCCAGGGAAATGCTCCAGGAGGCCTGACCGATGACCCTCACCGTTGCGATCCAGATGGATCACATCAACAGCATCAAGATCGCGGGCGACACGGGCTTTGCGCTGCTGCTCGAGGCGCAACGGCGAGGCCACCAGATCCTGCACTACACCCCCGACCGCCTGTCGCTCCGCGACGGCAGGGTAATCGCCATCGCGGATCCGATCACGGTGCGCGACGAGGAGGGCAACCACTTCACCCTCGGCGCGCAGGAACGCGTCGACCTCTCGGAGGTGGACGTGGTGCTCATGCGCCAGGATCCGCCGTTCGATCTCGCCTACATCACCGCCACGCACTTCCTGGAGCGCATCCATCCGAAGACCCTGGTGGTCAACGATCCGTCCCACGTGCGCAACGCGCCGGAAAAGATCTTCGTCACCCAGTTTCCGCACCTCATGCCGCCGACGCTGATCTCCCGCGACAAGGCGGAGATCGAAGAGTTCCGCCGCGAGCACGGCGACGTGGTGATGAAGCCGCTCTATGGCCATGGCGGCGCGAGCGTGTTCAAGGTCGGGCGCGAGGATCCGAATTTCGGCTCGCTCTACGATCTCTTCTCCAATCTGTTCCGCGAGCCCTGGGTGACCCAGCGCTTCCTGCCGAAGATCACGGAAGGCGACAAGCGGATCATCCTCATCGATGGCGAGGCGGCCGGAGCGATCAACCGTGTTCCGGCGGCCAACGACATCCGCTCGAACATGGTGCGCGGCGGCGCAGCGAAGCCCACGGATCTCACGCCGCGCGAGCGTGAAATCTGCGAGACGATCGGGCCCGATCTGAAGCGCATGGGCCTCATTCTCGTCGGCATCGACGTGATCGACGGGAACCTCACCGAGATCAACGTGACGGCCCCGACGGGCATCCGCGCCATCAAGCGCCTCGGCGGGCCGGATCTCGCGGCGACTGTGTGGGACGCCATCGAGAGCAAGGTGAAGCGCGTTTAGGAATGCGATTCTGGACAAAGCGTCGTTTGTCTCAAAAGACCTGAACTCCCTTCGTCATGCCCGCGCTCGTCGCGGGCATCTACGTCTTGGGAGCCGCTGAGCCATCAAGACATGGATACCCGGCACAAGGCCGGGCATGACGGGAAGGCGTTGTTCAAGCTGCGAGTTCCGCAATCACCGCATTGAGCACCGGAAAGCCTTTTTCCGTGACCGCGAGACGCGTGCCATCCGTGCGGACGAGGCCTTCTTCCTCCAGGATCCGCAGGCCGCGCTGATTCAGCGGCTTTCCCGTGAAGGCCTCGTAGCGGCGCGGATCAATGCCCTCCTTCAGGCGAAGGCCCATGAGGAGGAACTCGTCGCCTTCGGATTCGGAGGTCAGAACTTCCTCTTCGATCACCCCGTGACCATCGCGCTCCACATGATCGAGCCATGTTTCCGGGTGCTTCTCGGTAGAGGTGGCGAGCCTCGCATTGCCCGTGACGAGCCGTCCGTGAGCGCCGGGTCCGATGCCCGCGTATTCGCCGTAGCGCCAATAGAGCAGATTGTGCCGGGATTCCGCGCCGGGCCTGGCGTGGTTCGAGATCTCGTAGGCCGGAAGCCCATGCTTCTCGCAGGTTTCCTGCGTGATGTCGTAGAGCGCGCGGCCGGTTTCCTCGTCGGGCACCGTGATCTTGCCGGCATCGTAGAGCCGCTGGAACCAGGTGCCGGGCTCGATGGTGAGCTGGTAGAGCGAGAGATGCTCCACGGCGTAGCCGATGGCCTGCTCCAGCTCCGCCGCCCACGCCTCGGGCGTATGTCCGGGACGGGCGTAGATCAGATCGAAGGAATAGCGCTCGAAGATGGAGGCCGCGATCTTCACGGCGGCCAGGGCCTCCTCCACGGAATGCATCCTCCCGAGGCGCCGCAGGTCGGGATCGTTGAGCGCCTGCACGCCCAGGGAGACGCGGTTGATCCCGGCGTGGCGGTAGCCGCGGAAGCGCTCCGCCTCGACGCTGGTGGGGTTCGCCTCCAGTGTCACCTCTGCCTTGGAATCAATGGCCCACGCCCCGCCGATGGCATCGAGGATCGCCCCGACCGTCTCCGGCTTCATGAGCGAAGGCGTGCCGCCGCCGAAGAAGATGCTGGTGACCGTGCGCCCGGGAATGCGCGCCGCCGTATGCGCGATCTCGCGCCTGAAGGCCGAAAGAAACCGCTCCTGATCCACCGGCTTGTGGCGGACATGGCTGTTGAAATCGCAGTAAGGGCATTTGGAGGCGCAGAAGGGCCAATGGACGTAAACGCCAAAGCCAACATCGCGCGTCGGATGATCGATCATGGGGCGTATATGGCAGGTCTTGCCTCTCCCGTCACGGGCGGCGTTGTCACGCGCTGCTTGCCGCCTTTCGGGCACAGGGGTAAGGCCCCGCGAACATTTCTGAACCTCTTGCGACGGCGTTTGTTCACCCCTCATGCGTCCTCTGCCCTAGCCTCCCCCGTGGCCGGAGCCTAAGATCGGCGGACGTCGAGTTCAAAAAGGACCCATCATGCGGCACTGGCGCGGCCCGTTCGACCGGCAGGGTTATCACCACGGCAATCTCAAGGAGGCGCTGATCGAGGCGGCGCAGCGCTTCATCGCGGAGCGCGGCCTCGGCGGCTTCACCCTGGCGGATGCCGCCAAGCTCGTCGGCGTCACTCCGGCCGCCCTCTATCGCCATTTCCGCGGGCGTGAGGCCCTGGTCGCGGAGGTGGCCTTCCGGGGCTTCGACGAACTCGCCAAGCGGCTTGGAAAAGCCCTGCAAAGCGAGGGCACGCCCCGGGAGCGTTTCACCCGCATGGGAGAGGCCTATCTGGCCTTCGCCGAGCAGGAGCCGGGCTTCTATGCCGCGATGTTCTCGGCCAAGCCTGTTGAGGGAGAAGGCTGCGGCCCCTGGAGCAAGGGCGCCGGGGACAGCTCAAAGGGCAACAATGGCGCCTTCGACTACCTGGTCGAAGGCCTCATGAAGACCTATCCGGAAGGCTTCCAGAACGTCGACGTTCGCTTCATCGCTCTCGAGGTCTGGGCTCTTTCCCATGGCATCGCCACGCTCGACGCCGCCGGCCAGCTGCCGAAGGGCCCGAACCTGCCGGACAAGTACGAGCTTCTCCGGGCCGGCGTGCTGGCCCTCGTCCATGGCGCCCTGAAGGACAAGCGGGAGACGCCGTCCGGCTGAGCCCCTCCGGATCTTACGACGAGAGCCGAACCCTGCCCCGCTCCGAGCCTCCACGAAAAATTCGTGAGAACCTCTCTTGAAAGCGCCAAAATCGATCCGCATGTTAATGTTGTTAGCATTAACATAGCGAGACCCACCGATGTCTGACTCTTCTTCAACCGCCTGGAATCAGGGCCCGCATGCGGGACCTTGGAATGCCGGCGCTCACCGTCGCTGCGGGCGCTCCCCCCGACGCGGTCTGGAGATCGCCGGGATCGTCTTGGGCTTCATTTGGTTCTGGCCGCTCGCGCTGGCCTATCTGGTGTGGAAAATGTGTGGATATCCGAAATACGACGAGGCGAAGGCCTTCTTCCGTGACACCGTCGGCCGGGCCAAGGACGACTTCTTCGGCTCGCGCGGCCCCACGGGCGGCTTCGGCTATGCCAGCTCGGGCAATGCGGCCTTCGACGATTACCGCCGCAGCGAGCTGGAGCGCCTTGAGGAAGAGCGCCGCAAGCTCGACGAGGAGGCCCGCGCTTTCCGCGACTTCGTGGAAGAGCTGAAGCGCGCCAAGGACCGCGAGGAGTTCGACGCCTTCATGGCCAAGCGCCGCGGCAACGGCCCGACGAACGTTTAAGTCTTGGAATAAGAGAAGCGCCCTGCGGGGCGCTTCTTCGTTTTGGAAGCCACCTTACATCGGCTTTCGACAGCAAAAGCCACCAATTCGGATCGAACCCGTCTGATGTCCTCAAGGATCGTCAGGACGGCGCTCTCCACGTCATGCCCATGACGCGCACCCGCCTCCCACCGCAGCGATGCTCGCCGGAGGCATCCGCGACCGCCGTTAGCCGCCTGCCAAGAAGTCGATGACTGCCCTGACGGCCGGGAGTTGGCCGCGCCGATGCGGCGTCAGAATCGTGGAGGTCACGCTCCCTGCGGTCCAGTCCGGTAGCACCGTTGCCAGTTCCCCGGTTCCGACCAATGCCCCTGTCATGGTCTCAGGAAGGCAAGCGATGCCAAGCCCCGCAGCCGCCGACCGCAACAGCACCGAGGACTCATCGGCAACCAGCCGCGCCATCGGGGTGACCTGAACCTCCAGACCGCCGGTGTCCTTCAGGTGCCATGTCCTCGACGCGGGACCCGTCAGCAGCCCATCATGCCCGACGAGGTCCTCCGGACGCCCAGGCGTGCCCCGCCGCGCCAGATAATCCGGCGAGGCGACCAGCGTGATCTGCTCGATCTTCATCCGGCGCTGCATGAGATCGGAATCTGGCAACGGCGCAAAATGGCTCCGGATCGCAATGTCGAAGCCCTCGCGGATCAGGTCGACGAAGCGGTCGGTGACGTGGAGTTGCAGGTCCAGCTTGGGATAGGCGCGGGCGAGAGCCGGCAGGCGGTCGGCGAGATGGAACTGCGCCACCGGCACGGAGGCGGTGATCCTGACCGTGCCCTGCGGCTCCGCCTGCCGTCGCTGCACCACGCTTTCCGCGGCCTCCGCCTCGATGACGGCCGCCCGAGCATGGTCATAGAAATCCTTCCCGACGTCGGTCAGCACGAAGCTGCGCGAGGTCCGATGGATGAGACGGACGCCGAGATCCGCCTCGAGCTCGGCAACGCGCTTGCTGATCGTCGACTTGGGAACGCCCAGGTGACGCGCCGCAGCCGCGAAGCCCCCGCTGTTCACTGCCTGGGCGAAGATATGCAGATCGTTGAGGTTGAACCTCATGCGCCATCGTTCACGCTTGTGGACTTTGAGTTTCCAAATTAGCTGCTACAGCCTGAAAGTCCATAGCGTCATCTTGATGTCGTCACAGACACAAGGAGACACCCATGGTTCAGACCCTCATGTACGGCATCCCGTCGGGATGCTCGCTCGGCTCGATCGTCGCCCTCGAATGGCTCGGGGAGCCGTATCGGCTCTGCCGCATCGAGATGCCGGCGGAGGTGCAAAGCGAAGCCTATCGTCAGATCAATCCTGTCGGCGAGACCCCGACTCTGGTGACCGCTACGGGCGAGCGGATCAGTGAGAGCATGGCGATCCTCCACCATCTCGGTGCGCGGGGGATCGGCAAGGGACTGTCCTTTGCCCAAGGCACGCCGGGGTTCGATCGGCTCAACCAGGTCCTGGCATTCCTCAACACGAGCTTCTTCGCCGCCTTCGGCCCGCTCTGGTACGCCCTTGAGCATGGGATTGAAGGAACCGACAAGGACGCCCTCAAGGCCTACGGAGCGGCGAAGGTGGCCAAGGCTCATGCCGATCTGGAACGGATGCTCGGAGACAAGGAGTGGCTGCTGGGAGATCGGCGCACGTTGGCCGATGCTTACTTCATCGGCATCGCGCGTTGGACCAAGTATCACGACGTTGTCGATCGCCGCGCTTATCCCGGCTTGCAGCGGCTGTTCGAGAAGCTGGCGGCTGATCCGGCCGTCCGTTTCGCGCATGCGATCGAGCGCGGCGAGACCGCTGTCAGCGGTGGCGGATTCGTGGGCGAGGTCACATTGGACGATATTCTACGTCAGCAGGCGCTCGCTGCCTGATCCAGCACGGAAATCCCGCCTCACGCTATGAGGCGGGTTTTCGGCATGAGGTGAACCCCATCCGTCGAACGCACCCGCTGAAGATCCGTTGGGTGCCGTCTGACGATATCCCGCTTGGGCAGGCGCAGTATCCCGAACCATGTCGTCACCGGCACAAGACCGGTGACGACATGGGAGGATCACGCCCTCTTCAGACACCCCGCCGCGAGCTTCAGGAAGGCCCGCGCCCGGTGCGACAGCCCTTCCGGCTCCGGCTTCGACCAGTCGATGCCGTGTTTCTCGTCCGACGACAGCTCGCCGAAGGTCTGGGTGAACCCGTCCGGCTGGAACATCGGATCGTAGCCGAACCCCTTCTCGCCGCGCGGCGGCCAGACGACATTTCCGAACACCCGGCCCTCGAAGAGCTCCTCGTGCCCATCGGGCCAGGCGATCACGAGGGCGGAGACGAAATGCGCCCGGGTGTCGGTGGCCTCACGCTTTTCCATCTCGCGTTGCACCCGCGCCATAGCCGCAGAAAAGTCCCGGTTCGGGCCGGCCCAGTCCGCCGTGAACAGCCCCGGCGCGCCATCGAGGGCATGGACGCACAGGCCGGAATCGTCGGAAAAGGCAGGCAGCCCCGTGGCTTTCGCAGCCGCGTGAGCCTTGATGGCGGCATTTTCCGCGAACATATGGCCGGTCTCGTCGGGGACCGGCAGGCCGAGCTCGCCCGCCGAGACGGCCTCGATGCCGAAAGGCGCCAGCAGCTCCTGCATCTCACGCAGCTTGCCCGCATTGTGCGTTGCGACCACGACCTTGCCGGTGAGAGGACGGTGCTGCATCACGCCACCGCCTTCTTCTGAAGCTCGACGAGCTGCGCCACGCCCGCCTTCGCAAGGCGCAGAAGGCTCAGGAACTCCTCCTCAGAGAAGGGTTTCCCCTCCGCCGTGCCCTGCACCTCGACGATGCCGCCCGAGCCCGTGATGACGAAATTCGCATCAGTCTCGGCAGCGGAATCCTCCGCGTAATCGAGATCGAGCACCGGCTGGCCCTGATAGATGCCGCAGGAAATGGCGGCGACGGGCTCGCGCAGCGGGTTGATGGAGATGATCGAGCGGTTCTGCATCCAGGTGAAGCATTCGTGCAGGGCGACCCAGGCTCCGGTGATGGAGGCCGTACGGGTCCCGCCATCGGCCTGGATCACGTCGCAATCGAGCACGATCTGGCGCTCGCCGATGGCCGGCAGGTTCACGACCGCGCGGAGCGAGCGGCCGATGAGGCGCTGGATCTCCTGGGTACGGCCGGAAGGCTTGCCGGAATTGACTTCGCGCTTGGTGCGCTCGTGCGTGGCGCGTGGCAACATGGAATATTCCGCCGTCACCCAGCCCCTGCCGGTGCCCCGCAGCCACGGCGGGCCCTTTTCTTCCAGCGAGGCGGTGCAGAGCACCTTGGTATTGCCGAAGGTCACGAGACAGGAACCCTCCGCATAGCGCGCGACGCTACGCTCCAATGTGACGGGACGCAGTTCGTCGGGGGCGCGCTTGGACGGACGCATGTTCGTTATCTCCATAAGCCTTGGTCAGAACGCCTGTTTGAGGCCATGAGGCCCATTAGGCAAGCTCAAGCCTTGCCTAATGCATCGTTCATCCGCACATAATGCCGACTTGCAGGGTGGAATTGTGAACGGGTAGAACCTCTTACATGCACGCAACCGGTCCCTTCTCAAATCTGTCCGAAGCCCGCGCCATCGCGGAGCTGAACGAGCGCTCCCGCGAGATTTTCCGCCAGATCGTCGAGAGCTATCTCGTGACCGGCGAGCCGGTCGGCTCGCGCCATCTCTCCCGCATCCTCCCGATGACGCTCTCCCCGGCCTCCATCCGCAACGTCATGGCGGATCTGGAGGCGGCGGGCCTGATCTTCGCGCCCCACACCAGCGCCGGGCGCCTCCCGACGGAAATCGGCCTGCGCTTCTTCGTGGACGCCATGCTGGAGATCGGCGACGTGACGGCCGACGAGCGCACCCGCATCGAGGCGCAGATGCGCGCGGCGGCAAGCGGGCACACCATGGAGACCGCCCTCGCCGAGGCCTCGGCGCTCCTGTCGGGCGTCTCGCGCGGGGCGGGCGTGGTGGTGACGTCGAAATCCAATGCGCGCCTCAAGCATATCGAATTCGTACGGCTCGATCCCACCCGGGCCCTCGTGGTGCTGGTATCGGAGGATGGCTCCGTCGAGAACCGCCTCCTCGACCTGCCGGCCGGCTTGCCGGCGGGCGCGCTGGTGGAGGCGGGCAACTTTCTCAATGCCCGCATCCGCGGCAAGACCTTGAGCGATCTGAAGTTCGAGATCGAAGAGCGGCGCACGGACATGGAGCGCGAGCTGGACGCTCTGACCGCCAAGCTCGTGGAGGCGGGGCTCGCGACCACGGTCGGTCCGGTGGAATCGCGCCAGCTCATCGTGCGCGGCCAGGCGAACCTGCTCGACGACCTGAAAGCCGTCGAAGATCTGGAGCGCATCCGCCTGCTCTTCTCCGATCTCGAAACCCAGACCGATGTCATCGACCTGCTCAGCCGCGCGGAAGGCGGTGAAGGCGTGCGCATCTTCATCGGCTCCGAGAACAAGCTCTTCTCGCTCTCTGGCTCCTCGATGATTGCAGCTCCCTTCAGGGACGCGAGCCAGAAGATCGTCGGCGTTCTCGGCGTGATCGGTCCGACACGGCTCAACTATGCCCGCATCGTCCCCATGGTCGATTACACGGCCAAGGTCATCTCACGCATTCTTGAACAGGGACGCTGACGGTCGAGCCTGCAGCCTCTTTGCAGCAGCATCAGGACAAAGCTCCGCTCGGCATTCGAAAACGACATCGCTGCAGAATTCGTTCTTGCGGCCCGGATAGAACCGTCACACCCCCGTCTCGAATAGGAAACCATCTCCTCTCCAAGCGTTAAACCTCCGGACCGTGGAAGCGGCCAATTTTCCCATCAACCCTGGAGGTTTCTGTGAAGACGCTCTCGATTATCGCCAGCACCGGTCTCATGGTGCTCGGAACCATCGGCCTTGCGCAGGCTCAGGTCAGCGGAACGCCCACGTCGCCCTTCCCGAATGCTGCTCCGCATGAAATCCGGACGATCAACGGCGTTCCGTGCCGCACCGTCCTCGACCGCGAGAGCGGCCATCGCGTTCCGGTGCAGTGCGCCGCCCCGACCGGCATGGTCGGCATGGATCCGGGCTCGACCGGCAGCATTCTCGTGGCTCCTCCGGCTGGCGGCGTTGCAGTCTCCGGAACTCCGGCTTCCGCCTTCCCGAACGCCGCGCCACATGAGATCCAAGTCATCAACGGCGTTCCGTGCCGCACCGTCCTCGTCCAGGGCACGAACGAGCGCGTTCCCGTCGAGTGCGCCCGCTAAAGGGCTTTTCCAAAGCACGACAAGCCTGCTCTGAGCCTTGTCGTGCTTTGGGTTCTCTCGGAGAGGAGCGGAATTCCTGAGCGAAGCGCCCGAACGGCCGAGCTGACCGGATTCAGCGCGGAGAAGCGGCCCTCACCATCGCCGACGGGGCTCCCGGCTGACAAACGACCTCCCTCCCCCTCGCAATCCTCCCCTACGTCCGTGGCTCGCCTTTCCGGGCCATGACCGGCATTGCCGCTCTCGACCGGGTTGTGCCGAGGTTCCGCCACCCCGATATTCTGGTTTGGATGCGGGCTCGACGAGGCGAGCGCCGCCCTGCCGGGCAGCCAAAACGTCGGCGCGGCACCGCCTTCCCTTGGCATTACGGGGCCGGGCTGCTATTGCCCGGCCCACAGGGTTTCATGCCCGCCGAGTTTAGCGATGACCGTACGTACGTTCGACAATATCCGGAATTTCTCCATCGTGGCGCATATCGACCACGGCAAGTCGACCTTGGCCGACCGCCTGATCCAGACCACGGGGGCGCTCTCCGCCCGTGAAATGACGGAGCAGGTGCTCGACAACATGGACATCGAGCGCGAGCGCGGCATCACCATCAAGGCCCAGACCGTGCGCCTCGAATACAAGGCCCAGGACGGTCAGACCTATATCCTGAACCTCATGGACACCCCCGGCCACGTGGACTTCGCCTACGAGGTCTCCCGGTCGCTCGCCGCCTGCGAAGGATCGCTGCTGGTCGTCGACGCCTCCCAGGGCGTCGAGGCCCAGACGCTCGCCAACGTCTACCAAGCCATCGACGCCAACCACGAGATCGTGCCCGTCCTCAACAAGATCGACCTGCCCGCCGCCGATCCGGACCGGATCAAGGAGCAGATCGAGGAGGTGATCGGCATCGACGCCTCGGACGCGGTTCCGATCTCGGCGAAGACCGGGCTGAACATCGAGGGCGTGCTGGAGGCGATCGTCAAGAAGCTGCCGCCGCCCAAGGGCGACAAGGAAGCGCCGCTGAAGGCGATGCTCGTCGATTCCTGGTACGACGCCTATCTCGGCGTGGTCGTGCTCGTGCGCATCATCGACGGCACCCTGAAGAAGGGCCAGACCATCAAGATGATGGGAACCGGAGCCACCTACGGCGTCGACAAGGTCGGCGTGTTCCGGCCCAAGATGACCGATGTGGAAGTGCTCGGCCCGGGCGAGGTCGGTTTCCTCACCGCCTCAATCAAGGAAGTGGCCGATACCCGCGTCGGCGACACCATCACCGACGAGCGCAAGCCGACGGCCGAAGCGCTGCCCGGCTTCAAGCCCGTGCAGCCGGTGGTGTTCTGCGGCCTCTTCCCCGTGGATGCCGCCGACTTCGAAAACCTTCGCGCCGCCATGGGCAAGCTGCGTCTGAACGACGCGAGCTTCACCTATGAGATGGAGACCTCGGCCGCGCTGGGCTTCGGCTTCCGCTGCGGCTTCCTGGGCCTTCTGCATCTCGAGATCATCCAGGAGCGCCTGGAGCGCGAGTTCAACCTCGACCTCATCTCCACCGCGCCTTCCGTGGTCTATCACCTGCGCATGCGCGACGGCTCGGTCAGGGAGCTTCACAATCCGGCCGACATGCCGGACGTGATGCAGATCGAGACCATCGAGGAGCCGTGGATCCGCGCCACGATCCTCACGCCCGACGATTATCTCGGCGCGGTGCTGAAGCTCTGCCAGGACCGCCGCGGCGTGCAGATCGACCTCAACTATGTCGGCAAGCGCGCCATGGTGGTCTACGATCTGCCGCTCAACGAGGTGGTGTTCGATTTCTACGACCGCCTGAAGTCGGTCTCGAAGGGCTACGCCTCGTTCGATTACCATATCTCCGACTACCGCGAGGGTGATCTCGTGAAGATGTCGGTGCTGGTGAACGGAGAGCCGGTGGATGCGCTCTCGATGCTGGTGCACCGCACCCGCGCCGAGGGTCGCGGACGCGCCATGTGCGAGAAGCTGAAGGAGCTGATTCCGCCGCACATGTTCCAGATTCCGGTGCAGGCGGCCATCGGAGGCAAGATCATCGCGCGCGAAACCATCCGCGCGCTGCGCAAGGACGTGACCGCCAAGTGCTACGGCGGCGACGCCAGCCGCAAGCGCAAGCTGCTCGACAAGCAGAAGGAAGGCAAGAAGCGCATGCGCCAGTATGGCAAGGTCGACATTCCGCAGGAAGCCTTCATCGCCGCGCTCAAGATGGATTCCTGAGCCGGCGCGGAGCGCATGCATTTTCAAAAGGCCCGGCTTGTTCCGCAAGCCGGGCCTTTTGCTGTGGCGCATGATCTTCGGAACCTCGCCCCACGGGCAGAGTTCAACTCTCGCACAGGGCTCATAGCCTCCATCGTTGTTCGTCCGCAGCACGGTGTCACTTTCGACGCCGGGCTTTGGCACGTCGGTTGGGCTTGAGGTCGTTCGCCAACCATGCGCCGGGCCACCGGGTCCGACTTGGGAGAGCCATGCCTACTTCACTGCGGAACACGCTGCCGACCCTCTTCGCGCTTCTCTTCGGTTACGCCCTCATGCAGATCGGCAACACCCTGCAAGGGACGCTGCTGAGCGTGCGCGGGGGACTTGAGGACTTTTCGCCGACGCAGATCGGCGCCGTCGGTGCCGCCTTCTGGGTCGGCATCGTCGTCGGCTCTCTCTGGGCGGGCCGGGTCATCAAGCAGGTCGGCCATGCCCGCACCTTCGCCGCTCTTGCGGCCGTCGCCTCATCCGTCGCCCTGCTGCATCTTCTGGTGATCTCGCCCGCGGTCTGGATCGCAGCGAGAGGGGTCACCGGCTTCTGCTTCGCCGGCCTGTTCATCGTCGTGGAGAGCTGGCTCAACGCCGCCGCGACGCCTCAGAACCGCGGCCAGATTCTTGGCTTTTACGGCATGACGGGGCTGATCGCGGGGATCGGGGGGCAGATGCTCCTGCCGACGAGCGATCCTGCGGGCTTCAGATTGTTCTGCTTCGCCGCCATTCTCATCTCTCTCGCACTGGTGCCCACCGCCCTCTCGCGCGCCAGCGCACCCGCGCACGCGGTCGGGGAGGTCTCGATCAACCTGAAGCGTCTCTACCGCCAGTCCCCCTTCGGCGTGATCGCAGCCGTTCTCTGTGGCGTGACGACAAGCTCGTTCTTTGCCCTCGGCCCCGTCTGGGCTCAGCAACGGGGATTGAGCACGACAGAGATCGCCGTCTTCATGGCCTGCGGAACGCTCGGCGGCTTCCTGACCACCTGGCCCCTCGGCTGGCTCTCCGACCGCATGGACAGGCGCTACGTCATCATCGGCGCATCGGCGATGGCGGCGACGATCCTGACCGCACTCATCCACTTCGTTCCCGGCAACGTGGCCGTCTGGCTGCTCTTCATCTATGGGGCGATTTTCGGCGGCAGCGTCATTCCCACCTACAGCATTGTCACTGCGCACGTGAACGACATGGTCAAGCCCGGCGAATTCGTGTCGGCCTCGGGCGGCCTTCTCATTCTTCAGGGATTGGGCGCCGCATCGGGACCGATCGTCTCCGGCATGGCGATGTCGCAGTTCGGGAGAACCGGCCTTCCCTATGTGGTCATTGTGGCACAGGCTCTGATGGCCTTGTGGGGAGCTTACCGGAGCCTGCAGCGCCCTGCCCCGTCGGACGAGGACAAGGAAGGCTTCGTTCCGGAGCCCACAATTCCCGTGGGCACGGCGCTGGCGCCGGCCCACGAGAGCGCCCACTGACGGAGGGCGCCTTCACACCACGAGCGACTGCCCGCCGTCGATCCACACCGGCGTACCGGTGATGTGCCGGGCACGGTCGGAGGCGAGAAAGAGCACGAGTTCGGCCACCTCTTCGCTCGTCCCCGGCTCGCTCCCCGTAAGCGGAATGGGGCCTTCGGGAAACTCGGCGGGCACCCTGGCCTCTTCGGTGTTCCGCCGCTGGGTGTTGTCCTGGATCTCCGTGTCGATCCTGCCGGGGCAGACCACGTTGACCCGGATCTTATGCTTGGCCAACTCGACCGCCAGCATCTGCGCCATCGCCACTTGCGCGGCCTTGGTGGCGGAATAGGCGGTCGCGCCCGCGCTCGTGAAGGTGCGCGAACCGTTGATGGACGCCGTGATGATGATCGAGCCGCCGGCCCGTTTCAGATGCGGCACGGCATGGTGAAGGGTCAGATAGGTTCCGCGCAGGTTCGTGTTGATGGTGCGGTCCCATTCCTCCGGCCGCAACTCGTCGATGGGAGCCCACACGCCGTTGATGCCCGCATTGGCGAAGACGATATCGAGACGGCCATAGGCTTCGATCAAACCTGCCACGGCCGCCCTCATCCGGGCGTCGTCCGCCACGTCCGCCACGAGCGGAATGGCCTTTCCGCCGGCGTTGACGATCTCCTCCGCCGTCTCGCGGATCTCGTCCTCGGTGTGGCTCAGAACCCCCACCATCGCGCCCTCCCGCGCGAAGCGCAGGGCTGCGGCCTTGCCGATGCCCGACCCCGCGCCTGTCACAAGCGCAACCTTACCCTGAAGCTCCATGTCGGTTTCTCCTCCATGACGGAACCGTCACAGGCTGAACCGAAGGAGAAGCGGCTTGTTCCTCGATCTTCAGGCTGTTCCGGCGCGTCTTCCGGAGGCATCCACCACGAGTTCCCCATCCTCCTTCCGGAACTCGCCCAGCTGCGGCGGCAGAATGTCGAGGACGAGCTCGGAAGGACGGCAGAGACGGACGCCCATGGGCGTGACGACGATGGGGCGATTGATCAGGATGGGATGCGCGATCATCGCATCGAGCAACTGATCGTCGGTGACGGAGGGATCGTCGAGGCCGAGCTCGTGAAACGGCGTTCCCTTCTCGCGGATCACATCGCGCACGCTCACTCCCATTCGCGCGATGAGCTGCCGCAGGAGAAGGCGGGTCGGAGGCGTCTTCAGGTATTCGATGATGTGCGGCTCGATGCCGGCATTGCGGATCAGGCCCAATGTGTTGCGGGAGGTGCCGCATTGAGGATTGTGATAGATGATCACGTCCATGATCCGTCTCCTGATGAATCCGTCAGTGGAATCCTGATCCGGCATTCAAGGCCGGATGGCGAATAGTCCGCTTCGATGCAGCCGCCGAGCTCATGCGCGATGCTGCGGTCGATGAGGCGCGTTCCGAAGCCTTGACGTCTGGGCTTCGTCACGGGCGGACCGCCCTGCTCCCGCCAGTGAATGAGGAGCTGGCGCGAGCCGGCGTCAAGGCTTTCGACGCGCCACGTAATCGTGACATTCCCCTCGGCCGACGAGAGGGCGCCATATTTCGTGGCGTTGGTCGCCAGCTCATGGAAGGCCATGCCGAGGCTCAGAGCCTGCTGAGGCTTGAGCTTCACGGTTCCTCCCTGCGCCTTGATGCGCTTCTGATCAATCCCTCCATGGGGACGCAATTCGGCGTCGAGCACCTCGCTGAGCGAGGTGCTCTCCCAGTAGGTCTGGGTCAGGAGATCGTGGGTGGCGGAGAGCGCCATCAGACGCGCCATGAAATTGGACTGAAACGCTTCCGGATCGGGACTGCTGCGCACGGTCTGGATGGCGAGGGATTGGACCGTCGCTAGAGTGTTCTTGACCCGGTGATTGAGCTCGTGGATCAGGAGCGACTGACGCTCCTCGGCCCTCTTGCGGCCGGTGATGTCCAAGCATGCGCCGATCATATAGAGCGGCTCTCCTTCGGCATCGTAGATGGCGCGGCTGCGGTCATAAATCCATCGCTCCTCGCCCCCCGGGAGCAGAGCGCGGAACTCATATTCGATGGTCCGCCCGTCCTTAATGGCATTCGCAATCACAGCTCTCGCATAGTCGCGATCATCGGGGTGAATGAGGGCGGCGAACTCCTCGACGTTCCGTGGCATCTTCCGGATGCCGATTCCAAAGACGTTGACCATCGCCGGATCCCATTCGACGATGTCCTTCTGAATGTCCCAGCGCCATGTGCCGGTGTTCGACGCATCCAAAGCCGCGAGCAGTTTCTCCTGAGCCTCCTCGAGACGCTGGACCGCGCGCCGCATGGACGTGGCCACGAGAACCATCAGCAGTGCCCCCAAGGTAAAGAAGAGGATGCTCGTCACATCCGCCACCGAGACGGGGCCGAAGGTCAAACCCGGCGAAAAGAAGAAGAACCAGGTCGCCGCAATGCACAAAGCGGTCGCTAGCAAACCCGGCCTGAGCCCTCCGACGATCGTCGCCACCAGAACGGCGGGGAACATGGTGATGAAGGGAGCCGTGGGGCCGATGATCGCTGACAAGGCGACCCGCACACCCGTGGCTAAAGCGACACACCCGACCGCTATCCCCATCGCGAGAGGAGAATTGGCCGGAACGAGCTTTGTATAACGAGTGAGCAAGAAACGAGCTTTTTACCGGAGGAGAAACAGAGGCTTCTACATAGTCTGCAAGAGCAGAAGAGGAAACCGCATCCGTTCGGCGTCCCCCTCGTCTTTCCGGCCTTTCCACGAAGACCGGCTCTCATTCAGGCTTCCGGCCGATCAGAAAGCCGCGTGGCTGGTGCATCGCGCCCCCTGATGCACGCTCAGACCCGTCAGGAGGCTGCGCGAGAGGGAGTTGTATTCCTCCTCGGCGTTGAGACGTGAAAAGGAGAGTTCGAGCACCCAATCCTCGGACAGAGGAACGATGAAGGCTTCGACGGTCATGGGACCGCCCGGGAGATTGGCATCGACCCAGGTCGCCGACCACCGGCTCGCTCCGGGCGAAAGCGAGGCCAGGGAGACCGATTGCGCGGGGCGTCCGAGGAGGTTCTCATAATCCTGCTGCAGCAGCGCCGCATCCCGGCTCGTCAGGTCCGGCTGCGGCAGGCCGCGGAGTTCATGCGAGGATCGAAGGCTCACCTGAAGTTCCGCGTCGGACCGAGCCGATTTCAGGCGTGTTTCCAATCCGCCCGACATGGAACGCCATTCCTGCGGCAACGCGAATGCGAAACACTGGCTCGAACCGACGAAACCGGCGACGCGGGTTTGACGCGACTGAGGATCGAACCGGACCTGGACGTCGTCCGCGAGATGGGCGGAAGTCTCGATCGGGACCTTCGCGGCGTCGGCGTCCGGCGTCCCGGACAGCACCGCCGCCAAAGCCACGACACCAGAAAGCAATGCAAGCTTCTTGCCCATGTCCTGAAGATCCTCGAACCTCATTCTGCTGGTAGCAACGCCTGAGAACTGCGCAGGTTGCCTGTCGAGCCTTGGCCTTGAGTTGCCCGCCGATGGCCCTACCTCGCTCAAGAACCAAACGAAACTGGGAGAGAGCACATGAGGGCTTTGGTGCGCGCCTCGATCATTGCAACCCTTCTTCTTGCGGCGGGACAGGCCTCGGCGGCGACCTGCCGCGATCCCGCCGGTTTCGAGAAATGGCTCGGCGACATCGAGCAGGAGGCTATCGCTCGCGGCATCTCGCCCCAAGCGGTCAGGCAGGGCCTGTCGGGTGTGACCTTCGATCAAGGCATCATCAACCGGGATCGTGGCCAGGGCGTGTTCAAGCAGAGTTTTGCACAATTTGCCGGGCGCATGGTGTCCCCTGCCCGCCTGAAGGGTGGAGCGAACATGCTGAAGAGGCATGCTGGCACGCTCTCGCGGATCGAGCAGCGCTATGGTGTGCCGGCCCCTATTCTCGTGGCGATCTGGGGACTGGAGACCGATTTCGGCGCGGTGAAGGGCAAGCTCCCCGTGATCCGTTCCGTCGCGACGCTGGCCTTTGATTGCCGCCGCTCGGAATTCTTCCAGGCTCATCTCTTCGACGCGCTGCGCATTGTCGATCGGGGAGATCTGACGCCGGACGAGATGCGCGGCGCTTGGGCCGGCGAGATGGGGCAGACGCAGTTCATGCCTTCGAACTACGTGAAATACGCCGTCGATTTCGACGGCGACGGGCGCGCCGATCTGCTCCACAGCCCCGCCGATGTGCTGGCCTCGACAGCGAATTACCTGAAGGCGCACGGCTGGGCGCGAGGCGGCGACTGGTCGCCGGGCACTGCGAATTTCGAGGCCATCCGCGCCTGGAACAAGTCGCAGGTCTATGCGCAGACCATCGCGTTTTACGCCACCAAGCTCGCGGGCGGAGACACGTCCGCCTTCCAGGGGCAGTGAGCCCTCCGCAAAAGAAAAGGCGGGCACGACGGCCCGCCTTGTCCTGACGATGGTTTGCTGATCAGCCCCGCGCGCGGGCGCGGATCATGAAGGTATCGTAGGCGTACTCGGCCACTTGGAACCAGAGATACTCCTCGCCGCGGAAGGCCTTGTAGCTCTCGTAGATCTTCTTGAAGTCCGGGTTCTTGGCCGAGATATCGTCATAGATCTCGTTGGCGGCCTTGTAGGCGGCTTCCATGATCTCCTGCGAGAAGGGACGCAGCTGCGCGCCGTTGCCGATGAGGTTGCGCAGGCCCGCCGGGTTCTTGGCATCGTACTTGGCCTGCGTGTCCACGTTCACGTAGCCCGCAGCGGCCTGGATCGCGGCCTGATAAGCCTTCGGCAGCTCCTTCCACTTCTGCAGGTTGATGAACATGTGGATCGCCGGTCCGCCTTCCCAGAAGCCCGGATAGTAGTAGAACGGCGCGACCTTGTTCAGGCCGAGCTTGTCGTCGTCGTACGGCGCCACCCACTCGGCGGCGTCGATGGTGCCGCGCTCGAGCGACGGGTAGAGATCGCCGCCCGCGATCTGCTGCGGCACGACGCCGAGCTTCGTCATGATCTGCCCGGCGAGGCCCGCGATGCGCATCTTGAGGCCCTTGAGGTCCTCGACGGTCTTGATCTCTTTGCGGAACCAGCCGCCCATCTGGGCGCCGGTGTTGCCGGCGGGCAGAGCGTAGAGGTTGTGCTTGGCGTAGAAGTCGTTGAGCAGCTCGTTGCCGCCGCCGTGATAGAGCCAGGCATTGGTCTGACGGGAATTCAGGCCGAAGGGCAGATTGGTGCCGATGGCGAAGGTCGGATCCTTGCCCACGTAATAGTAGGAGCAGGTGTGCCCCATCTCGACCGTGCCGGCCGCGATCGCGTCTGCCGCCTGCGGCGCGCCGACGATCTCGCCCGGCGCGAAGGGCTGGATCTGGAACTTGCCGTCCGTCGCCTCGGACACGAGCCTCGCGAAGGTCTCGCCGCCGCCGAACAGGGTGTCGAGGGATTTCGGGAAGGCGGAGGTCATGCGCCAGCGGATCTCGGGAGCCGATTGCGCGATGGCCGGTTTGGCGATGGTTCCTGCAGCCGCGCCGATGGCGGCTGCCTGGATGAATGCACGGCGTTTCATGGCGTCTCTTTCACGAAAGAAGATTTCAATGCGCCGGCGAGACATAAAGTTTCAACCCGACGTCTTGAAATGTAAAAAAGGAGACACCCTCATAAGGCTCCGGAGACGAGAAAGCACTGTCCTGAAAGCAGAGGCATCATGCAGCGGATGCATATACTCCCTGCGTGGAGCGACGCCTTAGCTTAAAGGATGAGCTGACCCGCGCTCCAGGCCAGAAGCACGAGGACGATGAAGGCGAGCAGGAACAGGCCGAAGAGGATCTTGGCGATCGTCTTGGCTCCGGAAGCGACGCCCGTGAATCCCAATGCTCCCGCGATCAGAGACACCACGAGAAAGATCAGCGCCCATTTCAGCATCGTCGAAGCCTCGTTCACGGTTCAGCTTGACGTATAAGCGCCCAGCTTCGCGCAGGTTCCTTTCGACCCGCTGCCCCGGCCCTGCGATCACATCACGACGGTCACCTTGTCGGCGGCGCGGGTCAGGCCCGTATAGAGCCACCGGCTGCGATGCTCCCGGAAGGCATAGGACTCGTCGAAGAGCACGAGGTCGTCCCATTGCGAGCCCTGAGCCTTGTGGACCGTCAGCGCATAGCCGTAGGTAAACTCGTCGGACTCGCGCCGCAGCGGGAACGGCACCTCCTCCTCCGTCCCCTCGAAGAAGGCCTTGTGAACCGCCACCTCCACGGATTTGCGGCGCACGTCGTCGTCGGGCACCACGTCCATGCGGATGAAGTCGTTGCGGATGCCGCGCAGGGCCTGGATGCTCCACGTGCCGCCGTTGAGCAGCCCCTTGGTCTTGTCGTTGCGCAGGCACACGAGCTTCTCGCCCGCAGCCGGCATCGGATCGCGATAGCCGTTCAGTTCGCGCAGGCGCGTGTTGTAGAGGCGGCGCGTCTTGTTGAGACCGACCAGCACCTGATCGGCGGCCATGACGGTCGTGGCGTCGATCTCGCGGCGACGGATGATGCGGCTCTCGCCATAGATCCCGGGCTCGAGCCTGCCGCCCTCCCGCACCTTCAGGGACAGATGAACGATCGGGTTGTCCTTGGCCTGCCGGTGGACCTCGGTCAGCATCACGTCCGGCTCGGCTTCCGTGAAGAACCCTCCGCCTTTCACCGGCGGCAATTGCGCCGGATCGCCGAGCACGAGAACCGGCTTGCCGAACGACAGGAGATCGCGCCCCAGCTCCTCGTCGACCATGGAGCACTCGTCGATCACGATGAGGTCGGACTTGGCGGCCTGGCTCTGCCGGTTGATGACGAATTGCGGCCCGTTCTCATCCCCTTCCCGCGAGCGGTAGATCATGGAGTGGATGGTGGACGCATCCGCGCAGCCCTTGTTGCGCAGCACGAGGGCCGCCTTGCCCGTGTAGGCGCCGAAGCTCACCTCTCCGTCCACGCCTTCCGCGACGTGGCGCGCGAGCGTCGTCTTGCCGGTGCCCGCGTAACCGAAGAGACGGAAGACGGGACGATCTCCGCGCCGGAGCCAATCGGCCACGGCTTTCAGAGCGGCATCCTGCTGGGGCGACCAGGTCATGACGATTTCGCCTCGCGGTTCAGATTGTAGAGCAGGCCGACGACGATGCAGGCGCTGCCGAGAAACACATAAGGATCGAGCGGCTCACCATAGAGCTGCCAGCCGACGAAGGCGATCAGGGGAATACGCATGAAGTCGAGCGGCACGACCATGGTGGCATCGCCGCGGCGATACGCGTTGGTCAGGCAGTAATGCGACAGCAGGCCGCCCACGCAGATGCCGATGAACGGCAGGAAATGAGCCGGCGTGACCGCGAGCCAGAAGGCGCGGCCGACGCCGGCGAGGTTCATGGGCAGTTGCAGCAGATTCATGAAGAAGAGGATCGAGAAGGTGCTCTCCGTTCGGGTCAGGCGCTTCGTCATGATGGCGACGAGCGCGAAGGAGAAGGCGACGCCCAGCATCAGAAAACTGGCCGGCTGCAAGGTTTCCAGGCCCGGGCGAAGGATGACGAGAACACCGGCAAAGCCGAGAACCACGGCCACGAAACGCCCTCGGGTCATTCGCTCCTGAAGCAGCGGGATTGCCAGCAGCGCGACCCATGCGGGCGCCGTGAACTCAAGCGCGAACACGGTGGCCAGCGGCAGAAGCGTGAGGCTGAAAGTCCAGCCGTCGGTGCCCGCGAAATGCAGGACGTTGCGCGCGAGATGAAGCGGAAAGCGGCGCGGTTTGAGTCCGGGTCTCAGCTCGGGTCTGATGCCTGCGAGGAGGAGCAGGATCGCAACGCCCGCGAGGTTGCGGACCGCCAGCATTTCGAACACCGAGAAGTCCGGCGCGAGCGCGCGAACGGCGACAGCTGTTGCGGAGAAGGCGAGGAGCGCGCCGGTCATCCAGGCGACGACGGCGATGAGATGGCGATGGGACAAGACGGACCACGGAGAGCTGATTGACCACCCTCGCTTACCGCGCCTCGCGCACCGCGTGAAGGGCCGTGCGGGAGTCAGGTTGCCGCGTCCGCGCCGCGCACGCATGACGTCGAAATCAGCGTCCCTCCTGTCGCAACGTCAGGGCATGCGCGAAGTGATTCTGGAGTCGCGTGACGCATCGACGCGCATCGCCGACACCTGCGCGAGGCATTTTTCGGGGTGGGTCGGCGAAAAAATTTTCAACCGTCGCAAACCATCCTTTCGACGTCTCTTCGACGTGATCGATCCACCTCTTCGAGACGACGCTTCCGACGCGCGATACTGATCGCCACGAGCAGCGGCGGCATCGACCATCGCACATTTAAGACATTGATTTTGAAAGGCTTTATAGTAGCGATCAAAACTAGTCTGATAGAGCCGAAGTGATGCCGAACAGTCCCAAGAAGAGTCTCTCCGAGTCGGCTCGCGCGCCTTCTATCGCGTGCTGAATGTGCAAGTTCAGGGTACTCTCGCGGCCAAAGTATCCACAGAAAAAGTACGAATTCTACTTTCTACACTTTTCGTTAGTCGGAACCCCCTTGGTATAACGACGTTGCCTTGCAAGCGTGACGGTTGCACGCGAAGGCCCTTGAAGGAGGCGGCTATGCCGACAGACAACAAGAACCCGCTGACAGCGTTGTTCACGGGTGACACCGGTGCGACCAGCACCAAGAAGAGAAGCGGAGCCAAGAAAAGCTCCAGCAAGACCAGCGCCAAGAAGGCCAGCACCTCGTCGGCTCGCAAGAGCACGAAGAAGGCCGGCACGAAGACCGCTGCCAAGAAGACCGCTGCCAAGAAGACCTCGACGAGGTCGGCTGCGAAGTCTTCTGCCACGAAGACGGCTGCCAAGAAGACGGCCGCCAAGCGGACCTCGGCCAAGTCGGCCGTGAAGTCCACGGCCAAGAAGACGGCCGCCAAGAAGACCACTGCCAAGAAGACCGCTGCGAAGAAGACTGCTGCGAAGTCGGCTCCCAAGTCGGCTGCCAAGAAGTCCGCTGCTCGCACGTCCACGGCCCGCAAGAGCACCGCTCGCACCTCGTCGGCCCGCTCGACGACGGCTCGCAAGTCCGCTGCTCGCAGCACCGGCCGCAGCACGGCGAAGTCCTCTGCCAAGAAGACCCCCGCCAAGACGACGAAGCGCGCAGCCGCTGCGTCCAGCCGCACTTCCGCAACGAAGAAGTCCGGCAAGGTCGCCAAGCGCTCGACGAGCGCCCGCAAGAGCCCCTCGAAGGCTCGCAAGCGCTAAGCCAAGCATGCTCCCTGCGCCGAGAGAGGGGTCATCCTCGTCACTTGGCGCAAGGGCATAAAAATCGCCCGGTGAGAGCCGGGCGATTTTTCTTTTCAGGGAAGGTTTTCGCCTCAGCGCCCGGTGCTCATCGGGTCGCTTTCGCCCCAATAGGGGGTGGCGTTGTAGTAGCGGTGGACATGCTCCTCCCACTCCCGGTCGTAAGAGGCGTCATGCCCCTCGGCGGTCCGGCGCGGAGCGCCACGCAGTTGGTCTTCCGATAGGTTAAGCTCATAGGCGTCGAGCTCGACGTTGTATTTCAGAACGCTCCAGGGCAGCGTGTAGTATTCCTCGCCCAGACCCATGAAGCCGCCGAAGCTCATGACGGCATAGGCAACCTTGCCGGACCGCTTCTCGATCATGACGCGCTCGATCGTTCCGATCTTCTCGCCATCCGAGCGTCGCACCGGGGTCCCTTCCACCTTGTCGCTGGCGATCAGGTTATGAGTTTCGCGGACGTCACTGCTTTGTACCGTCGTCTCCATTCTCTCGCTCCCTTCATCGGTAAGGTCTAAAGGCAACGCTCCCGCACAGAAGCCGTTCCGGTCGGCGGCCCTGCGCTTTTGCGAGCCATTGCAAGGTTTTGGACCGGGCACGGTTTGGAGCCCGTCTCTCCGGCACAGGCGATTGTCATTCCTGCCCGGGACCCGGGGGAGCGCATCTTTCGACGCGGCGCTTCCGGAGACCTGGATGACCGGACCAAGCGCGGCCATGACGATGGTGGATGCGGCCGACCAAGCTCCATCGTCATGGCGGGCCCCGTGCCGGGCATCCACGTGTTTTGGCGCGTAGTGCATCGCCGCAGCGAGTTGCCTCCAAAGACTCGCCTCGCGGACTTGGACAGCCGCGAAGCGCTGCCATAGGAACCCCGCCATGACGCTCACGTTGACCCTCGCTTTGCCCCCAGGACAACGAAGGAGATTGCCATGCCCGTTCGACAGAAGCCGGTCGAGGAGCAAGTGGTCGTCATCACGGGCGCATCCAGCGGCATCGGCCTCGCGACAGCGCATGACTTCGCCTCGCGCGGCGTCAAAGGCCTCGTGCTGGCGGCCCGCAACGAGGAGGCGCTACGCAAGGTCGCCGATGAGCTCAGCCGGGGCGGCACCCGCGCCACCGCGGTGCCGGCGGACGTGAGCAAGCGCGAGGATCTCGAACGGATCGCCCGCACCGCCATCGACACGTTCGGCGGGTTCGACACCTGGGTGAACGACGCCGCTGTGGCTCTCTACGGGCGCCTCGACAAGATCCCTCTGGAAGATCAGCGGCAGCTGTTCGAGGTGAATTACTGGGGCGTCGTCAACGGATCGCTGATCGCGGCGGAACACCTGCGCCAGCGCGGCGGCACCATCATCAATGTCGGCAGCGTCCTGTCCGAGCGCACCATGATCCTGCAGACACAATACTCGGCCTCGAAGCATGCCGTGAAAGCCTTCACAGACGGGCTGCGCATGGAACTGGAGGAACAGGGTGCGCCGATTGCCGTGACCCTCATCAAGCCCTCCTCCATCGATACGCCCTACGTCGAGCATGCCCGCAATTATCTCGACAAGGAGGCCGCCGTTCCGCCTCCGAGCTACGATCCGCATCTCGTCGCCAAGGCGATCGTCTTCGCGGCGGAGCACCACAGGCGCGAACTCACCATCGGCTTCGGGGGCTGGGTGATCGGCGCCATGGGCAAGGTCGCGCCGCGCCTCCTGGACAAGGCGATGGAGGTGACGGGCTACGGCTCCCAGACGACCCATCAACCCGAACGCCGTCAGATGCGCGACAATCTTTATCGCGCCCGCGAGGACGGCGACATGTATTCGTCCCTGCCTGGCGAGCCGCGCAAGACGAGCCTGCTGCTCGAAGCACAGCTCCACCCCTTCACGACGGCGGCCGTTCTAGCGGGCGTCGGCGCGGCGATCGCAAGCCTCGTGCTTGCGCCGTTCGCGGGCGGCACGCGCCGCACGCCCCGCTCCAAGCGGCCGACGCCACGCTACCAGCCCACCATGCGGCGCAGCGGCAACGGCCACGACAAGCGCACTATGGGGCCCGGCCACATCAGCCAGCGCGGCGCTGGCGAAGGCCGTCCGCAGCCGCGCCACTGACCCCGGCAGCGGAGCGCCGATCGCCCTTCGCCGTGTCACAGCCTCCAGCTCTCTCGTCATGGCCGGGCTCGTCCCGGCCATCCCGATCCGAAAAGCACGGTGCTTCAAGCAATCGGGATCACCGGCAACAAGGCCGGCGATGACGCAGGAGATGAGCCCGAGGGTGACAGCAGAGGCGCATTGGTCGCGCCGAGGCCGGATCCCTTTTCCCGCACGATGAGCTAGCCTTCCCGCATGAATTCGATTCGCTCTCTCGCCTTCCTCGCCGCACTCGCCATCGGCGGCTCATGCCTCGTTCACGACGCTTTCGCCCAGGACAAGGGCGCGCTCGACCCGAAGCCGCTGCCGCCCCTTGCCAATCCCGATGATCCGAAGCTCGCCGCCAAGGAGCTGTTCGGACGCAGCGCGGTCCCGGCGTCTCTTCAACCCCAGTCCATCGGCAGCTATGCGCGCGGTTGCGTGGCCGGCGCCGCGGCCATTCCCGTCGATGGAGAGACGTGGCAGGTGATGCGCCTGTCCCGCAACCGCAACTGGGGTCACCCGCAGCTCGTATCGCTTCTGCAGCGGCTCTCCGCGCGCCTGCCCGACATCAACGGATGGCCCGGCCTTCTCATCGGCGACATGTCGCAGCCGCGCGGCGGGCCGATGATCACGGGCCATGCGTCCCACCAGGTCGGCCTCGACGCGGACGTATGGCTCACGCCCATGCCCGATCGCCGCCTGTCGCGGGTCGAGCGGGAGGAAATGTCCGCCACCAACGTCGTGCGCGACGACTGGCTCGACGTGGACCCTGCGGTCTGGACGCCGCAGCACACGGCACTCATCCGCGCGGCCGCGCAGGAGAAGAGCGTGGCGCGCATCTTCGTGAATCCGGCCATCAAGAAGGCGCTCTGCCGCGAGGCCGGGGAGGATCGGGGATGGCTGAGGAAGGTGCGCCCCATGTGGGGCCACAATTATCACTTCCACATCCGGATCGCGTGCCCGGCCGGAGACGCCGCCTGCTCCGATCAGGATCCGCCGCCGGGCGGCGACGGATGCGGGGCGGATCTCGCCGCCTGGTTCACCCCCGCGATGCTGCATCCGAAGCCCGGCAAGCCGCGCCCACCCCTGACGATGGCGCAGCTCCCCGAGCAATGCCGCGGAGTCCTTGCGGCGCCCTGAGAAGTCCGGAGACGATCAGGTCCTCAGGGCCCTCAGCTATTCGGCCGCGACGCCCGTGCCGATCTGGCAGGCCACGCCCGTGCCGCCGAGGCCGCAATAGCCGTTCGGATTCTTGGCCAGATATTGCTGGTGGTAATCCTCGGCGAAGTAGAACGGCCCGGCGTCCAGGATCTCGGTGGTGACCGGTCCGTAGCCGCGCGCCGCGAGGGCTTCCGCATAGGCCGCCTTCGAGGCTTCGGCGGCGTTGCGCTGGGCCTCGTCGAAGACATAGATCCCCGAACGGTACTGCGTGCCCACATCGTTGCCCTGGCGCATGCCCTGGGTCGGATCGTGGTTCTCCCAGAAGGTCTTCAGCAGCGTCTCATACGACGTTTTCTTCGGATCGAAGACCACGAGCACCACCTCGTTGTGCCCGGTCATGCCGGTGCACACCTCCTCGTAGGTGGGATTGGGCGTGATGCCGGCGGAATAGCCCACGGCCGTCACCCAGACGCCGTCACCCATCTGCCAGAACTTGCGCTCGGCGCCCCAGAAGCAGCCCAGCCCGAACAGCGCCTTCCCCATGCCTTCGGGGTAAGGCGGCTTCAGGGGGCGGCCATTGACGAAATGGGTCTCGGCGGTGGGAAGCGGCGCCGCGCGGCCCGGCAGGGCCTGGTCGGGCGTGGGAATGTCGAGGGGTTTTTGGAAGCGGAACATGGAGGCCTCTCTTGTGACCTGCCTAATGTAAGCCTTCCCCGCCCCCGACGGGAGGGGCCCGCCCCTCCCCTTGCCGCGTGTGGATCAGCGGCCCGCGAAATAGCCGATGGGCTCGAGCGGCTTCTGGCCGAGCCAGAGCAGCAGGACGCCGACGAGGAAGCCCGTGACCGAGGCGGGAAGCTGGAGAAGGTGACTGACGATGGGATCCCACAGCCAGGGGTAGGTGCGCGCCGCCACCTGCCCCTCAAAGCCCGCCGCGCCGTCCGGGAACAGGGTTCCCGCAGCGTTCGCGATGGAGACGAAGGACACGGTGTGATTGACGATCGACCGCGTTCCATCGATCACAAGACCGATGAAGCCGCCCGCGACCAGCAGAAGCCCGAGACTACGCGCCAGGAATTTCACAAAGAGCCCCCATAAACATAGGGGGATTATCTAGAGCGTTTTTCGAGTGCCGCAAAGTCACCCTGCAGAAACTTTCTTCACTTCGGTCTTGCCTTCCGCACCGTTTTGGAGCTACAGGAGCGCTCCGCAGAGATGCAGGGAATCCCCGGTTCGCACAGGATGCGAACAAGGTTTCGACCTTGGGAGGGTTCCACGTCGGAGGGGTGGCCGAGTGGTTGAAGGCGCACGCCTGGAAAGTGTGTATACGGGAAACCGTATCGCGGGTTCGAATCCCGCTCCCTCCGCCATTTTCTGCCGCTGACCGGGAACGGTTACCCCGGACCCGTACGGCACCCGCTCCCAGCGCTTCAAGACATCAGCGATCCCTCGCCCGAGGCCGAAAGGCCGCGGCGCTCCGCCCGGATGGCGCCTCTAGAAGAGGGTTTCTCCTGCGATCAGGCCCAGAATGAGGAAGATGACGAAGATGGCGATCGCGAGGAAGAACAGCCACTTCGCAATCGTTGCCGCACCGGCTGCGATGCCCGTGAACCCGAGCAGGCCTGCGACGATCGCGACGACGAAAAAGATCAAAGCCCATTTCAGCATGGCACGGCGACTCCTATCACCCACGGGATGAAACAAACCTCCATCGGCGGAATCGGTTCCAGATCAGGGAGCCCCGCTCCGTCGTTCGCCTCACCCTGAAGCGGCCGCTGCCACCGAAGGCGCGGTCACGCCGCCGAGGATCAGCGACGTCAACGCGGTGATGGGCTCCGGCCGGCCGAGCAGGTAGCCTTGAGCCTCGCCGCACCCTTCCTGGCCGAGGAAGCTGAGTTCCTCGGCGGTCTCCACGCCTTCGGCGATCACGGGAAGTCCCAGGCCTCGTCCAAGACCGAGCACGGCGCGCACGATGGCGGCGGCCTGCGGCTTCGTATGGACCGATTGAATGAAGGACCGGTCGATCTTGATCTTGTCGAAGGGAAAGAGCTGCAGGTTCGACAGCGACGAATAGCCGGTCCCGAAATCATCCATGGCGATGTTCACGCCGAGCGCCTTGAGCTTCTGCAGAACCAGCAGCGCGCGGTTCGGATCGCGGATGAGAGCCGATTCCGTAATCTCGATCTCCAGCCGATCGGGCGGCAATCCGGTTTCGTCGAGAATCGTCCGGACCGTCTGGAAGAAGCCGTCGCTGCCCAATTGCAGGGGCGACACGTTGACGGCGATGCTGAGCGGCCGCTGCCAGCCCGCCGCTTCCCGGCAGGCCTGGCGCAGGACCCATTCGCCGATCTGGAGGATCAGCCCGCTTTCCTCGGCGATCGGAATGAAGACCGACGGCGGCACGAGGCCGCGACCGGGATGGTGCCAGCGCAGCAGAACCTCGAAGCCGAGAACCTCTCCGGTTTCGATCTGCGCCTGAGGCTGGTACACGAGTTTCAGCTCGCCCTTGGCGATGGCCTTGCGCAGATCGTTCTCGATGCTGCGACGCTCCCGGATCTGCGCCCCCATGGCGGCCTCGAAGAAGCGGTACGTGCCCTTCCCTTCGAGCTTCGCGCGATACAGGGCGGTGTCGGCACTGGAGAGGAGCTCCGTACGGTCCGGTGCATCGGACGGGTAGACCGCAATGCCGATGCTGACGGAGATCAGGCCCGTCGGCGTTCTCGACGGATCCGCGTTCTTGAGGCTCGCCAAGAGCCTCTCGGCCAGGGCCTCGACCTGGGCCGGGTCCGTGACGTGAGGAGCGATGATGGCGAACTCGTCACCGCCCAGCCGGGCCAGCATGTCATCCTCGGCAAGCGAAGCGGAGAACAGTTCGGCGGTGTCCTGGAGCAACCGGTCTCCGGCCGCGTGGCCATAAAGATCGTTCACCTCCTTGAAGCCATCGAGATCCAGGCACAGGAGGGCCAGTTTCTGTCCGGTTCTCTGATGCAGTTTGATTTCACGGTCCAGCCGCTGTTCGAAGCTCGACCGGTTGCTGAGCCCGGTCAGCGGATCGTGATGCGCCAGATAGCGGATCTGAGCCTCCGCGTTCCTGCGGTCGCGCAGGTCGCGAAACGCCACGACGTTGTGCAGGCGCCCATTATAGGAGATCTGATGGGCGATCAGCTCGACCGGAACGAGATCGCCCTCGCCGTTCGAGAGATCGCTCTCGACGGCCTGGCCCATGGCGTTGAAAAGCGCCTTGCGCTTCTCGGCGTCGGGCACGCAGGCGCTCAGCGTCTTCCCGCAGATCTGCTCGGGCGTCAGATTCGCGAGCCGGGCAAAGCTCCGGTTGACGGAGACGATGGTTTCGCCGTCGCAGAGAACGAGCCCCTCGACCGCCGCGTCGGTGAGATCCCGCATCCGCTCCATTTCGAGTGCGGCGCGCCGGCGCTCCCGCAGGTCGAGGCTCAGCGCGGCGCAGGCGAGGAGAAGAATGCCTAAGCTGACGGCGGCCACTCCAACGGCCAGCCAGTGGGGCGGAATAGCCAGAGGCGAAAGCTCGATCGTGCTGTCGGGCATGATGGAAGCAGCCGCCATGGCCGTGAAATGATGGAGACAGATCGCCAGCGTCAGGAGCAATCCGCCCGAAAGCTTCCACAGCGCCGCATCGCCTCTGAGGCCCACCGGCACTGCGAGGCCCGCGAAGAGCGAGCCCAGGACGATGGACATGGCGACCAAGGTCCAGTCCCACGAGACGGTGCCGGCGACATCGAAGGCTGCCATCCCCGTGAAATGCATGCCGCCGATCCCGAAGCCGACGAGCGCGCCCCCGAGCCACGCTACGCCTTTGACGCCCGGCACGAAAGCGATGCGAAAGCCGATGCCCGTGACGATGACGGCGACGAACAGCGACAGAATGGTCAAGGGGACATCGTAGGCAGCCGGCACGGAGGGAGAGAAGGCCAGCATGGCGATGAAATGCGTGGACCAGATTCCGAAGCCGGTCGAAACAGCGGCGACACCGAGCCACAGGCTGTGCCGGGAGCCCTCCGACCGCCGGACATGATGCAGGAGATGGATGGCGGTGAGCGATGCAAGGCCACACACCAAGGCTGCGAGAGCAACGAGGCGCAGATCGTGGTCTGAGACGATGCACGTATAGACCGTCAGCATAGCAAACCCATGTCTCCCTTCGCCCGAGCAACCACGGCGCTCGGCGGGTTACCCGAAGGCTTAGATCCAGGTTGAAATTCGGGGGACATACCGGGTTCGCACCGGTATGGCGGAGCGGCATCATGCCGTGAACCGCCATCGTCTGGACGGCGTTCACCCCGCCATTGCGGCTATAGCACGAGCTATCCGGAAATCCTGCCTCGACGTTGCCAGATCAATCGAAGTCACCTTTCCTCGGGCATTTCTTTATGAGGATGGTTAACGTCAGAGCCGCGCCCCCCCAGCCGCCGCAAGCCATCGGCACAGTCAGGCTCGGCCTTCGAGCTCGAAGCCGCCCATCATTCGGCGAGCCTGGAACGATCAATTGCCGGTTTCCGGCGTTAAGGCCATGCCCTGTCCTCCGAAAGTGCAGGAGTAAGGCCTGATGACCGACGCGCAGACAGCCTCCTACGCCAGGCGTGCGCCCGAGGGTGCCCCGCCGGAGCCTCGGGTCGGGCCCGAACCTCCCCAGGAGGCCGCGCCCCCAACGGACGAGGGCAAGCGCCGCCCCTGGCTGCGGCGGGGCCTCCTCATCCTCGGGCCTCTGGTGGTCGCGGTGGCCGCTCTCGCATTCTATCTCTCGGGCGGGCGATACGTCTCGGAGGAGAACGCCTATGTTCAGGCCGCAACGGTGTCGATCTTGCCCCAGGTGACAGGGCTCGTGGCCCAGATCTCGGTGCGCAACAATCAGCGGGTCAAGGAGGGAGACCTGCTCTTCACCATCGACCAGGAACCCTACCGCATCGCCCTGGCGGGCGCACGGGCTCAGCTCGGCGTGACCCGCGATCAGCTGGCCGGAATGACCGAGACCTATCGCAGCCGGCAGGCGCAGGTCGCGCAGGCGCAGGCCAATCTGGAATACGCCCAGTCCGAGTTCGACCGCATCAACGATCTCGTGCGACGGGGCGTATCAGCACAGGCGCAGCTCGACGAAGCCCAGCGCAACCTGTCAGTCGCGAAGGCTGCCCTCGCGACGGCGCGGGAGGAGGCGGCGACGGTCCTCGCGCAGCTCGGCGGCGATGGAGACGAGCCTCTGGAGCGGAGGCCGCAATATCAGCAGGCGCAAGCCAATGTGGACACCGCAGCGCGCAACCTGCGGCTGACCGAGGTGCACGCGCCCTTCGCCGGCATCGTGACCAATGTCGACGCCATTCAGGTGGGCATGTTTCTCAACCCCGGACAGCAGGCGATCAGCCTGGTTTCCGCCACGTCCGTTTGGGTCGAGGCCAACATCAAGGAAACCGACCTGACGAATGTGCGCGTCGGCAACCCGGTGAGCATCGAAGTGGATGCCTATCCGGACGTCACGTTCCAGGGGCGCGTCCAGAGCATCAATCCCGCGAGCGGCGCGACCTTCGCGCTGCTGCCTCCGCAGAACGCGAGCGGCAACTGGGTGAAGGTGGTCCAGCGCATTCCAGTGCAGATCAGCGTGCAGCAGGCTGACGACGGCCCTCAGCTGCGTGCGGGCATGAGCGCCACCGTGTCGATCGATACCGGCCAGGAGCGCTCCCTCTCCGGATTGTGGCGCGACCTGTGGCAAAACCTGTAGGGATGGGCCATGACCGACACGGCAGCGCCCGCACCATCCGCCGCCGCCTCCGCCGGCGGCAACCGGGCTGCGATCACCGCCTGCGTCATGCTGGCCGCCCTCATGCAGGCGCTCGACACCACGATCGCCAATGTCGCCCTGCCCTACATGCAGGGCAGCCTGTCGGCGACCCAGGATCAGATCAACTGGGTGCTTACGTCCTACATCGTCGCAGCCGCCATCGTGACCCCGGCCACCGGTTTCCTGGAGAACCGCCTCGGGCGAAGGCGGCTGTTCCTGATTTCGGTGGCAGGCTTCGTTTCCACGTCCGTCCTGTGCGGCGCGGCGCAGTCGCTCGACCAGATGATCCTGTTCCGGCTGCTGCAGGGAATCTTCGGCGCACCCATGGTGCCGCTGGCGCAGGCAGTGCTTCTCGACACCTATCCGATCGAGCGGCGGGGCCAGGCCATGGCGATCTTCGGGCTCGGCGTGATGCTGGGGCCGATCATCGGCCCCTCGCTGGGCGGCTGGCTGACGGAAGTCTATAACTGGCGCTGGACCTTCTACGTGAACCTGCCCGTCGGCCTCCTGACTGTCGCGGGCCTCTACGTCTTCCTGCCCGAGCCGCCGCGCGCCGAGCCGCAACCCTTCGACCTGTTCGGATTCGCGATGCTGAGTCTCGCCATCGGGTCGTTGCAGATGTTCCTCGACCGGGGCGAGCAGATCGACTGGTTCGAAGCCACCGAAATCTGGATCGAGGCGACGCTGGCGGGACTGGCCGCCTACATGTTCGTGGTGCATCTCGCCACGGCGCGGCGGCCGTTTCTGGAGCCCCGCATGTTTCGAGACCGGAATTTCGTCGTCGGTCAGCTCCTGATCTTCTGCATCGGCGCGATTCTGCTCGCCACGCTGGCGCTTCTGACGCCCTATCTCGAGCGCCTCATGAATTATCCCGTGATGACCGCGGGCCTCGTGCTCGCGCCGCGCGGGATCGGCACCATGGTCGCCATGGTGCTCGTGGGCCAGCTCATCCGTTATCTCGATGCCCGCTGGCTCATCGTCGGCGGGCTGATCCTGACCGCTTTCGCATTATACGAAATGTCCGGTTTCACACCGGACGTCTCGCAGGGCGCGATCATCCGGACCGGCATGGTCCAGGGCTTCGGCCTCGGGCTCGTCTTCGTACCGCTGAGCACGCTGACGTTCACGACCCTCGCCCCTGCCCTGCGCACCCAGGGGACCGCGTTCTTCAGCCTGATGCGCAACATCGGGTCGAGCATCGGCATCAGCTTCACCACCTTCCTGCTCACGCGCAACATGACGATCATGCACGCGGAGCTCGTCGCGAACCTCACGCCGTTCAGCCCCGGCGTGCGTGAATACGGCCCGCTGCTTCACCTTCAGACGCCCGCGGGCCGCGCCAGCCTCGACAGCATGGTGCAGTTCCAGGCGTCGAGCATCGCCTATGCGAACAACTTCCTGCTGATGATGTACGCCGCCATCGTCATCATCCCGCTCGTCTTCCTGATGCGGAAAAATCCCACGGGCCGAGGGAGCGAAGGGCCCCGCAGAGCGTGAATCGCTCAATCCCGCCTGAAGATGACGTTGGCGAGCCACCCGAAGAAGAGTGCGATCGCGGCGGTAGCGAGGCCATAGAGCAGCGACCAGTCCCGGGCGATGACGCCGACCTGTTCCTCGAAGCCGGTCTTCACCAGCTCGAAATCGGTATGGGTCCGGGCGAGAATGACCGTGTCGGCGAAGAGCGTGACATCGACCTCGTAATTGCCCGGCGGCGCGGTCGCCGGCAGCGGGACGCCGGCGCGGAAGATGTCGGGCGTGAGAAACGTCACCCCGCGCTCTTCCTCCAGATAAAGTCCCTCCTGAGCCTTGAGGCGGTAAAGCGCCTCGCGAAAGGGCTTGTCCGTGCCGTCCGGCGAGAACGTGAAATCGTTGGCGTTGACGATGGCCTGCAGGCCGATCTTCTGGCGCTGGCGCAGCTGATCGCTCGTGATCTCCGCAATCGGTCCGGAGCTCAGCACGCTGACATAGGCCGGAACCGAAGGAAATTTCTGTTGGTCCCGGTTGATCCAGATCGGCCCGAGCCGCTCGCGTTCGCGCACGGTCAGAAACTGCCGCGGCCCGCGCACCGTGACGACCACGTCGTAGCCCGTAGCGCGCGCGACCGTCTGGGCGTCGCGCTCGATGGCTCCGAACACCGCGATCTGCGTGCCGGTGTAGTTCGAGCTGATGAGGACCCGATGGCTCGACAGCGACGTGACCAGGGTCTCGGCCTCGGCGGGGATCAGGCTCCAGAGGAGCGGCAGGAGGAAGCCGAGCGCCCTCATGAGCGCACCTCCTGCACGGTGATGGAGAAAGGCTCCTCCGGATGCAGCACCAGCTCGAGCCCGAAGCGCAGGCCGACGGCGAGCAGCAGGATCGCGAGAAGAAAGCGGAACATGTCCGCGCGCAGGTGGCGCCCCATGCGCGCGCCGAACTGCGCTCCGAACACGCCGCCGACGATGAGCAGGATCGCCAGCACCATGTCGACCGCCTGGTTCGAGATCGCGTGCAGAACGAGGGCGACGAGGGTGGTGCAGACGATCTGGAACTGGGAGGTGCCCACGACCACGTTGGTGGGCACGCGGAAGATGTAGAGCAGCGCCGGCACCACGATGAAGCCGCCGCCGATGCCGAGCAGCGCGCCGGCAAAGCCGATGAACAGCGACAGCAGCAGGATCGGGATCACGCTGACATAGAGCTTGGAGCGGTAAAAGCGCATCCGCAGCGGCCAGCCGAGATAGGCCGCATGCTCGCCCGCCTGGCGCCGCAGGCGCACGCTGCCGCCTTTGCGCTTGTGCCAGAACTCGCGGATGCTCTCTTTCAGCATCAGGCTGCCGACGACCGTGAACAGGGTCACGTAGGAGACGACGATGACCAGATCGAGCTGGCCGGCCCGGCGGGCGGCGGCGAAGAACCAGACGCCGAGCGCCGAGCCGACGAAGCCGCCGGCCACCAGGATGGCGCCGAGCTTGTGATCCAGCGCGTTGCGGCGCAGCGCGCCGAGCACGCTGGTGGTGGAGGAGGCGACGATCTGGGCCGATTGGGTGGCCACGGCCACGGCGGGGGGAATGCCGAGGAAGATCAGGAGCGGGGTCATCAGGAACCCGCCGCCGATGCCGAACAGCCCGGAGATGAAACCCACCGCTGCGCTCATCCCTAAGATAAGCAGGATGCTCACCGGCATCTCGGCGATCGGGAGGTATAAGGTCACGGTCTTCCTTGTTTCAGCTCTAGAGGTCTTTCGCGACGCTTGCGGTCATCGTCCGTGCCGTTCGACTTATGCCTGAGGAGAGGAGCATCCGGGGCGAAAGATCGACCGCTCCGGATGCCCGCGTCGTCTGATCACGAATGCCGCATCACGCGGAGGTGTACAGATCGGCCCGGAAATACTCCTTCGGATCGAGCGGGTTCGCCACTCGGCCGAAATCCTTGAACATCTCGTTCATCTTCGTGAGCCAGCCGGCAGCGGTCCCGTCCTTGGTCTGGGCATTGAGTTCCGCAGTGGTGAGGAACTTGGAGTTCTTTGCTTCCACCGCCAGCTTGTCGGCCGGGATGCTGATGAATTTCGAGGTGATCTCGATGGCCTTGTCCAGGTTGCTCGCCCTGTAGTCGTTGGCTTTCTTCAGAACGGCGATGACCTTCTTCGTCAGATCGTCGGCGACCTCGTTCCTCGCGACGAAGGCGCTCGGGAAGGCGAGCTGGGGATAGAAATCGCCGTTCTTGGCGAGTTCGTTCAGGTCGGGCACGCGGTCCTTGATGACGTCCACGAGCGGATACCAGATGCCGGCAGCATCGATCTGCTTGCTGGCGAAGGCTGCGACGACCGTGCTGGGATCCATGCGGACGAGTTCGACGTCGTCGGTCGTCATCTTCTGCTTCTGCAGCGCCAGACGCAGGAGCATGTCGCCGGACGTTCCCTCGGGCACGCCGACCTTCTTGCCCTTCAGATCGGCGATGGTCTTGATGCCGGCCTGGGCGATGACGCGGTCGCTGAATCCGAGCGTGTTGATCGAGATCACCTTGGCGCGGCCGCTGGCCGGCAGCCACAGGGCGCCCGGGCCGATATAGCCGAAATCGAGGCTTCCGGCGCCGAGGGCCTGAATCTGAATCGGCCCGTTGGTGAAGACCTTCAGGTCCGGCGTCAGGCCCTGCTGGGACCAGAGATCCTGATCGTTGGCGATGGCCGCGAGGCTGGCTCCGTTGAAATCGGCGATGTATCCCATGCGCACGGTCTCGGCCGCGAGAGCCTGCCTCGGGCGTCCGCTCCAGAGCACGGCGGCCGAGACGCCGGCGGCTGCGATGAACTTGCGGCGTGATAGGCTGGTCATGTCCCTCTTTCCTCCTTCATTATACGTTTGTGTCCGCCGTCATCGCCGGCTGGTGATAAACGGCATGCCATACGCGGTTGCGGATGGCAGCGAATTCCGGCGAGAGCCGGATCTCCTCGGTGCGCGGATAGGGCAGATCGACGGGAATGATCTCGTAGAGCCGACTGGGACGCGCAGCCATGACGATGACCCTGTTCGCGAGATACACGGCCTCGTCGACATCATGGGTGATGAACATGATCGTCCGGCGCTCGCGGCTCCAGGTTTGGAGCAGCTGATCCTGCATCTGGACGCGGGTCAGCGCGTCCAGCGCGCCGAACGGCTCATCCATCAGAAGGATCGTCGGATTGACCGCGTAGGCGCGCGCGATGGCGCAGCGCTGCCGCATGCCGCCCGACAGGGTCTTGGGAAGGGCATCGGCAAAACGCTCGAGTCCGACCAACTCGATGAAGCGGTCTGCGATCTCCCGCCGCTCCCTCGACCCCTTCTTAGCGATGCGCAGCCCGAACTCGACGTTCTCCCTGACCGTCAGCCAGGGGAACAGCGCGTATTGCTGAAAGATGACGCCTCGCTCCGGCCCGGGGCCGCGAACCTCGCGTCCGTCCACGAGAACCTCGCCGCTGCTGGGTTCGACGAGACCGGCGGCAATGTTCAGGGCCGTGGACTTGCCGCAGCCCGACGGTCCGACGACCGTCACGAACTCGCCGTCCGCGACATCCAGCGACAGCCGGTCGAGCGCCAGGAACGATCCTCCGGCAAGGTCGAACCGGCGCGACACGTTCCTGAAAGAGATCTTGCTGTTCATAGTCTCTCCTGCCACTGGGTGAGACGCTTCTCCACGCCGAGGAGAAGACGATCCATGAGGAGGCCGAGCACTCCGATCGTCACGAGGCTGACGAAGATCGTCGGCAGATCGTAGAAGAGCTGCGCCTGCTGCATGCGAAAGCCGAGCCCCGATTGCGCGGCGATCAGCTCCGCCGCGACGACGGTCGCCCATGCCGATCCGAGGCCGATGCGCATGCCCACGAGAATGAAGGGCGTCGATGCCGGAATGATGACGCGCCTGAAGATCGTCGCGTCGCTGGCGCCGAGCACGCGGGCGGCGTTGATGAGGGTCTTGTCGACGCTTACCACGCCCTGATAGGTGGCGACGACGCTGGACAGGAACGACGCGAGAAAGATCACGAACACCTTCGGCGTTTCACCAATGCCCATCGTGACGATCGCGAGCGGGATCACCGCCAGCGGCGGGATCATCCGGAAGAACTGGACGAAGGGCTCGATCAGGCCGCGCGCGATCTTGTACCACCCCATCAGGAAGCCGACGGGAACGGCAAGCAGGACGCCGAGGGCGAAGCCGGTCAGAACCCGCTGGAGGCTGGCGAACAGATCCTTCGGGAGTTGCCCGCTGGACAGAAGCTCTCCCGCGCGGCCGAGCACCTGCAGCGGCCCGGGCAGGACGACCTTGCCGAACGTGACGAGCGCGCCCCAGGCGAGAATTCCGCAGCACACGGCCACTATGTTCAACATCAGCATCGTCGGCGGCATGAGCCGCCGGACGGGCCGGGGCCGCGGCAGGCCTTTCATCGTTCTGCTCATCACGTGCCTCCTCCCCGGCAGGCAAAAATCATTTTTGTTTCCAACGTGGCGTCCTGCGTATCCAGGAGTGGTTGCAACCGGCGCCGGCGTGCTGCCTCAAGGCCATTGCGACCACCCTGCGTCGGATTGTTCATTGTGCCGCATATGGAATTTCCGAAAGCCGACGGGCGTATCGTTCGAGTTCCTCGCGTCCCTTATTCAGAATGGCGATGTTTCTCTGGACATGACCCGCCTCGTCGGTGAGCGGGTATGCAGCCTCGGCGATGCTGAGAATATGGAGCCATTCACCGCCCGGGCCTCGCACGCTCGTGGCGAAGCGGCGCACGCCGCGCCGGTTGCCCTCGATGTCGTATTCGACGCCCTGCGGATCGGTGGCCTCGATGATCCTGCGCGCCTCGCCGGACGTGACGAGTTCGTGCTGGATCCCGGTGCGATAGAACGCGTCGATGTCGAAACGGCGCTCGACCTCCGCCCACCCGAGACCGCTGAGGTAGAGCCGGGACAGGGAGTCGAGCTCGTTCATGCCACGCCGATAGCCGGTGCGCGCACGAATCCGCACCGACAGCTCGGCATGCTCCTCCTTGTGATACCACTCGAACTCGTTGCCCCGCACGATGATGGCTTCACACGACTGCTTCGTTTCCTGCACGATCGACGAAACGACCTTGGCGAGGGCCTCGGAATATTCGGGAGGAAGCCCGATCAGCTTCCGGAACACGAGATTGCAGCGATAGCGCTTGGAGCTGTCGCGGAAAATATAGCCGCTGTCCTCCAGGGTCTTGATGATCCGGTGCAGCGTCGCACCGGAAATGCCGCACGCATCCGCAATCTGGGCCTGGGTGAAGGCCTCGCCAGGGCTACCTGCAAAGAACTCCAGGACGCTCAGCGTTCTGCGGACTGGCTCGGACATGCGACGGGAACATCTTCCAAATGTGGTTGATTAGTTTTCATATATGAAGTATCAGCAGGGGTCAAGAAACGTCCTTTGAGCCGCGGAGCCCGATTTGCGGCCGCCGATCGGACGGCGCTTCCGCCGCAACAGGCCCTGAAGGTTGCAAGCCATGTCCCGCCAAGACCGCAAGGCGAACGCCGCTGACCTGATGCCTCTAAGCCTGCAGAGGGCAACCGGCTCGCCTCGGCGCTTTCGCCGCCCCGCTCTCCCTCTCATCTCGTGACCGCCAACCTGCAACGCCGTGGACCACACCATGCGACCCAACATTCTCTTCATCATGTCCGACGATCACGCGGCGCGCGCGATCTCGAGCTACGGCCAGAGCCTGAACCACACGCCGAATATCGACAGGCTCGCCGCAGAGGGCATGCGACTCGACCGCTGCTACGTGACGAACTCGATCTGCACGCCGAGCCGAGCCGCGATTCTCACCGGCACCTACAACCACGTGAACGCCGTCACGACGCTCGACACCCACATCGACAACCGCCTGCCCAACGTCGCCAAGCACCTGCGCGCCTCCGGCTATCAGACCGGCATCTTCGGGAAATGGCATCTCGGGGAAGGCCCCGCCCACGAACCGACCGGCTTCGACCAATGGTCCGTCGTGCCGGGCCAGGGAGCCTATTTCGATCCGGTGATGATCGAGATGGGGCAGCGGCGCACCGAACACGGCTATGTGACGGACATCATCACCGACAAATGCCTCGACTTTCTCCGCAGCCGCGACACGCAGCGGCCCTTCTTCCTGATGTGTCACCACAAGGCGCCGCACCGGAATTTCGCGCCGCATCCGAAACATCGCTCACTCTGGGCCGATGAGGACCTGCCGATTCCGGAAACTTTCACGGACGACTACGCGAACCGCGCAGCAGCAGCGGCAGCCGCGAAGATGCGGATCCGCCAGGACATGACCTACGACGATCTAGGCCTCGTCCAGCCGGAAGGCGGGTCAGAAGTCGGCGAGCTCATTCTGGAGGGCTGGACCGGCCGCAAGGTTCCCGATCTCAAGGAGGGGGAAGAACTCACCCTGATCGATGCGGAGACCGGCCGGAGCTTTACTTTCCGCGACCCGAAAGCGCTCGCCGAGTTCAAGTATCAGCGCTACATCAAGCGCTATCTTCGCACCGTCGCATCCATCGACGAGAATGTCGGCCGATTGCTGGATTATCTCGACGAAACCGGCCTGGCCGATAACACGATCGTCATCTACACATCGGATCAGGGCTTCTTCCTGGGCGAGCACGGCTGGTTCGACAAGCGGTTCATGTACGAGGAATCGCTTCAGATGCCCTTCCTCGTCCGCTACCCGAAAGGCATCCCGGCAGGCTCCATCTCGAAACAGATCGCCACGAACGTCGATTTCGCCCCCACCTTCCTCGATTACGCGGGCGTGCGCATTCCGAGCTACGTGCAGGGCACGAGCCTGAGGCCGCTCTTCGAGCAGGCCACCGGCCCAGACTGGCAGGATGTCGCGTATCATCGCTACTGGATGCATAAGGACGAGTTCCACAACGCCTATGCCCATTACGGGGTGCGCGACGCACGCTACAAACTGATCTACTGGTACAATGATCCGCTCGGCCAGGAAGGCGCCCACGGGCCCAGCGAACCGCCGGAATGGGAACTGTTCGACTGCGACGAGGACCCGTTCGAGCTTTACAACCGCGCTGACGATCCCGCCTATGCGGAGGTGTTCGAGCGGATGCTGGAAAAGCTGGATGCCGAGATGGCGGACATCGGCGACATTCCCGTCCATGACAGCGCGGCCGTCCTGCGGAGCCGGAGGTAGGATCCGTTGTCGTGCTGCAGCAGCCTGCCACGGCGCGATGCGGGGACGCTTTCCCATGCCCCATCCATCGCGGTCGGGAAAGGAGATGGAGCGCCATCCGCGCCCCGCATCCCGTTTCCGCCCGCTCCATCGTCCGTCGGCACGAAAAGGCCGGTTATCGGCGAGGACGGCGAAGGGCCGCCCCGCAAGATCACGCTCCGCGGCTTCTGCCTGGAAGCCCACGCGGTAACGAATGCTCGGTTCGCGGCCTTCGTGGCGGCGACCGGGTATGTCACGGAGGCGGAACGCTTCGGCTGGTCGACGGTCTTCCGCGGCCTTCTGCCCACGGACGCTTTCTATCCGCCGTCGCGAGGACCGACCCCCTGGTGGGTCAAGGCGGACGGAGCCTGCTGGAACGCTCCCGAAGGCCCAGGATCCTCCTTCGAGGATCGGGGCGACCATCCCGTCGTGCATGTCTCCTGGGCCGACGCCAAGGCTTTCGCGGAATGGTGCGGCGGACGTCTGCCGAGCGAGGCGGAATGGGAGCACGCGGCGCGCGGCGGGCTCGATGACCCTCGGTTTCCATGGGGCGACGAGGAGCCCACGGACGAGCGGATCTTCTGCAACATCTGGCAGGGCCGCTTTCCCGATGTGAACACGCAAGCCGACGGCTATCTCGGGACGTGCCCGGTGACGGCCTTCGCGCCGAACGGCGCAGGCCTCTACAACATGGCCGGGAACGTCTGGGAATGGACGAGCGACTCTTTCAAGGTCCGCTCCCTCTCGGGCCAAGCCAAGCGGCGAAACGCCGTCGCGCTGAAGGACAGGGAGAAGGTTCTGAAGGGCGGATCCTTCTTGTGCCATTACACCTATTGCTATCGCTATCGGGTCGCCGCCCGCATTCCGCTCACTCCGGATTCGGCCGCGAGCAATGTGGGCTTTCGCGTCGCCTACGACCTGTGACGGCGCGCCCGAACGATCATGCCGCTCCCGTCCCGAGGCTTCGGGCGGGGTAGCGCAGGGTCGGATCGAAGGGGTTGAGCTGACGGCCGATCTCGCGCGACTCCTTCTGCAGCAGCGCGACCACCAGCGGCAGACGCTCGCCCTCCAGGCGGTTGGAGAGCGTTCCGATGCTCAACGCCGCCACGGCCCGCCCCTCCGAGTCGAGGATGGGTACGCCGACGCCGGCCATTCCGGGAATGAGGCCCGTGTTGAGGCTGGCGAACCCCGTCTTTCGCACGGTCTCGATCTCCATCCGCAGTCCCACTTCGTCGAAGCCGCCCCGGTCGAGCAGGCGCGGGACGTTGAAGCGGATGATCGTCTCGCGCTCGTCCTCCGGCAGATAGGACAGAATGGCGAGGCTACCCTGCCCGATCCCGAGCGGCACCTTGCCGCCGATGTCGCCCGTGAAGGTGCGGATCGGGAACGGGCCCTCCACGCGATCCAGGCAAACGGCGTCGAATCCGTTGCGGACTAGAAGAAAGACGCTGTCGCTCAGGGTCGATGACAGGCGCAGGAGCGCCGGCCGCGCCATGCCGCGCAAGCCGCCGGCATGTCCGGCCCTTGCGGCCAGCACGAAGAAATCGAGGGCGAGCCGATACCGGCGGCTTGCCTCGACCTGTTCGACGAACCCTTCCGCCATCAGAGCCTTCAGAGCGCGATGGGCGCTGGGCTGGCTGAGCCCGCTTTCACCGGCGATGTCCGTCAGGCGCATGCCCTGAGGATCCCCGCCCCCCAGAACCTTCAGGAGATTCAGCGAACGCCTCAATCCGGATACAGTATCTTCCGTCAAGTGAAATTCCTCAGCTTCTTTGCGACTCACTTTTACGTACACTGAAATAAATATCAAAAAAATTTCATCCTGTGGAACCGATGTGTTGACTTGCTCCGGCGCATGGCCGTGACTTGGGCCCGGCATAGCGCTGAAAGGGACTGCGGTCGGAGGCGCTGCAAGGATCGGAGGGTTGTATGGCGTTCCTGACGCTCGAAGGGGTTTCCAAGGAATTCGGCCCGTTCACCGCCGTGCGCGATTTCAATCTGGGAATCGACAAGGGCGAGTTCGTTTCCCTTCTCGGCCCCTCGGGCTGCGGAAAGACGACGACGCTGCAGATGATCGCCGGGTTGGTCGAGCCGACCCATGGGCGGATCTCGCTCGACGGCCGCGACATCACTCACGAAAAACCCAACCGCCGCGGCCTGGGCGTGGTCTTCCAGAGCTACGCCCTCTTTCCTCACATGACGGTCGCGCAGAACGTCGCCTTCGGCCTCGAAATGCGGCGGGTGCCGCAGGCCGAACGCGCGGAGCGCGTGCGCGATGCGCTCGCGCTGGTGCAGTTGTCCTCCTTCGCCGATCGCTTCCCCCGCCAGTTGTCGGGAGGCCAGAGACAGCGCGTCGCCATCGCCCGGGCCCTCGTCATCGCACCGCCCGTCCTGCTGCTGGACGAGCCTCTTTCCAATCTCGACGCCAAACTGCGGGAGGAGATGCAGTTCGAGCTGCGGCGGATTCAGCGCAAGGTCGGCACGACGACCATCATGGTCACCCACGACCAGGCCGAAGCCCTGTCCATCAGCGACCGCGTCGTCGTCATGGAAGCCGGACGAATGACGCAGGTGGATGCGCCTTACCGCCTCTACGAGCAGCCTTCGAACGCCTTCATCTCGTCCTTCGTCGGCAAGACCAACCTCGTTGCCGGAACCATGCGCCGCAGCGGCGCATCCGCCGCCGTGGACGTCGACGGCTTTCTTCTGGAGGTCGCTGCGCCGGACATCGCGGCCGGCGCGCCGGTCACGCTGTCGATCCGCCCCGAGAAGATCCTGCTCGGCGCGGCCGGCGCGGGCCGCCTCGACGGCCGCATCGCCAGCCGCTTCTTCCTCGGCAGCCAGTGGCTCTTCACGGTCGAGACCCCTCTCGGCACGATGACCGTCTCCACGCCCAACCAGGGTGGCGAGCCGCCCCAGGAGGGCGCCCCTGTCGGCCTCGACTGGGCACCCGCCAATCTGCGCATCATGCCCGGCAGCAGCGCCGCGGCCGCCTGAGGTGCCACAATGACGAGGCGCTCCTCTTTCATATCCGCTCCGTGGCTGCTCGCAGGTCCCGGCGCTCTGTTCTTCACAGGTCTCGTCCTGCTGCCGCTGGCGCTGACCGTGATCCTGTCGTTTCACGCCTACGATTATTCCACGGGCATCCAGAACAGCTTCACACTGTCCCATTACATCGCCGTCGTCACGGACGAGTATTATCTCAGCGTCTTCTGGAGAACCCTGCGGATCGCGCTCCTGACGACAATCATCTGCGCCGTGATCGGGGTTCCCGAATCCTACATCCTGTCGCGGATGCGCGACCCGTGGCGGTCGATCTTCCTTCTCGTCATCATCGGCCCGCTGCTCGTCTCGGTCGTCGTGCGCACGTTCGGGTGGAGCATGCTGCTCGGCTCGCAGGGGCTCGTCAATCAGGCGCTCGGGGCGCTCGGATTCGCGCCGGCCAAGATCCTCTACACCGAAACCGCCATCGTCATCGCCCTCGTCCACGTGATGCTGCCGTTCATGGTCATCCCCGTCTGGACGGCCCTGCAGAAGCTCGATCCCATGGTCGAAGCCGCGGCCTGGACCCTCGGCGCCTCGCGCTTCACGGCGCTTCGCCGGATCGTTCTGCCCCAGGTCTCGCTCGGCATGCTGTCCGGCAGCCTCATCGTGTTCGGATTGTCGGCAAGCGCCTTCGCCGTTCCAGCCCTGCTCGGCGGGCGCCGTCTCAAGATGGCGGCGACGCTCGTCTATGACGAATACCTGCAGGAGCTGAACTGGCCCCTGGGAGCCACGATCGCGATCATCGTGCTCGTCGCGAACCTCTGCATCATGCTGGCCTACAACCGCATGGTCGAAGCTCGCGCGCGCCGGACACTCGGGTGATCCCCATGCACAAGAACGGTCCCGTCGCCCTCCTCTTTCACACGCTCGTGGTGGCTTTCGTCCTGGCCCCGCTCGTCGTCATCTGCCTGGTCGCGTTCACGCCCGAGAACACCTTGAGCCTGCCGACGACGGGCCTGTCGCTGCGCTGGTTCAAGGCCATCTTCGACCATCCGGATTTCGTGACCTCGTTCTGGAACAGCATCTGGCTCGCGACCTTCTCAGCGACGCTGGCGGTCGCGCTCGCCGTACCGGCGGGGCTGGCGATCAGCCGCTACGCGTTCCCGGGCAGAGACTTCCTGAACGCCCTCTTCCTGTCGCCGCTGATCATCCCCCATCTCGTGCTCGGCGTCGCCTTCCTGCGTCTCTTCGCGCTCATCGGCGCGACAGGCAGCTTCTCGTGGCTCGTCGCGACGCACATCATCATCGTGACGCCCTACGTGCTGCGCCTCGTGCTCGCCGCGCTGTCGGGTCTCGACCGCAGCGCCGAACAGGCGGCCCTGACGCTCGGCGCGAACCAGTGGACGACGTTCCGCCGCATCACCGCTCCGATGATCCTGCCGGGCATCACGGGCGGCTGGCTGCTCGCCTTCATCAACAGCTTCGACGAGCTCACCATGTCGATCTTCGTCACGTCGCCGGCGACCGTCACGCTGCCCGTGCGCATGTACATGTACGCGACGGAATCCATCGATCCCATGATGGCCGCCGTCTCGGCTCTTATGATCGCCCTGACCGCCACCGCGATGATCGTACTCGACCGCGCATTCGGTCTGGACCGCATTCTCGTCGGACAGCGCTGAAGGTAACGGACATGGCTCTCCTCAAGCGCCTCGCGCGGCATAACCTGCCCTCCATCGCCTTCTCGTTGAACGGCACGCCCTGCATCGGCCGGGCGGGCGACACAGTTCTGACCGCCATTCTCACCCAATCGGACCGTCTGCGCTCCAGCGACTTTTCGAAGGAGCCGCGTGCGGGATTCTGCCAGATGGGGGCGTGCCAGGATTGCTGGGTGCTCACAACCGACGGCCGACGGATCCGGGCCTGCAGCACGCCCCTGGAGGAAGGGATGAATCTTCAAACCGCTTCGGAGACGAGATCGTGAGCACTGCTCTCCAGCCGCTGATCGTCGGCGCCGGTCCCGCGGGCATCCGTGCCGCGCAGGCGCTCGTCGCCGCGGGCATCAGGCCGATCGTCGTCGACGAAGCTCCGTCCGCCGGCGGCCAGATCTACCGGCAGCGGCTCGTTCCGGACGAGCGACGCCCCCGCGATCTCTATGGGTCGGAGGCTGGAAAGGCGAATGCGCTGCATCACGCCTTCGCGCAGATCCGGGACAGGATCGACTACTTCCCCGAAAGCCTGGTGTGGAACATCCGCGACAAGGCCGCCGATGTCATGACGGGTGACCGCAATCGCCGTCTCGCGTTCACGCATCTGATCCTCGCCACGGGCGCGACCGATCGCGTGGTGCCCTTCAAAGGCTGGACGACTCCCGGCGTCTTTACTCTCGGAGGCGCGCAGATTGCATTAAAGTCGCAGGGCTGCGCCATCGGCGAGGAGGTTATCTTCCTCGGCTCGGGGCCCCTGCTCTATCTCGTCGCCTGGCAATACATGAAGGCCGGAGCCCGGGTCGCCGCCGTTCTCGATACGGCGCCGTTCGTGGCTAAACTGCATCTGGCCCGCGGGCTGCTGGCGCAGCCCGGCGTCGTCATGCGCGGCGTCCGCTATGCGGCCGAGCTCATGGCGCGCGGCGTTTCCGTCCGCTTCGGCGTCGAGCCCGTCCGCATCGAAGGCCAGGATCGCGTCAGCGCGGTCCTCTGGCGCGAAAATGGGAAAGAGCACCGTCTCGCCTGTGATGCCGTCGGCTACGGCTTCGCCCTCCGGTCGGAAACACAGCTGGCGGACCTGACGGGCTGCCGCTTCGTCTTCGACGAGCGGGACCGCGCATGGCGCCCTGACCGCGATGCGGCAGGACGCACCAGCATGGCAGAGATCTACATCGCGGGTGACGGCGCGGGCATCGCCGGCGCGGACGCGGCCGAACTCGCAGGCGAGCGCGCGGCCCTCGCGCTCCTCGAAGATGCGGGCCTGACCTTCGACCACGTGCGCGTTGCGGCCCTGGAGCGGAAGCTCGACGGCATTCGCCGGTTCCGGGACGTACTCGAAGCGGCCTTTCCGTTTCCGTCCGCGTGGGCGAGCCGCGTCGAGGACGACGTTCACCTGTGCCGCTGCGAGGAGGTTTCGGTCGGCCACGTGCGCCACGCCGTGCGCGACCAGGGCATCGTCGAAATCAATCGCCTCAAAGCGCTCACGCGAGTGGGCATGGGGCGCTGCCAGGGACGCATGTGTTCGAGCGCCGCGGTTGAAATTCTGGCACAGGCCAGCGACCAGCCGGTGGCGGCGGTTGGCCGCCTGCGCGCGCAGCCTCCAGTGAAACCGCTTCCCCTTGCGCTCGTGAGCGATGGAGAGAATGCATGAGCCGGCTCCTCGACAAGGATGTGGCCATCATCGGCGGCGGCCTCGTCGGCAGCTCGGCGGCACTGGCCCTGCGAGGCATGGGACTCTCCGTCGCGCTCCTCGACAAGGGCTTCTGCGGCGCGCAGGCCAGCGGCGTGAATTATGGTGGCGTACGCCGCCAGGGTCGCCCCCCTGAGCAAATCGCCCTGTCGCAGCGCGCACATGCGATCTGGCCGCGCCTGAAGGAGGTCATCGGAATCGACGGAGAGTTCGTGCGCTCCGGCCACCTCAAGCTGGCGAGGACCGAAGCCGAGATGGCGTCTCTAGAAGCCTATGCCGCCCGCGTTACGGGGATGGGGCTCGACCTAGAACTCGTCGGACACAACCAGCTGCGCGAGCGCTTTCCCTGGATCGCAGGAGACATCGCCGGTGCGTCACTCTGTCAGGGCGACGGGCACGCCAATCCGCGCCTCGTCTCGGCAGCCTTCGCGCATGCGGCCCGACGGGCCGGGGCCGACGTTCTCGAACAGACGCCCGTGCTGCATGTCGAGAAGGTGACCGAGGGCTTTCGCGTATCGGCCGACCGCGGAATCGAGATCAAAGCGCGGTTCGTCATCAACAGCGCCGGCGCCTGGGCGGGACGTTTCGCGGAAACCTTCGGAGAACCCGTTCCACTCACGACGATTTATCCCAGCATGATCGTCACCGAGCCCATGGGATCGTTCATGAGCGTGAATATCGGGGCAGAGGGCGGCGGCATCTATGCGCGCCAGGTGGAGCGCGGCAACTGCATCGTCGGCGGCATGCGCGGCGCGGTGAACGCCGACATGGATTTCTCGCGTCCGACGAGCACCGGCGCCATGACCATCATGAACCGCGCCGCATCGATGTTTCCCGCGCTGCGCCACGCCCACGCGATCCGCTTCTGGAGCGGCACGGAGGGCGAGATGGCGGACCGGAATCCGGTGATCGGCTTCAGTCACACGACACCGAACCTCATTCACGCATTCGGCTTCTCCGGAGCCGGATTCCAAATCGCGCCGGGAGTGGGCGAAGTCCTGGCCGAGCTCGTCCGTGACGGCGAAAGCCGCACGCCGATCCAATCCTTCGCCATCGATCGTTTCGCCCCGACGGAGACGGATCTCCGCTCGGTGAACATTTCAGAGCCAACAACAAAGGGAACATCCAAGTGACCAGGACCAGACTTCTGCAGGCTGTCGCATTCGCGGCACTCGCCACCACTGTTGCCGGGACTGCCCACGCGCAGACAAAGACGCTCTATGTGGGCATGAACGGCGGCAATTTCGAACGGACCTACACGCAGCACGTCTTCCCGGATTTCGAGAAAGCCAACGACGTGAAGATCGTCGTCGTTCCGGGCACGTCCGCCGACATCCTGGCGAAAGCCACGGCCGCCAAGGGCAATCCCCAGATGCACGTCATGTTCCTCGATGACGGCGTCATGGTGCGCGCCATCGGCGCGGGGCTCTGCGAGAAGGTCAAGGATTCGCCGGTTCTGGCCGATCTCGCCCCGGGCGCCCGCCTGAAGAACGACATGGCGGTCGGCATCGATCTCGGCATGACGGGCCTCGCCTACAACAAGAAGATGTTCGAGGAGAACGGCTGGGCGCCGCCGACCTCGTGGATGGATCTGGCGGATCCGAAGTACAAGGGCAAGGTGGTCTTCCAATCCGCGGCCGCGTCCTCCTTCGGTCTTCACGCATTCCTGATGTTCAACCGGATCCAGGGCGGCAACGAGCAGAACGTCGAGCCCGGATTCTCGAAGTTCAAGGACACCATCGGCAAGAACGTGCTCGAATACATTCCGAGCTCGGCCAAGATCTCCGAGATGGTGCAGACCGGCGAGGCCGCGATCTTCCCCCTGACGCCCACCGCCGTCGCCGCGCATCAGGAAAAGAACATACCCGTCGAATACGCGCAGCCCAAGGAGGGCTCCGTCGTGCTGATGGTGACCGAGTGCGTCATCGCCAACAACAGCGAGCCCGAACTGGCGCAGAAGCTCGCCGCCTATCTTCTGTCGCCCGAGGCACAGAGCAAGGCGCTCGAGCACGGCAACATCGTCCCCTCCAACGTGAAGGCCAAGGCGCCCACGCCGGAGGCGGAAGCCAAGCTCAAGAAGTTCCACGAGTACATGAAGACCGCCATCACGCTCGATTGGGACGCAATCAACGAGAAGCGGCCTGAATGGAACAACCGCTGGAACAAGACGATCGAGCGCTAAGGCTCGTAACAATCGGAGCGGACGCGTCGCGCGTCCGCTCTCCTCGAAAGAGCATGAGCTGGTTCCACGTCAGTGGAATCAGCTTTTTCTTTGGCTCAACCGCATTGCTTGAAGACCGCCCCGCCCGATCAGACGGGCGCGTGATCGAGGCCTTGCGTTCGCAGATCGTTTGGGGACGGCGCGATGTTGAAAGCCACGAGGCGCGCGGCGTGCGATGGAGCCGAGCGATCGATGTCGAAGATCGTGAGAGCCGCCGGGGAAATGGGCGCGAGCCTGGATGGCGGGAGGCCGACCAGAACCGCACAGGCGGCGCGCACCACGCCCTCGTGGGTGACGATCACGAGATCGCCTTCGGATCGGATGATCGCGTCCCTCATCGCCTCCCCGACCCTTGCGCAGAACGGCTCCCATTCCTCGCCGCGAGGGGGCGTGTAGACCCCGAGCCGCCAGTCGCGATAGGCCCCCTTCTCCGCCACCTCGATCTCCTCGATCCAGCGGCCCGTCCAGTCGCCGAGATCCATCTCGCGCAGACGGGGATCCGTGGCGAAGGCCGAGAAGCCGAGAAGCTCGGCCGTGTGGCGGGCCCGGCTCAGGTCCGACGACACGACCAGACTCGGAGCCGGTGCGCCCGCGAAGAATTCGGCCGTGCGCCGGGCCTGACCGATTCCGCGCTCTGACAAGGGAGCATCCGCGTGCCCCTGCAGGCGGCGCTCGGCATTCCAGACGGTCTCGCCGTGGCGAACCAGGGTCAGTCTCATGACTCACGGATCCCGAGCAGGACGAAAGTGTCCGGCGACATCACGCCGCAACGCCGTGTTCGACGACGGGGAGCAGTTCGGGCATCGCCTCGATGAGACGATCGGCGCCGAGCTCCGCGTGAGGCTTGTGGCTGTATCCGTAGGTGACGGCGAAGGCACGCACGCCTGCAGCGCGGGCCGCCTGCACGTCATGGTAATTGTCACCGACCATGAGTGCCGACTCGGGCCCGATGCCGAGCTCTTTGAGCGCCATCAGAATCGGAGCCGGATGCGGCTTTCGCTCAGGCAACGTGTCGCCCCCGATCACCGCGTCGAAATAGCCACGCAATCCGAGCGTCTCCAGGATGTCCATGGTCGCCGCATAGGGCTTGTTGGTGACGACCGCCAACGGCAGCCCCAGGCGCCGTAGGCTCGCCAGCGTATCCGCCACGCCGGGATAGGCTTCCGTGTGCCGGGAGGCATTGGCTTGGTAGATCTCGAGAAAGCGGGCGACGAACTCGGGAAGGCGCGTCCCATCGCCTCCCGTCGCGGAGATTGCGCGCTCGACGAGCTTGGCGGCGCCGTCCCCGATCATGGACTTGGTCTCGTCGAGGCTGATCGGCCGCAACCCTTGTTCCGCCAGGAGAGCGTTCGTTGCGTCCTGCAGGTCGCGCGCGCTGTCGACGAGGGTTCCGTCGAGGTCGAAGATGATGGCTTTCAGCTGAGACATGCGATGGGTACTAGCGTGTGTGGAACAGGATGGCCAGCGCGGAAGGGAGCGGACCTCCCTTCCGCATCGGTCGTCTCAGGATGCAAGCCAGAGGGCCGAGCGCAGCGACAGGCCGATCTCCACTGGGGAGCCGGGCTCATGGAGAGCCTCGCCCGAGTGGAACGGCGTATCGATGGACACTTCCGCGGCTCCGATTTTGACACCGTAGCGGAGCGTCGAGCCGAGGAACTCGCTGTGCGCGATGATGCCCGGCAGCAAGACGTCGCTTACCCTGTCCTTGCCCAGGGACGCATGCTGGGGGCGGAAGACGAGCCTGGCTCCCTCGGGCACGACCACCTGCGCCGGGATCGGCAGGCGCACACCTCCCTCGATGTCGAAGAAGCGCTCGCCGCCCTCGCGCACCACGCGGCCCGGGAGGATGTTGGCCGTGCCGAGGAAGTTCGCTACGAACAGGTTCGCGGGCTTCTCGTAGAGCTCCATGGGCGTGCCCACTTGCTGCACGATGCCGTCGTTCATCACCGCGATCCGGTCGCAGATCGTGTTGGCTTCCTCCTGATCGTGCGTGACGAAGATCGTCGTCAGGCCGAGCCGCTGCTGCAGGTCGCGCAGCTCCCGCCGCACCTGGACGCGCATCTTCGCATCGAGGTTGGACAGGGGCTCGTCGAGGAGAAGCACTTTCGGCTCGATGGCGATCGTCCGCGCGACCGCGACGCGCTGCTGCTGGCCGCCGGACAGCTGGGAGGGACGCCGGTCGGCCAGATGGGCGAGACCGACGAGTTCCAGCGCAGCCATGACGCGCCTGTCGATTTCGGCCCTCGGAACCTTCCGCTCTTCCAGGCCGAACGCCACGTTGCGCCTCACCGTCATATGCGGCCACAGGGCGTAGGACTGGAAGACCATTCCCACGTCGCGCCTCCAGGGCGGCAGGTGGGATACCTCGCGGCCGCCGACCAGGACCTCGCCGCCATCGGCCTGGTTGAAGCCTGCGATGAGGCGCAAAAGCGTCGTCTTGCCGCAGCCGGACGGTCCGAGAAAGGCGAAGAACTCACCCGGCCGGATATGCAGGTTGATGCCCTTGAGAACATGGTTGGAGCCATAGGACAGATCGACGTTGCGGATGTCCACGTCGACGGCGTTGGCCCCGAGCGAAGTGATGGGAAAAGGCTGGTTCATGGGTGTCGTTTCCTCAGGCCCGCACGCGGTCAGCGTCCGGCCGCTTTGGCCTTTTGGCTTTTTTCGATGATCAGATGAGACGCGAAGGTGCACAGGGCGACGAGCACAACGGCGATGACGCCCAGGGCCGCGCCGGGACCGCGCCCTGCCGGCGACTGCATGAAGACGTAGAGACCATAGGCGAGAGGCGCATCCGCGTTCGACTGAACGAGCATCAGCGTCGCCGAGAGCTCCACGGCGGCGGTGGCGAAGCTCGTGACGAAGCCTGCCAGGATGCCGCCTGCCATCAGGGGCAGCACGATGCGCCGGATCGTGCGCAGCTTGGTGGCGCCGAGATTCTCCGCTGCCTCCTCGAGAGAGACCGAGATCTGCTGCAGAGCCGCGTAGCAGGCGCGTAGCGCATAGGGCAGGCGCCGGATCGCGAGCGCCAGCACGATCATGATCCACAGGGCCGCGAGCGGCGTGCCGTCGGGCAGCTGCACGCCGTAGAAAGTGCGCAGATATCCGATACCGAGCACGACGCCGGGGATCGCCAGCGCGGCCGTGGCCGCCCAGTCGAGCCATTCGCGGCCAATGAGCTTCGTCCTGAGCACGAGATAGGCGATGGCCGTTCCAAGAACGACGTCGATCAGCCCCGCGATGGACGCATAGACCATCGTGTTCTTCACGTAGACGAAGCTCTCGCCGAACACGCGCCCGTAATGGGCAAGGGTATAGGCATCGGGCAGCGGGCTGAAGGACCAGACAGTCGCGAAGGAGAGCAGCAGCAACCCGATATGCGGCGCCAGGACCAGGAACAGAATGAGCAGGACGGCCCCATAGGCGATGGCGCTTTCCCAGGGACGCATCCGGCGCTTCGCCAGGCCGCCGCCGCCACGCTGCACGGTGGCGTAATCCTTGCCGCGCATGGCTCGCGCCGAGATCCACATAGCCAGGATCGACATGCAGATCAGCACGACGGAGATCACGTATCCCATCGGATCCGCGATGCCGATGGAGGTGACGCGCAGATAGGCCTGCGGCGCGAGCATGTCCTTGACGTTCAGGAGCAGCGGCGTCGCCAGATCATCGAAGACCTTGACGAAGACGAGCGATGCGCCCGCGATGTAGCCAGGCATGGCGAGCGGAAACACGATGCGGCGGAACAGGCGGAATCCGGAGCTGCCGAGATTCTGCGCCGCCTCCTCCATCGCCCGGTCGATATTGCGCAGAGCGGCCGAGAGATTGATGAGGATGAAGGGGAAATAATGCACGGCCTGAACGAAGATGACTCCGTTCAGCCCTTCCATGAAGGGGATCTTGATACCGAACCAATCGTCGAGGAGCAGGTTCACCGTCCCGTTGCGGCCGAACAGCAGCAGCATCGCGACCGCGCCTACGAAAGGCGGCATGATCAGCGGCAGGAAGCCCAGAGTCTGGATCAGCATCGCGCCACGGAATTCGAAGCGCGTGGTGATGTAGGCGAGCGGCAGCGCGAAGACGGAGGCTACGACCACCGACATCGCGGAGACGTAGACGGAATTCCAGAACGAGCGGATGAACAGGTCCGTCCGCGCGAAATCGAGGAAATTGACGAGGGTGAATTCGCCCGTCCCCTTCTCGGTGAAGGCGACGTAGATCACCGTTCCGACGGGGACGACGAGGAAAAGGACGAGAAAGAGGGCAATCCCGAAAGCCAGGGCGATCTGCCCTGGCGATGCGGATCCCGTCTTGAAAAATCTGGAAGACGCGGACGGCATTCGCGCTCGCCCGGCGGTGGTGGCGCCAGCCATGGACGCACTCCTAAAAGTCGAAAAGGGCCTTTGACGGGCGGCTCGCTTCGTCGAGCCGCCCGATGGACGATCAGCGTGCCAGCTTCAGGGCCTGCTCGGCCTTGGCCTGAGCCTGCTGGTAGCGCTCCTTGGCGAAGGCAGCCCATTTCTGCTCGAGCTCGGCCTGACGCGCGCCTTTCTCCTTGCCGCCGGTGAAGGCGCCGGCGATCTCAGGCGACGAGGCCTGCTGTCCGGTGACCGGCATGGCGGCCACGAGGTCGCGCGCCTCCTTCACCAGGGCCTTGGCCTCGGCATTGTCCTTCTTGGCGATCGCGGCCTCCGCGTCGTGGATGGCCTTGGTGGCCGCCTTGAGCGCATCGAGCTGGAACGTCACGGTCTGGTCGTAGAGCACGTCGACGACGTTCGTGCGCTTCTCAGACACGTCCACGTCGAACTTCACCCGCGCTCCGAGGGACGGATCCTTGAAGGGGTTCGGGTATTCGGCGGGAGCCTTGGAATAGACGGTCGGGTTCACCGGCAGACGGCGGATGCTCGGCTCGAGCAGAACCTCCTGCCCGGCGGGAGAGACGAGGTAATCGACGAAGGCTTCGGCGCCGGCCTTGTTGGGCGCATTGTTGATCACCGCCACGTTCGCCGGCACGATGGTCGTCACGGTCGGGTAGACGAACTTCACGGGGAAGCCCGAGGCCTGGGACGAGAAGGCGAAGAAGTCGATCACGATGCCGAAGCCGACCTGGCCGGAATTGACCGCCTCAGGCACGCCGAAGGAGCGCTCCGTGATCTGGCTGAAGTTGCCGGACACTTCCTTGAGCGTGCGCCAGCCCTGATCCCAGCCTTCGCCCTGCAGGATTGTCTCGATGGTGAGATGCGTCGTGCCCGAGCGGGACGGCGCCGCCATGGCGATGTGGTCGAAATAGACGGGCTTGGCCAAGTCCTGCCAGTCCTTGGGCTCCGGCAGCTTGTTCGCCTTGGCGTAGCGGTCGTTCCACATGATGCCATAGCCTGAGGCTGCAAAGCCTGAATAGAAGTTCTCAGGATCGTTGATCGGATAGGAGCCGATCTTCTCCGGAATACCCTCGGCCTTAGGCTTGTACTTCTGAAGCAATCCCTTGCCCTTCAGAACCTCGAACGCGTCCGGCGCGGAGGCCCAGAAGACGTCGACCTGATTGTTGGCCTTCGTCTCATCGACGAACTTGACGCCTGCGTTCGTGTTCCGGTTCTGCACATCGAGCGTCATGCCCGGATGGGCCTTCTCGAAAGCCTGCTTGAAGGGATCGGTCACGTCCTTCGAGAACGAGGTCACGACGGTGACCTTGCCCGACTGGGCGAAGGCGGCGCCCGTGAACAGGGCAGCACCGACCAGAGCCGCCGCGGCGGCAGAATGGCGAAGCATCAGTTTCCTCCAACATGATGTTATGGGCTTGGGTCCGCCACGAGGGCGGCCGACGAGCCTCTTGCAACAATCATGCCAAACGGGGCCGTATCGCTTCGCGCCCTGTTTCAAAGCTCCGTTTTCAGACGAAACCCTCCACTGCAGTCCAATCCCGGGAAAGAACGGTAACCTCTCCCGACCCCATGGGTCATTCGCGTAACATCACGCCTCGATTCCGCCGGCCCGGCCGAGATCGTATTTTTTCATCTTCAGGTAGAGGGTCTTGCGGGTGATCCCGAGCGCCTCCGCGGTGGTGCCGATGCGGCCGCCGAAACGGGCGAGAGTTTCTTCGATGACCCGTCGCTCGGCGATCTCCATCTGCTGTTCGAGCGTCAGAGCGCCGTGAAGGCTCGGCACTGCCTGCGGCTCGTCCTCATCGAGGCCGAGAAGATAGCGCTCTGCGGCATTGCGCAGCTCGCGCACGTTTCCGGGCCATTCCTGCTGCTGAAGTCTCTCCAGAAAAGGCATCTCGAGCGACGGCGCGGCCCTCGCTTGGCGGGCGGCCGCGAGATTGAGGAAGTGGGTGAAGAGCACCGCCACGTCGTCGCGCCGCTCACGTAGCGGCGGAAGACGAACCGTGACAACGTTGAGCCGGTAAACCAGATCTTCGCGGAATGCGCCCTTGGCCGCGAGTTCCGTCAGGTCGGCCTTGGTCGCCGCGATGACCCGGATATCGACAGGGATCTCCTTGTTCGAGCCGAGGCGCTCGATGGTTCGTTCCTGAAGCACCCGCAGCAATCGGATCTGCGCCGCCATGGGCATGGATTCAATCTCGTCGAGAAAGAGCGTGCCGCCACTCGCATGCTCGATCTTGCCGATGCGCCGCTCGCGGGCTCCCGTGAAGGCGCCCGGCTCGTGGCCGAACAGCTCGCTCTCGATCATGGTCTCCGGCATTGCGCCGCAATTGACCGCCACGAACCGCCCTTTCTGCCGAAGCCCGAAATCGTGGAGCGCACGGGCGGCCACCTCCTTGCCGGTGCCGGTCTCGCCCAACAGGAGGACATCGGCCTCGGCTCCCGCGAGTGTACGAAGCGTGCGCCGCAGACGCTCGATCGCGGCGGAATGGCCGACGAGGCGGCCCGCAAGCGGATCCTGATGGGCGGCCCTCGCCTTGAGAGCGCGGTTCTCCAGAATGAGGCTGCGGTGCGCGAAGGCCCGCCGGACCGTCTCAACGAGACGCACGGGATCCGCCGGCTTCTCGATGAAGTCCCAGGCGCCCGCCCGAACGGCCTTGATGGCCATCGGCACATCGCCGTGGCCGGTCACCAGAACGACTGGAATATCAGGGTCGATGGCCCGAACGGCATCGAGCAGCCCGAAGCCATCGAGGCCCGGCATGCGGACATCGCTCACGACGACGGCCGGGAGATCCGGCGACAGAATGGCGAGCCCGGCCCTGGCGGAGCCGACGGCCGTGACGTCAAAGCCTTCGAGATCCAGCGTCTGCCGATAGGCGTCGCGCACTTCCGAATCGTCGTCGACCAGAACGACCCTCAGCGCAGCGCTCATGACTCGCTCGCCGCCAGATCGATCACGAAGGTCGTTCCTTCCGCTCCCGTGGTCGCCAAAATCAAGTCTCCTCCAAAATCCTTCACGATGTTGTAGGACATCGAGAGGCCAAGTCCGAGCCCCAAGCCCGCAGGCTTCGTGGTGAAGAACGGATCGAAGACGGCCTTGCGGTGCTGCTCTTCGATCCCGGACCCGTTGTCCACGACCTTCAGGCGGACGCGCCGTCCCCGCGCCTGTGCCTGGATCTCGATGCGCCGCTCCTCCTGCCCTGCGATTTCGTCGAGCGCATTCGAGATCAGATTGACGACGACCTGCTCCAGACGAACCTCCTCCGCCAGGACGTTCAAGCGAGAATCCGGAAAGTGCATCCGCACAGCGACGTTCTCCTCGTCCAGACGCTGCTCGAACAGGCTCAGGGCTCCCTCGACGACAGCGCGAAGATCGACCGCGTCGAGCGTTGCCGCCGGACGGCGGGCGAACCGTTTCAGGTGCTTGATCAGCTCCGCCATGCGGGTCGTCAGGCCCTGAATGCGATCCAGGCTCGCCTTGGCCTCCTCCGGGCGGCCCCGCTGCAGCAGAACCGCCCCGTTATGCGCATGCGAGCGGATCGCAGCGAGGGGCTGATTGAGCTCGTGGCTGATGCCTGCCGCCATCTGCCCGAGCGCTGCGAGCTTCGCGGCCTGGACGAGATCGTCCCGCGTCTGCCGGAAAACGGCAAGCGCCTTCGCGAGATCGCCGAGCTCGTCGTCGGTCGGCGGAGGCAGGGCCGGCGTTGTGGGACCGCTGGCGATCGTCGTCGCCGCCAGCGTCAGGGCCTGAAGACGCACGACGAGATTCCTGCGGACGTAGAACCAGCCGACGGCGATCGTGGCGGCGAGCGACGCTGCGGCGATCGCCAGAAGGAGATTGCGCCCGATCACGATGGCCTGGGCCGATCGCTCCGCCGCCCGGCGCGCAATCGCTTCCGTCCGGCTGACCTCCTGCGAAATGAGCGCGCCGAGCTGCGTGACGATGCGCCGGTTTTCAGCGAGAAGCGCCTGCGCCTCGGCCACGGCCTGGAGTTCGGCCCGCTTCACGGATGCAAGCCCCGACGCCGGATCGGACACGGCCAGAAGACGCGCCGCGATCTGGCTGACGGTGATCGTGTCGGTCCAGTTCGCGAGCGCCTTGATCTCGATGTCGAGCTGGTCCGTGATCTCGCCGAGGAAGTTGCTCGTTTCCTGAAGATCCTCGATCGTCGGCACGGTCCCGAGACGCCCCAGCAGACCCACCACGAGGTTGGCCTGCGCATTGACCGTCAGAAGCGCCTCGCTCTTGCGGCTCTCCTCCAGCAGCGCCCTGCGCCCGGTCTCGGCCGCATCTCCCGGCGCGGTCCGGCCGATCGCCGTTTCCATGTTGAACCGGGCATCGTCGATGAGAGGTTCGACCTCCTCGATCAGGTCGGCCTGCAGCCATCGCAGCTCCTCGCCGATCTTCCGTGAACGCTCATGCAGGGGAAAGCGCCTTTCGGCAACCCGGTCGATCGCCTTGAGGTTCGTTTCGATCGCATCAGTGACGACGAGAAGCTCCGGCGACAGCGAGTGCTGATCGTTCCGCTCGTTGAGCACCGACCGCAGCGCGGCCAGGCGCTCGACCAGCGCTTCACGGATACGGTCATAGGTCTCGCGGCGCTCCGCAACCGCCAGATCGGGCGTGCTGGCAATCACGTTCGCGCCCGACTCCGCAAGGCGCGCGGAAAACGCGAGGGCCGGGAGATGAGCCGTCGCGACGGAATTCAGCTCCTCGCTGAGCCGCGCATAGGACAGCCAGCCGACGATGCACGCGCCAACCGCGAGCCCACCCACCCCGAGAAACGCCATAATGAGGCGCCCGCCGATTCCAAGCCGCGTCCGCCGCATCATGGCCCTCCGGCTCCCGCTCCACGCCGGCCCCGTTCAGGATCCTCCAGCCGCGCGGACGCAACGGCGAGCGCTCGCGTGGCCCGCCGCATGCCGTCCTCGATTCTCGCTTTGATCTCGGCTTCGAGGCGCGCCTGAGGCTCTGGGGTAGGAAGCCCCCGCGGGATGCGAACCAGGTCTTTCCAGCGCTCCAGTTCCGTGGCTTCGGCGCCGCTCAGGGGCGGCTCGGTCAGAGCACGCCGCGCCTCGCTCACGAGCCTCGCGATCTCCGCATCGGAACTCTCCGACAACGCCGCCTCCAGCGCCCGCACGGATCGCCACAGGCGTCCCAGTTCCGATCTGCGGAACGTGATCATCTCGTCGAAGATGATGTTGACGAGCTCATACCGGGCCGCCGAGAGGCCCGCATCGAACAGGCCCTTTGCGAACAACCCGTCGCGCAGGAAGGGATTGCTGTCCGGGGTTCCGCCGGCCGGATAGACGGATGGAGAAATCGGCAACCGCGCAATGGCGGGATCCTGCAACAGGCTCTGCCCCTCCGGCGAGAGCACGAAATCAACGAAGCGCTCGGCCTCCTTGCGGTTGGCGGCATCGGCCAGAACCGCGATGCTGGCAGGCACGAAGAGCGTCTCTTCGGGCAGGGCGAACAGGGTCGAGCCCTTGGGAAAGCCTTCCGGATTCGCCAGGAAGTCGATGGAGGGACCGACCCCGAAACGACCACGGGCGACTCCCGCCGAAACGCCGAAGCTGCGGGCGGTCACCGTCGCGAGATTGCCTCCGATCTCGGACCAGATCCCCCATCCCCGGTCCCAGCCGTAAGCCTGGAGAATGGCCTCGACCATGAGATGCATCGTGCCCGACCGGGACGGCGAGCTGATGCCGATGTGCCCGGCGTAAATAGGCGCCGCCAGATCGCTCCAGCTCCGAGGCACCGGCAATCCCCTCGCCCCGAGATAGGAGGGATTGTAGGCAAATCCGTAGCCGGACAGCGCGAAGCCGAGATAGGTCAGATCCGGATCGTTCACGGGATATCCGGCGATCCGCTCCGGTGCTCCCGTGGCGCGTGGCGTCAACGCCGCCAGCCTGCCGGACCGCTTCAGGATCTCGAACGCGTCCGGCGCGGAGGCCCAGAAGATGTCCGCCTTGTCCCTCTCGCCGATGATGTCCGCTACCGCCGTCGTCGTCTTGCGCTGCACGAATTCAAGGGAGATCTCCCCATGGCGCTCCTTGAAGGCCTTTCGGAACGGTTCGAAGAATTGCGGCGGGAACGACGTGAGGACCCGCACCGAATGCGTTTCAACCACGGCGGCCATCGTCCCGTGAGCCGAGAGGGACAGCAAAGCAGCAAGAACAATGGATAAAAATCGAAACATGAATGGCTGCAACGGCGGGGATCGGGCCGCATCATAGGCCCCAGTCCTGCCGGAGGATCAATACGCCCAACGTTGCATCGCCGCCTGATGCAACTCCGGAACACCGGCAGCAGGAAGCGCCCCCGCGACCGCAGCTACACGTGGAGCGCTTGTCCGAGCGCCTTGAAGGCGGCCTCCTGGAACGCTTCGCTTCTGGTGGGATGAGCGTGGATCGTGCCCGCGACATCCTCCAGACGCGCGCCCATCTCGATCGCGAGACCAAAGGCCGCCGAGAGTTCGGAGACACCCTGCCCGACTGCCTGGATGCCGAGCACCAGATGGTTGTCGGCCCGCGCAACGACACGCACGAATCCCTCCTCGGCGACCATCGTCATGGCCCGCCCGTTCGCAGAGAAGGGAAAGAGCCCCACGCGGAGCTCAACGCCGGTCTTCTGAGCCTCGTCGGGAGACATGCCGACCGCGACGATCTCGGGATCGGTGAAGCAGACGGCCGGAATGGCCCGCTTGTCCCAGACGCGCCTGTGGCCGGCGACGATCTCGGCCACCATCTCACCCTGCGCGCTCGCGCGGTGAGCCAGCATCGGCTCGCCGGTCACGTCGCCGATGGCATAGATGCCCCGCATCGAGGTCTGGCATTTCTCATCGATGCGGATGAAAGGGCCATCCATGTCGAGGACGAGCTCCTCCATGCCCCAACCTCGCGTCACCGGCCTGCGGCCGACCGTGACGAGTATCCTGTCCGCCGCGAGCGACACCTCAGAACCGCTCGCCGTTTCCACCAGCAGCGTGCCGCCCGCTTTCGTCAGCCCCTTCGCTTTCGCTCCCGTCATCACCTCGATGCCGAGAGCCTGCAGTCTCTTGCTCACCGGGCGCGTCAGCTCTGCGTCGTATTGCGGCAGGATGCGGGGCTGCGCCTCGACAATGGTGACCTTCGCGCCGAGTTTGGAAAACGCGGTGCCCAGTTCCAGCCCGATATATCCGCCCCCGATGACGATGAGCCGTTCCGGAACCTCCATCAGGGAGAGCGCCTCCGTGGACGAAATGACCGCGCCGCCGAAAGGCAGGCCGGGAAGCTCCACGGGAGCCGATCCCGTCGCGATCACGATTGTCTCGGCGCGGATGACCTGGCGGCCCGTTTCCGTGTCCACCTCGACCGTCTTGCCGTCGCGAAAGCGCGCCTGTCCGTGGACCATCTTGACCTTGGCCCGCTTGAGCAAGGCGGAAACGCCGCTGGTGAGACGGCCGACGATGGTGTCCTTCCAGGCGACGGTCCTGGACAGATCGATCGCGGGCTGCTGCGTTGTAATGCCCAGAGCGTTTCGTCCGGAGGCGAGATGAGTGATCCTGTCGTATTCCTCTGCCGCGTGGATGAGCGCCTTCGACGGGATGCAGCCCACGTTGAGGCAGGTTCCGCCGGGCTTGTTCGCATCGACGATCACCGTGTCGAGTCCGAGCTGACCGGCGCGGATGGCGCAGACATAGCCGCCGGGTCCGGCCCCGATGACGAGGAGCTTGCAGGAAATATCCTTCATCGGCGTCAGGCCTCCACGAAGATCATCGCGGGCGTCTCGAGCAGGGTCTTGATGCGCTGCACGAACACCGCCGCGTCCCATCCGTCGATGACGCGATGATCGAAACTCGACGACAGGTTCATCATCTTGCGGGGGATGAAGGTCGAGCCGTCCCAGACGGGGCGCACCGCGATCTTGTTGACGCCGATGATGGCGACCTCCGGATGATTGATCACCGGCGTCGTGACGATGCCGCCCATGGGCCCCAGGGACGTGATGGTGATGGTCGACCCGCTCAGTTCCTCACGGGTGGCAAGACCGGCCTTCGCGGCCTCGGCGACACGATTCAGCTCCATGGCGCAGCCCCAGAGATCGCGCGCCTCGGCGTGCCGGACGACCGGCACCATGAGGCCCGATCCGGTCTGCGTCGCAATACCGATATGAACGCCCCCATGCTGATGCACGACGCCGGACTCGTCGTCGTAGATCGCGTTCAGATGCGGCTGTTCGCCGATCGCCTTCACCATGGCGCGCATCACGAAAGGCAGAAGGGTGAGCTTGGGCCGGTCGGCTCGCTTGTTCGCGTTGAGCGCGGCCCGAAGATCCTCGAGCGCCGTCACGTCGACTTCCTCCACATAGGTGATGTGCGGAATGCGCGACTTCGCGATGGTCATCTTCTCCGCAATCCTGCGGCGCAGACCGACCACCTTGATGTGCTGAACCGACGTGTCGGGAGCGAGCCCCGGCGCCCTCGCGACCTGCGGGCCATGGGTCAGGAATGCGTCGAGATCCTCGTGAGTGATACGGCCGCCGGGACCGGTGCCCGGAACCTGGCGCAGATCGATCCCGGCCTCGCTGGCCCTCAGCCGGACGGCCGGCGAGGCGATCGGCTTCTCGCCTTCGCCGCGCGGTCTCGTCGGCCGCGGCATCGTCGCGGCGGGTCTCTGCAGTGCCTCGACCACCTCGGCCGGGGCCTGTTGCTTCTTCTCGATGGTAGGCTTCGTGGCCTCGCCCGTTCCCTGCGTCTCGGTTTCGAGCCGTTCGGATCGGTCAAAGGCTGCGGCCGGTCCCTTCTCGGTTTCGCCACCTCTGGGAGTGGCAGTTTCATCGCTTCCCACTTTCAGGCGGATCAAGGGAGAGCCGATGGCCACCACGTCGCCGATGCCGGCGCCGAGCCACACGACCTCCCCTTCCACCGGCGACGGGATCTCGACCGTCGCCTTGTCCGTCATGACGGCCGCGAGTACGTCGTCCTCGCGAACGATGTCGCCGACATTCACGTGCCATTCGACGAGTTCGGCCTCCGCGATGCCTTCACCCACATCGGGCATCTTGATCAGGTGCTCGCCCATTCACGCCTCCATCGCCTCGACCAGGGCACGCCCGACGCGAGCGGGCCCCGGGAAGTAATCCCACTCCTGCGCGTGCGGATAGGGCGTATCCCATCCGGTCACCCGGGTGATCGGCGCTTCCAGATGGAAGAAGCAGGCCTCCTGAACCAGCGCGGCCAGTTCGGCCCCGAAGCCCGAGGTGAGCGTCGCCTCGTGGACGATCACGCAGCGGCCCGTTTTCCTGACGGACGCGGCGATCATTTCCAGATCGAGCGGGATCAAGGTGCGCAGGTCGATGATCTCCGCATCGATGCCGGTTTCATCCGCCGCCGCCTGAGCGACGTAGACCATCGTGCCGTAGGCCAGCATGGTCACCGCCGTTCCCTCGCGGACGATCGAGGCCTTGCCGAGCGGCAGGGTGAAGTGGCCGCCCGGCACCTCGCTGAGTTCGTGCTTCGACCAAGGCGTGACAGGACGCTCGTGATGGCCGTCGAAGGGGCCGTTGTAGAGCCGCTTCGGCTCCAGGAAGATCACGGGATCCGGATCTTCGATGGCGGCGATCAGGAGTCCCTTGGCGTCGTAAGGGTTCGACGGCACGACCGTCTTCAGGCCCGCCACATGCGTGAACAGCGCTTCGGGGCTCTGGCTGTGGGTCTGCCCGCCGAAGATGCCGCCGCCGGTCGGCATGCGGATGACGAGAGGACACGTGAACTCGCCGTTCGAGCGGTAACGCAGGCGCGCCGCCTCGGACACGATCTGATCGTAGGCCGGATACATGTAATCGGCGAACTGAATCTCGATGCAGGGCCGCAGACCGTAGGTCGCCATGCCGATGGCGGTTCCGACGATGCCGGATTCGCTGATCGGCGCATCGAAGCAGCGGCTCTTTCCGTACTTTTGCTGAAGGCCCGCCGTGCAGCGGAAGACGCCGCCGAAATAGCCGACATCCTCGCCGAACACGACGACCTTCTCGTCGCGGGCCATCATCACGTCCATCGCGTCACGGATGGCCTCGATCATCGTCATCCGCGCCATGGGTCACACTCCCGCCTGCTGGCGCTGACGGCGCAGATGCGGCGGCATCTCCGCGTAGACCCCGTCGAACATATCCCGCGCGGAAGGCTTTCCGCCCGCATGAAGCGTACCGTAGCTCTCGGCCTCCTTCTGAGCGGCAATCACCGTGTCGAGGATCTCCGCCTCCGTCTGCCTGTGCCGCTCGTCCGACCAGACGCCGCGCCCGATCAGGTGATTCTTCAGGCGGATGATCGGGTCGCCGAGCGGCCACGCGTCGGATTCGGTTTTGGGACGATAGGCCGACGGATCGTCCGAGGTCGAATGCGCGCCGACCCGGTAGGTCACGTATTCGATGAGGGTCGGCCCGAGATTGCGGCGCGCGCGCTCGATGGCCCATTTCGCCACCGCGTAGACGGCCAGATAATCGTTGCCGTCGACCCGAAGAGACGGAATGCCGAAGCCGAGGCCGCGCGCCGCGAATGTGCCGGCTCCGCCGCGGGCGATGCCCTGGAAGGTCGAGATCGCCCATTGGTTGTTGACGATGTTGAGCACCACCGGCGCCTTGTAGGTCGAGGCAAAGACGAGAGCGGCATGAAAATCCGATTCCGCCGTCGAGCCATCGCCGATCCAGGCGGCTGCGATCTTGGTGTCGTTGCTGATCGCCGAGGCCATCGCCCATCCGACGGCCTGCACGTATTGCGTTGCGAGATTGCCCGAGATCGTGAAGAAGCCGTGCTCCTTGGACGAGTACATGACCGGCAACTGGCGACCCTTCAGCGGATCGCGCGCATTCGAATAGACTTGGCACATCATGTCGACCATGGAATAGCCGTCCGCGATCAGCAATCCGGCCTGCCGGTAGGTCGGGAAGTTCATGTCGCCCCGCGAGAGCGCCTTGCGGAAGGCGCAGCTGATGGCCTCCTCTCCCAGATGCTGCATGTAGAAGGATGTCTTGCCCTGGCGCTGGGCGATCAGCATGCGCGCATCGAAGGTGCGCAGCGTCATCATGTGGCGCATGCCCTCGATGAGCTCCTCGTCGCTCAAGAGGCCCGCCCATGGACCGACCGCCTCCCCGTTCCGATTGAGGACGCGAATGATGGAGAAGGCGAGATCGCGGATGGTTTCCGGTTCCACGTCCACCTCGGGACGGGGAACCGCTCCTGCCTTGGGGATCTTCACGTTGGAGAAGTCCGGAGTTCCTCCCGGGCGGACCGCCGGTTCGGGAACGTGAAGGCTCAGTGGTTCGGGTTCACCCATGATGTCGCGCAGTCCCTGATGATTCATGCCCCTGCGGTTCTTCCTTCCGATATAGGCCGCTCGTGCACGGCGGACAGATGAACGTGGCGAAGAGCACTCCACATCCGATGCTCCAGCCTCTCGTTAACCATAGCCCTGACTTGAGCGCCCGTTGCGCGGAGCCCGAGGCGGCTGAGACGGTTCTCTGACAGCACGAACCCGTTCGAGGAGATGCCGATGTTCAGGAACGCCCTTCCCCTTGCCGCCCTCTCCATCCTGGTTCTCATGACCGGCGGGGAGCCGGCACGGTCCGCCAGCTTCGACTGCGCCAAGGCCGAGACGGCCGACGAGAAGGCCGTCTGCGCGGATCGCCGGTTGAACGACGAGGATGTCGAAATGTCGGTTCTCTACACGCAGCTGAAGCCCCTTCTCGGCATGGGCGCGCGCGGAGATCTGGACGATGAACAGGTCGCCTGGCTCAAGCGGCGCGCGGCCTGCAGGGATGACCGCGCCTGCTTGAGCAATGCCTATGAGGACCGGCTCCGGCAGCTGAGAGGCGGCTTCGAGGCCCTTGCCAAGCGAGGCCCCTTCTGACGTCCCGATCCCGGGCCCCGCTCAACGGGGCCTCGGGCGGCGCCGCGGCCCGGGCTGCGCTGGCTGGACGCCCCATCCTGGAACCCGGCTGGAGGGGCGTGCCCTGGCGCACGCCCCTCCAGCCGCGAAAATGCCACGGTGGCGCGTCCTACTCTCCGGCCCGATGGAGGCAACATGCGCGCCATACTCGCCCTTCTTTGTCTGTTCTGCGGCTCGCCCGACGATCTCGCGGCGGAAAGTTTCGACGCCTCCCAGGAGCCGAAGGTGGAGAAATATCGAACATTCCTCTCCGAGCTGGCGTCCTCGATCACGGCTCCCGCCGCCGAAACTCTGATCGATCTGCCCGATGGGCTCAAGGAAGCCATCGAGGCCTGGACGGGAGACCGGAGCTGATCGAATGTCTCTTCTGGCACCTGAGGCCCGCCACCTCCCGCTCAGGCCGATTTCGGGGCCCCCTCACCTCAATTCCGCGCCAGAATGCAAGGCTGGGACACCGGCCCTGGCTCCTGTCGGGCCGCGAAGGTGCCGTCATCTCATCTGTTGAAGGTAAGCCGGGTCGAACTCACCGGCGTTTTGGAGCGCCTCCCAGTCCGGAATGGTCAAAGCGCCTCCCCGCAGGACGATCAGCCCCTCGGCCCTGAGATCCTGCAGGACGCGGTTCACGTGAACGGTCGACAATCCCAGGGCATCCGCCAGCTCGTTCTGGGTCACCGGCAGGTTGTAACCATTGTCCCTGGTCAGGCCGACGGCATCCAAGCGGATCTGGAGCTCGCACAGGAGATGGGCCATCCGCTGGAAGGCGGTTCGGCGGCCGATGGAGATCATCCACTGGCGGAATATGGCAGAATCGACCAGGGTGTCGCGCCAGAAAAGATCCGCAAGGTTGGGGTAGCGCCGCAGCACATACAGCAAATTCTGGTGCGGAATCAGAGCCACGCGGCTCGCCACAAGGGTGCCGATGCTGTTGTCCATCACGACGAGATGGAGGCTCTGCAGGTCCGGGATATCGCCCGGAATATAGAACCCCATGATCTGCCGCTTGCCGTCAGGGAGGATCTTATAGCGGCAGACGAAGCCATCGAGGACAAGGCAGCAATCGGATGGGCGGTCCCCATCCTGAACAATGTCGGTATCGGCCTCGAACACCTTGGTCACGTGAGGCAGGTCCAGAACCGCCTGTCTCTCCTCGTCCGACAGTCTGCCGAGGGCCTCCAGCTTCCGGAGGAGCGGATGCTGCCCTGTCTGCGCGGCGGGTGCGAGATTCATCGAGCGCCTCCAGGCCTATCAGGCGTCGCGGGGCGACAGGCGTCGGTCACGGCGGCTGCGACAGTTGTCCCGGGCTTCGTGTCCATCGCCTTTTAACTAGAGCATCATCGCCGCGGGCTAGCGGTGGGAGGGAAACGCATTATGCCGCTCCAGCTCCCGTAGGATCAGGTCCCTGTGATCGTACCAGCAAGCGAGCGTCTCCCGTAAGGTCAGCAGATACCGCTCCGCTTCGGCGGTATCATAGCCGTCCCGCCGCATCTCCTCGACGAGGAGAGCCTGGCGCGTGACACGCCTCTCGCCCTCGACGATATCCCGCTCGGCCCTGGCGAGGTGCTCTCTTTCGGCGGCGGGATCAACCATCGGCTTGCTCATGACGGACTCTCCGCCCTCGAAGGAGGACATCTTCGACAAGCCCGGTTTCCGGTCCACCCGAACGAACGACATTCGGGATTTTCGATGGAACCGTGGCAACAGCCCATTGTTGCCTCCCAAATCAGGTCGAAATGAGGGCCGCCCATGAGCAATCGGGACATCATCGTCATTGGAGGCTCCTCGGGGGCGACGGCTCCCCTCAAGACCATTCTCGGCGCACTCCCGGCGGATCTGCCGGCCGCAATCTTCATCGTCCTGCACATCCCGGCCCGCAGCATCGGCATCCTGTCGACCGTCGCTTCAGCCGCCGGCCCCCTGCCCGTCCACCAGGCGATCGACGGAATGGCCATCGAGCCGGGAAATGTCTATCTCGCGCCCCCCGACCATCACCTCATCCTGACCGAGGGACGCGTTAAACTCGGCCGCGGCCCGCGGGAGAACTTGGCGAGGCCGGCCATCGATCCCCTCTTCCGGTCGGCGGCGGTTGCCTATGGCTCACGTGTGATCGGGGTGATCCTGAGCGGTTTTCTCAACGATGGGGCCTCCGGCCTCGAAGCCGTCAAGCGCTGCGGGGGCATCGCCATCGTCCAGGATCCGGCCGACGCCACCGCCGACGAGATGCCTCGGAGCGCCCTTGCAGCCGTGACGGTCGATCACTCGGTCCCGAGCGTCGGGCTTGGCGATGTCTTGTCCAATCTCGCCCGCGAAACGGCCGGCCCCAATCTCCCGGCTCCGCCGGAGATCCACCTGGAGGTGGCGATCGCGGCGGGAGAAAGGGTCGATTCGGAGGTCATCGGAGAATTCTCGGACCCGGCTGCGTTCACCTGCCCCGCCTGTGGAGGCGCCCTCTCGAAGATTCGAAACGCCAAGCCCCTCCGTTTCCGGTGCCAGGTCGGCCACGCGTTCACGGCCGACGTTCTGGCCAAAGAGCAGGAGGACGCCGTCGACGAGGCGCTGCGTGTCGCGTTGCGCATCATCGAGGAACGGGCCGAACTGGTCTCCCGCATGGCGGAGGACGGGCGGCGCAGCGGCCGCATGGCCGTGGCCGAGATGTACGGGGAGCGCTCCGCCGAGTACCGCCAGTACGCCGACACCCTTCGCCGGGCCGTTCTGAAATCCATGAAGCCGCTCGGAACGCAGGTCGAGGAAGGTGGGCGGACCTCGACCGAATAGGCTACCCGGCACCGGCTTTGAGAAATGGCGCGTTTCCTCTTAATATGGCAAATCCTCTCCCGAGCAGGGATATTCAACATTGGCCCCCAAAAAGAAGAACAAGAACGCGCCTCCTTCCAAGACCGTTGACGGCAGTTCCCAGAACGGAAACGCCTCCACGAAACTGATCGTTGCCGTCGGAGCGTCTGGAGCGAACAGCCAACCGGTCGAGCGCTTTCTGGCTGAGCTGGAGCCCGACAGCGCCATGACGGTCGTTCTCGTCTTTCAGCACCGGGAGGCTTTGGACGCGGAACGGCTCAGACAAAACCTGGCGGAGCGCGGGCGCCAATTGACCCTGGCGACCGATGGATGCCCCGTGGAACCCGGCAAAGTCTACTGGTCGGAGACCAACAGAATCCTGACTCTGGAGCATGGGCATTTCGTCAGCCGCACTGCTCAGGAGCCGCCAGGGGAGCGCGGGACCATCGACAGCTTTTTCGTGTCGGCCGCGCAGGATCCGGAGATCGACAATCAGGAGCGGCAGATCGTCGGCATCGTCTTCTCCGGGACCGACGGAGACGGAACGCTGGGCGTCACGGTGATCAAGGAGGCCGGCGGCCTGACCCTGGCCGAGGAGAGCGGGGAGGTCACGCCGGAGGGCATCGCCCTCACCCACGACCCCAGCGCCATCGTCGACTTCGTCCTGCCTCCCGAGCAGCTGGCGCAGCGCGTGATGCTCTATGCAAGGCACCTCGCCCGCTACAGCAAGACTGCCCGCATCGAGACCGAGGCCACCGAGATTTCAGGCGCTCTCGCGAGCGTTGCGACGATCCTGCGCAACAAGACCGGACACGACTTCCACGGCTACAAGCCGAACACGTTCCTCAGGCGCGTCCAGCGCCGTATGCAGGTGGTGCAGGCCGACACTGTCGACACGTATATCGAAGTGCTGCGGACGCAGGGAGACGAGCCCCAGAATCTCTTCAACGATCTTCTGATCGGCGTGACCCAGTTCTTTCGGGACCCCCGGGAATTCGAGCTTCTGGAAAGCCAGATCATTCCCAAGCTGTTCGAGGGGAAAACCCGCGGCGACAATCTTCGGATCTGGGTTCTCGGATGCTCCACGGGCGAGGAGGCCTATTCCATCGCCATTCTCCTGCGCGAGCACATGGCCAAGCTGGATGCCGTGCCGCATGTTCAGATTTTCGCGACCGATATCGATGGCCGCGCCCTCACGGCGGCCCGGGTCGGGCGTTATACGGAAGCTATCTCAAAGGACATGACGCCCGAGCGCCTGGCACGCTGGTTCATCAAGGAAGGCAACACGTACTGCGTGGTCAAGGAGCTGCGGGAAATGTGCATTTTCTCGCAGCACAGCGCCATCAAGGACGCGCCGTTCTCACGGCTCAACATGATTTCCTGCCGCAACCTGCTGATCTATCTCAACGCCGATCTTCAGGACCGTGTGATCCCCCTCTTCCACTTCGCCCTCCGTCCGGGCGGCTTCCTGTTTCTGGGGAATTCTGAGAACATCTCGCGTCACACGCGGCTCTTCGCCCCTGTGGATCGAGGCTTTCGCATCTTCCGGCGTCTCGAGACGACGGCCAGGATTCTGCCGGATTTCCCGTTCACCGCCGTGGACAGGCGGCCGACGGCACACCCCGCGCCGCTTCGCCCGCGCCTGATCGAAAGCGGCCTGACCCGCAAGGCCGAGAACATTGCCGAGCGCTATGCTCCTGCCTATGTGGTGACGGACGACAACTTCGACGTCCTGCATTTCTCCGGCAGGATGGGCCGCTACATCGAGCCCGCCGGCGGCGCGGCAACGCTCAACCTGTTGAGCCTCGTTCATAACGATCTGCGCCTCAACCTGCGCGCGGCCCTGACCGAGGCGGCGGAAAAGCATCAAACCGTCCAGGTCGAGGGGCTCACCATCGGTACCAACGGCGGCCAGCTGATCGCCGACATCGTCGTCGAACCCATTCGGGAGCAATCCGATTCCAGACCCGGCTACGTGGTGATCTTCAAGGACAGTCCGGCTCGTTTGCACGAGGCTGGACGCGGCGCCCCGGATGCCCCCCACCGGTATGACGAACATGTCCAGCGGCTCGAGGAGGAGCTGCGGCTCACCCGGGAACGTCTCCAGGCGACCATCGAGGAGCTGGAAAGCACGAACGAGGAGCTGAAATCCTCGAACGAGGAATACCAATCCCTGAACGAGGAACTCCAGTCGGCCAACGAGGAGCTCGAGACCTCCAAGGAAGAGCTGCAATCGGTCAACGAGGAGCTGACCACGGTCAATGGCGAGCTGGCGCATCGCGTTCAGGAGCTCGCGCGTTCCAACAGCGATCTGAAGAACCTTCTCGAGAGCACCCAGATCGCGACGGTCTTCCTCGACAACGAGCAGCGGGTGATGAACTTCACCCCCGCCGTGGCCGAGATCTTCCATCTGGTCGAAACGGATATCGGCCGGCCCATCGCCCACATCAAATCCCGCATCGCCTACGACGAGCTGCAGGAAGATGTCCGCCATGTGATGCGCACGCTCGGCAGCGTGGAGCGCGAAATCGGCGATCCGACGAGGGGAACCCGCTACATGCTCCGGGTCCTCCCCTACCGCAGCATCGACAACTATATCGGCGGCGCGGTGGTGACGTTCACGGACGTGACCCCCCTCACCCGCGCGCAACGGGCGCTGCGCGAGAGCGAGGAGCGGTTCCGCGCCATGGCGGAGCAGGTCGATGTCGGCATTGCGATGGTGGATCGGGACGGACGCGTGATCTACGTCAACGACCGCTATTGCGCGATTGTCGGACGAGCCCGCGAGCAGATCGTCGGCCATACCGTCGAGGAGCTGACATATCCCGAGGACTGGCCGTGCAACAAACCCTTGGTGGAGCGGGCGCTCTCGGGCGGCGAGCCTTTCGTGATCGAGAAGCGGCACCAGCGCCCGGATGGCTCCATCATCTGGGTGCGCAACAGCGTCAACGCTCGCCGCGACGCGAATGGGAACGTGGTGGGCGGCGTCGCCGTGGCGATCGATCTGACGGAACGCATTCGCGCCGAGAAGGCTCTGCGCGAAAGCGAGAAACGCACGAAGCGACTTCTGGCTGAGCTGCAGCACCGCGTGCGCAACACCCTGTCCGTGGTTCGGTCCATCGCGCGGAGGACCGCCGCGACGAGTGAAACCATCGACGATTACGCCATGCACCTCGAAGGGCGCATCGATTCCTTCGCCCGCACTCAGACGATGGCGACGAGATCCGCCGACAACGGCGTCAATCTTGAGGAACTCGTTCGGGACGAGCTGCTGGCGCATACGGTACAGGACGAGAAAATGGCTCACGTCCACGGCCCTCCCGTGCGCCTCAAGGCAGAGACCGCAGAGACATTGGGGCTGGCCGTGCATGAGCTGACCACCAACGCCGTCAAATATGGCGCCCTCTCCGAAAAGGGCGGCCACATCGAAGTGGTTTGGCTGATCGACGGAAATGACGGGCAGAAAAAGCTCAGGCTGGAATGGCGGGAAGAGGGAGGCTCCCCAGCCAACGTCACCCCCCGGCGGCGAGGCTTCGGCTCGGAACTGATCGAGCGGACGCTTCCTTACGAGCTTGCTGCGGAAACGGCGCTGAACTTCACGGCGGATGGCGTCCGCTGTGTCATCGAACTGCCGTTCAACGAGCAAACGGCCGTGCTGCGCCTCATGGCGGGCGCGGATGACGCCGCGACGGACGGAGAACTCCATGCGCAGGATGCGAACTCGCAAGGCTGAATGACGTGACCGACCGTCGCGCATTCCCGGCTAGAGCTGTTTCCCCTCGTGGGCATCAGCCCCTTTCCCAGCTTTGCCTTTTTTCGCATGGCGAGCCGGGCCTTCTGCACTAACCACGGCTGGGGCGAGACACCTCACTCATACGTTCTGTCGCTGACAACAGGCGTGGGAATTCTGCGAAACGTGACGCCATGTCCCGTGCGGATGATCAGGCAGTTGTGGCCTCGCGCAAACCGCGAGAGGCGTTCCTGGGCGACGTCATTCCCGCCGAAGAGGCGCTGGATATCGGCATGGGCGACCTGGAGCTGCCCTCCCCCCTCGAGAAGGTCCATTTCCGCCTGCAAGTCTGGAAGCGTGAAATTCTTGTGCATCGTCAATCCCTCACGCAGGGAGACTAAAGCACGCAGCGCCCGCGGCGATCTTGCGTTTGATCAATTTCGCGATTGGTCGTTCCATTCTGGGTCAGCGGCCGCCGGAAGGCGATCCGTGAAAGGATCGCCCTCCAGAGCCTTCTTTCTGGCGCATCGTAGGAAAAAGTGGATTCCACTTTGTACGTCCGGCGCCCTAGTCTTCGCCCATCCCACGCAGGATCTCGCGTTTGCCGGCGTGATTGGCGGGCCCGACGATACCCTCATGCTCCATGCGTTCCATGAGCGAGGCGGCGCGGTTGTAGCCGATCTGCAGCCGGCGCTGGATATAGCTCGTCGACGCCTTCTTGTGTCGAAGGACAATGCCGACGGCCTGCTCGTAGATGTCCGACGCCCCCAAGCCGATGTCGTCATCCTCGGCAGAGAGCTCCGGCGCATCCAGATCCTCCGGCTCTTCGTCATCGGCCGTCACGGCATCGAGATAGACCGGTTCGCCCTGGCGCTTGAGGTGATTGACCACCTTTTCCACTTCCTCGTCGGAGCAGAAGGGGCCGTGGACGCGGGTGATACGCCCGCCGCCGGCCATGTAGAGCATGTCACCCTGGCCGAGCAGCTGCTCGGCGCCCATCTCGCCCAGGATCGTGCGGCTGTCGATCTTGGAGGTGACCTGGAACGAGATGCGGGTCGGGAAGTTCGCCTTGATCGTGCCGGTGATCACGTCCACGGAGGGGCGTTGCGTCGCCAGGATCACGTGGATGCCGGCGGCGCGCGCCATCTGGGCCAGACGCTGGATCGCGCCCTCGATCTCCTTGCCCGCCACCATCATCAGGTCGGCCATCTCGTCCACGATCACCACAATGTAGGGAAGAGGCGTGAGATCGAGCGTAACCTCCTCGTAGACCGCCTTTCCGGTCTCCTTGTCGAAGCCCGTCTCGACCGTCCGCGTGATGGTTTCGCCCCTGGCTTGGGCCTCGCTCACGCGGGCGTTGAAGCCGTCGATGTTGCGCACGCCCAGCCGCGCCATCTTCTTGTAGCGGTCCTCCATCTCGCGCACCGCCCAGCGCAAGGCGATGATCGCCTTCTTGGGGTCGGTGACCACGGGGGTGAGCAGATGCGGGATGCCGTCATAGACGGAGAGTTCGAGCATCTTGGGATCGACCATGATCAGGCGGCACTGCTCCGGGCTGAAGCGATAAAGCAGCGACAGGATCATGGTGTTGATCGCCACCGACTTGCCCGAGCCGGTGGTGCCGGCGACCAGCAGGTGCGGCATGCGGGCGAGATCGGCGATCACCGGCTCGCCGCCGATGGTCTTGCCGAGGCAGATCGGAAGCTTCTGCGTCGAGGCCTTGAAGTCGGCCGTCTCGAGCATCTCGCGGAGATACACCGTTTCACGGGTATCGTTCGGCAGTTCGATGCCGATCGCGTTGCGGCCCGGGATCACGGCGACGCGGGCCGAAACCGCGCTCATCGAGCGGGCGATATCCTCGGAGAGAGCGATCACGCGGGAGGATTTCACCCCCGGGGCGGGCTCCAGTTCGTAGAGAGTGACGACGGGCCCTGGACGAACATGAATAACCTCGCCCTTCACACCAAAGTCGCGAATGACCTTCTCGACGCGGCCGGCCCTCTCCTCAAGGATGTCCTCCGTGAGAACGTCCCCCTCGGTCTCGGGGGGCTCTGCCAGCAGCTCGACGTCGGGGAGCTCATAGCCTGCGCTCCTCGCGCGCTCCGGAGCGCGAAACTCGATAACGCGAGCAAGGGGTGCAGGGGCAAGCGGCGCCACAACCTCGGCCGTCTCGGGGACGATATCCGTGACCGCCTCCGGAATTTCTTCGGCAGTCTTCTGCCCGATCGGAGCCGGTGCGATTTCCTCTCCATAGAGAGCCAGATAACCCGGGTCGAATGCGTCGGCAGCCGGTTCGTCCGCGATCCCCGCCTCATCGGGCGCGATATCAGCCTCATCGGGAGCGGCCGTCTCCTCGACCTCACGCCATTCGGAAACGTCGTCCGGGATCTCCTTGAATCGGGCTGGCATCTCCTCCTCGTCGGCAAAGCCGTCCTCGGGAAGGCTGTCGTCGCCGACGACGTCCGGCACCAGCAGGTCGACGGCAGACCCCGGCTCGAAAGAGGTGACGGTCCGATAAAGGCGGGACTGGAAGGCAAAGGCGCAAAAGCCCAGCCTTGAGGCTTCGACGGGAACCGGCAACCGCTGCTCGACAGCGTGGTCAGGAGTACTCTCCTCGGCAGCAGGATGGTCCTCCACCGCCTCGTCGCTCATGCTGTCGATCGGAGCTGCGCACAGCTCCGGGCTCTCGGGCTCGATCGCCGCTTCGATGGCCTCGGAGGTCGCTCCGCTGGTCGGCACCTCGGTGGTTTCAGGGCGCGGAGCCGGCGGCTCCGCCCTTTCACGTTCGGGTGCCATGGCAGCCTGTCCGGCGACGGTGGACGATTCCGCTTGAGGCGTGGGCGAAGAAAAAATGGTCGACTTGGTTTCCATGGCCGCCCGCAGCCGCTCCAGCCGCGTCCGGATCGCCTCCTCGCAGGACCGGTCGGCGGCCCGTGCGAGACGAACGGCATTCATGGCCTCGCTGGCCGGAAGCGGCACGACATTGGTCTCCGGCTGCTTTCTGATGAAACGGTCGGGAGTGCGCGTCGCCCTCACATCCTTGTCGAGCGCAAAGGCCTTCCACCAGCCGGGCTCGGTCTCCCCGGCAGACGACCAGGGCGCCTCCCACACGAATCGATCACTCCCCGATTGCGTCGAATCGGCCCGCTCGTGAATCTCCGCTCGCATTTCGGGGATTCTGCCTTCTGAACGGGCTGTCGTTGCAACGAAGTCGTTGGGCTTAAATGGCTTACGCATGAGAACTGACAAATCTGCTGGAGCTGGAAATCGACACACCGCCGGTGCGGTTCGCCGGACTTTGGCCAACACGGGTAAAGACACCGTTAGTAAGTCGAGCGATGATGCTTCTTCCGGCCTCTCTCTGGCAGAGCATGTGGCCGCCCTCCCCTCATGCGGCAGTTTTTATCTTGCAAAGGGGTGAGGATGGGGTATGTGTCGCGCCCCGCGCCGTGGCGAGAGCCGGCGAGCGCGGTTATTTTTTTCCGAACCCGCTGACGATCAGTTCCTGAGCCTTTGCCCGGGAGCGATGTCATGTCGTCGGTCGCGCCGCTCACGCCGTCACAGGTTCGAGGGGCTTGGGCCGAGACTTTGTGTTCGGCGATCCAAGAGCCTTTTGGCATTGGCGGGGCGACCTGCGGTGTTTTGGGGCTCCTCTGGAGCATATCCTTCAGTCTTCGCCGGCGGGTTTGGCCCGTTCGGCAGGTTCAGCCTGGACGATTGCTGTCGTCCGGGAGCGGATATGCTGTGTCTGGCGCCGTTCGGCCCTGGTGAACACTTGCCAATTGTTCGGAACTTCTTTCGAACGGGTGTTGACGGGGCGGTTCGGATCGGGTAGACACCCCTTCATCGGCGGCGGCCTTGGGGCTGCTGCTTCCGGCGGGCTCTTCGGGGTCTTTGGCCGGTGTCCCGGACGGGACCGCATCTTTGGTGATGCTGCTCTTTGACAAGTGAAGAAGGAAGAAGAAGCGCAGGCGGCGGTGTCCTTGCGGCGGCCCTTTGGGGCTGCTTGGAACAAGACATCGACCTTTGTCTTGCGCTTTT